>NZ_LLZI01000233.1 GCF_001509485.1 Streptomyces sp. NRRL F-4489
GCGCCTGCGGCGCTGGGCCGCTGCGCGGGGCTGTTGGGTGCGGTGACGGGCTGGTGGGGTGGGGGTGTCCGGACTGCTGCGCTTTACGTCCGGACACCCCCACCCCACCAGCCCGTCACCGCACCCAACAGCCCCGCGCAGCGGCCCAGCGCCGCAGGCGCAAAAAACAACCCACGGCGGGAAAGCCGACACCGCACAAGAGCCCCACCGGCAACGCGCAGCGAGCCGCAAAACCCCCCACGGCGGGACCGCCGACAACGTGGGATGCGGCCAGCCGCCAGGCGACCCGGCACACTGTGGCCATGCCCATTAACGAAAATCTCCTAGGCGGCCCGCCCCCCACCCACCTGCCCGACGACCCCGAGCCCCGCGCCGCGCTCGCCGCGGGCACCGCGCCGGCCGATGTCGCCGCGAAGTACCCGGCCTCGTCCCTGGCCTGGGCGCAGCTCGCCGATGACGCCTTCGAGGCCGGCCGGACCGTCGAGTCGTACGCCTACGCCCGTACCGGCTACCACCGCGGTCTGGACGCGCTGCGCCGGGCCGGCTGGAAGGGCCACGGCCCGGTGCCGTTCGAGCACGAGCCGAACCGCGGTTTCCTGCGCGCGCTGCACGCCCTGGCCCGCGCGGCCCGGGCGATCGGGGAGCAGGAGGAGTACGAGCGCTGCACGGCCTTCCTCCGCGAGTCCTCGCCGACCGCGGCCGACACCCTGTCCTGAGGACACCGGCTCGCACGGGCCCGGCCGCGGCACCGCTCGCGGCCGGGCCTTGCGCGGTGGTGGCGCAGCGCTCATGATTTCAGTGGGCCGGGTCGTCCCGGCCCGAGGGGACCGGGGCTCCCGTGCCGACGAGGAAGGAGCGGACCGCTACCCGGTAGTTCGCACCTGAGGAGTCCCTCATGTCGCAGCCGTCTCCCGCCGACCCCGCGGACCGCGCCCCGGCGCCGCACACCGCGCCCCCCGAGGCCGCGCCCGGCGAGCCCGCGTCCCCCGACGCCGCACCGCACGACGAGCAGCCGCCGTTCGGCCCGGATCTCGGCATCGGCGCCGACTCCACCACCCCGTACGAGGACTACGTCCGCGCCAGCGTCCTCACCCACCTCCAGCAGCTCCAGTCCGACGACCCGGGCGAGATGGTCTTCCTCGTCACCACCCAGGTGATGGAGCTGTGGTTCACCGTCATCGTCCACGAGTGGCACACCGCCTGCGAGGCGCTGCGCCGGGACGACCTGCCGGCGGCGATGGACGCGCTGCGCCGTTCCACGTGGGAGCTGGAGGCGCTGAACGCCGCCTGGCGGCCGCTGGCCCGGCTGACGCCCGCGCAGTTCAACGCCTTCCGCGGCGCGCTCGGCGAGGGCAGCGGCTTCCAGTCCGCGATGTACCGGCGGCTGGAGTTCCTGCTCGGCGAGAAGTCCGCGTCGATGCTGGTGCCGCACCGCGGCGCGCCGGAGGACCACGCCGCGCTGGAGAAGGCGCTGCACGAACCGAGCCTGTACGACGAGGTGCTGCGGCTGCTGGCCCGCCGCGGCCACCCCGTACCGGAGGCGGTGCTGCGCCGCGATCCGGCCGCGCGCCACGAGCCGGACCCGGACGTCGAGGAGGTCTGGGCGGGCGTCCTCGCCGGGCCGCAGGACTCCGAACTGGTCCGGCTGGCCGAGCTGTTGACCGATGTCGCGGAGCTGGTCTGGCGCTGGCGCAACGACCATCTGGTGGCGACCCGGCGGGCGATGGGGTCGAAGGTGGGCACCGGCGGTTCGGCGGGTGTGGCCTGGCTGGAGAAGCGGGCCCGCAAGAACGTCTTCCCCGAGCTGTGGACGGCGCGCAGCCATGTCTGAGCGCCCGGAATTCCCGCAGGGCGCGGCGGCCCCGGAGCGTACGGAGGCCGCCCGGGCGGCCGAGCTGGACGCGGCCGGCCCGCTCACCGCCACCCGCGAGCGGTTCGTCCTGGACGACACGGTCTACCTCGACGGCAACTCCCTGGGCGCGCTGCCCCGCTCGGTGCCCGGCCGGATCGCCGAGGTGATCGAGCGCGAGTGGGGCGAGCTGCGCATCCGGTCCTGGACGGAGGCCGGCTGGTGGACGGCGCCGGAGCGGATCGGCGAGAGGATCGCCCCGCTGATCGGCGCGGCCCCCGGCCAGGTGGTGGTCGGCGACTCCACCAGCGTCAACGTCTTCAAGGCGGTGGCCGGCGCGATCCGGATGGCCGGGAAGGGCACCGCCGAGATCCTGGTGGACGCCGCGACGTTCCCCACCGACGGCTATATCGCGCGTTCCGCGGCCCGGATGGCGGGCCTGGCGGTGCGGCCGGTCGAGCCGGCCCGGATCGCCGACGAGGTCACCGAGCGGACCGCGCTGGCGCTGGTCAACCACGTCGACTACCGCACCGGCGAGCTGAACGACATGGCGTCGATCACCGCCGCGCTGCACACCGCGGGCGCGCTGGCGGTGTGGGACCTGTGCCACAGCGCCGGGGCGCTGCCGGTCGCGCTGGACGCGTGCGGCGCGGACCTCGCGGTGGGCTGCACGTACAAGTACCTCAACGGCGGGCCGGGTTCGCCCGCGTACCTCTACATCCGGCGGAGTCTGCAGGAGCGGTTCGAGTCGCCGCTGCCGGGCTGGAACTCGCACACCGATCCGTTCGGGATGGAGCCGGGCTACACCCCGGCGGACGGCATCCTGCGCGGCCGGGTCGGCACCCCCGACATCCTCTCGATGCTGGCGCTGGAGGCGGCGCTGGAGGCGTGGGACGGCGTCGCCGTCGAGGACGTGCGGGCCAAGAGCCTGGCGCTGACCGACTTCTTCCTGGAGTGCGTGGCCGCGTACGCGCCGCCCGGACGGGTCCGGTCGGTCACGCCGTCCGACCACCGGCGGCGCGGCAGCCAGGTGTCGCTGGCGTGCCCGGGGGCGGGCGAGGTGATGGCGGAGCTGATCCGGCGCGGGGTGGTCGGCGACTACCGCCCGCCGGACGTGCTGCGCTTCGGCTTCACGCCGCTGTACACGGCGTTCGCGGACGCGGAGCGGGCGGCGTGGGTGCTCGGCGAGGTGCTGCGGGACCGGGCGGCGGCGGACACCGGCCCGGCGGCCGCTGAGCCCGGCGCCGGGCCCGCCCCGGGCGGCAGCGCGGAGTGAGCGCCGCGGCGGACGAGGAGGCGGCGCTGCTGGGGCTGGCCCCGGTGGCCCCGGACCGGACGCTGGCGTACGGCCCGCACCCGGACCAGGTCGTGGACCTCTACGGCCCGTGGCCGGGCACCGGTCCGCTCGTCGTCCTGCTGCACGGCGGCTTCTGGCGGGCCGCGTACGACCGGCGCCACCTCTCGCCGTGCGCGGCCGAGCTGGCCCGGCACGGGATGGCGGTGGCGCTCGCCGAGTACCGCAGGGTCGGCGCGGGCGGCGGCGCGCCGCACACCTTCCAGGACGTGGCGGCGGCCATCGCGGCGGCGGCCGGGGCGGCCGGGCCCGGGGCGCCGCCCCGCCCGGTGGTCCTCGCCGGCCACTCGGCCGGCGGCCACCTCGCGCTGCTCGCCGCCGCCCGCCCCGGCACCCCGGTGACCCGGGTCGTCGCCGTGGCGCCCGTCGCCGACCTGGCCCGGGCGCACGCGCTGGGGCTGAGCGGCGGCGCGGTCGCCGGGCTGCTCGGGGCCGGGCCCGGCTTCGCCGGCCGCCTGGCCGCCGCCGACCCGGTCCGCCGCCCGCCCGCCGGGATCCCGGTCACGCTCCTGCACGGCACCGCCGACCCGGACGTCCCGCCGGAGCTCTCCCGCCGCTACGCCGCCGCCCACCCCGCCGCCGACCTGCGAGAACTCCCCGGCACCGGCCACTACGCCCCGGTCACGCCCGGCACCGCCGCGTTCACCGTCCTCCTCGGCCTGCTCCGCGCCCCCGAGCCGAGCGGCCCGGCGGAGGGCCCGCCGCCGGGCTCCCCTTAGCGAGCCCCGCCCCGTACCCACCCCCGTAGTACTTCAGACGGACCCCCGCAGATCCCCTTCCGTGCGGACGCCCGGACGCCCCCGGGCTGCTTACCGTGGGGTACGTGAACGAGACCCCCCAGACGCACAGCCACCTGCGCTCGGAGGCGCGGATGGTCCACGGCGCGCTGCACACCCTGCGCCAGGACCTGTTCGCCGGCGCCTTCGCCCTCCGCCCGCTGCCGCCGCTGGACGACGCCAAGCTCACCCGGTGGCTGCCGGGGATGCCGGCCCGCGTGCGGCGCTGGGCCCGCTGGCTCCCGCACACCGCCGTCGCCTTCCTCGCGGTCTGCGTCCTGCTGACGGGCGCCACCGGCGGCTACGGCATCAGCCCGGCGCGCCAGGTCTTGGAGGGCGTGCTGGCCCTGCTGTACGCGGTGCCGGTGGCGCTGGTGCTGTTCCGGCCGGTGGGCGCCTTCTGGCTGTCGCTGGTGGCGCTGTTCGCCGGGGCGGTCGCCAACCGCTTCCTGCTCGGCTACGGCACCCTGTGGGGCGAGTTCTTCGCCGCCCACCTGGCCGTGATGCTGCTGGTCGTGCTGCGCACCCGGCCGCGGCTGGCGGCGGAGATGTGGCTGGTCACCTTCGGGGTGGGCGTGGTGATGACGCTGCTGACCGGGGGCGGCGACACCAGCGACATCCCGACGGTGGCGTTCTTCTCCGGGGTGCTGCTGGTCGCCGCGGCCGCGGTGCGGGCCTGGCGGGAGGAGCGCCGGCAGGTCGTCGAGACCCGCAGCGTGACCGCCGAGGAGCGGTCCCGCCGCACCCTGCTGGAGGAGCGCGCGCTGATCGCGCGGGAGCTGCACGACGTCGTGGCGCACCATATGTCGGTGATCGCCATCCAGGCCGAGGCCGCGCCGTACCGGGTCGCCGACCCGCCGCCGGAGCTGGCCACCTCGTTCGCCACCATCCGGGAGAACGCCGTCGCGGCGCTCACCGAACTCCGCCGCATCCTCGGCGTGGTCCGCTCCGAGGACCCCGACGCCTTCGCCGAACGCGACCCGGAGGCGCCGCAGCCGACGCTGGCCAGCCTGGACGGGCTGCTGGACAGCGTCCGCGGCGCCGGGCTGTCGGTCGAGGCGGTGACCACCGGCAGCGTCCGGCCGCTGCCGCAGGGCGTGGAGCTCTCGGCGTACCGGATCGTGCAGGAGGCGCTGAGCAACGCGCTGCGCCACTCGCCCGGCGCGGACGCCCGGGTGGAGATCTCCTACGTCCTGGGCGGGCTCGGGCTGCGGATCGTCAACGGTCCGCCCAGTAGGCTCGCCAAACCGTCGCCGGGCGCCGGCCACGGGCTGCTGGGCATGCGGGAGCGGGTGCAGATGCTCGGCGGGGAGATGACGGCGGACCACACCGAGGAGGGCGGCTTCGAGGTCGCCGCGTTCCTCCCGGTGGCGAACACGGCGGCGGACGGCGCGCCGGGCGGGAGCGGGGCATGATCCGGGTACTGATCGTCGACGACCAGGTGATGGTCCGCGAGGGCTTCTCCGTGCTGCTCAACGCGATGCCGGACATCGAGGTCATCGGCGAGGCGGTGGACGGCCGGGCGGCGGTGCGGAAGGTCGCGCTGCTCAAGCCCGACGTGGTCCTGATGGACATCCGGATGCCGGAGATGAACGGTCTGGAGGCCACCCGCGAGATCGTCGCGGCCGACGCGGACGCCAAGGTGCTGGTGCTGACCACCTTCGACCTGGACGAGTACGTGTACCAGGCGCTGCGGGCCGGGGCCAGCGGCTTCCTGCTCAAGGACGCCTCGGCCGGCCAGCTCGCCGAGGGCGTGCGGATCGTCGCGGCCGGCGAGGCGCTGCTCGCGCCGACCGTGACCAAGCGGCTGATCAGCGAGTTCTCCCGGCTGGGCGCGCCGCGCGCCCCGGCCCAGGAGCGGATCGGCGAGCTGACCGAGCGGGAGACCGAGGTCTTGGTGCTGGTGGCGCAGGGGCTGTCCAACGGGGAGATCGCCGCACATCTCGTCGTCGCGGAGTCGACGGTGAAGACGCACGTCAGCCGGATCCTGGTGAAGCTCGGACTGCGCGACCGCACCCAGGCGGCGGTGTTCGCGTACGAGGCGCGGCTGGTGACGCCGGGCGGGTGACGGCCTCGGTGCCCGCGCGTCCGCGCCTGTCCACAGGCTGTGGACAGCGGGCGGCGGTGCCCGCTACCGGGGCAACCGGAGCCGCCGGGCCCCCGGCTACCGCGGCAGCTGGAGCCGCCAGGCCCCCGCCTGCACCGTCCACGTCCGGGTCCGCACCGGGCCGCCGACCAGGGCGTCCGCCCGGTAGTGGAAGTCCGCCCCGGAGACCGTCACGGCCCGCGCCCGGGTCCGTACCGGCCGCTCCTCGCCGGGCCAGTGCACGACCACCTCGGCCAGCCCGCCCGGCTGCACGGCGGGGTGGGCGCCGACCGCGCCGCCGTCCCCGCCGCCCGGTATGACCGACACCCCGCGCACCGGCCGGTCCAGGTCGGCCAGCAGCGCCCCGTCGGCCTCCACCCGCAGCCGCAGCCGCTGCGCCGGCACCCGGCCCCGCCGCCCGCCCGCCCCGGCGGCACCCGGCCGTACGGGGCCGCGCCGCCCGGCCGCGGGCGCCGCCAGCAGCGACAGCGCCGTCCGGGCGGTCCGCGCGGCCGGCTCCCACCAGTGCCGCACCCCGGCCCCTGGGCCGTCCGGGTCCTCGGTCTCCCCGTCCGCCTCCGGGCCGCGGTCGCCGTTCACCGCCCCGGGGACGGCGGCCACGCCGCGCTCCCCGAGGGCGCCGTGCGGCGCGTACGGCCCGTAGGCGGGCAGCGGCCCGTCCCCGTCGCCGCAGGGGATCCGCAGACCGCCCAGCACGATGCCGTCGCTGTCGTCGGTGAGGAGGTCCATCGGGCGCTCACCGCCGTCCAGGACCGTCCGCGCGGCGGCCACCGCGTCCGTGGGGACGCCCAGCGTCCGGCTCAGCGCCACCGCCTCCGGCGGCCCCACCGGCACCAGGGACAGCGGTACGCCGGACAGCTCGCGCTCCTTGTGGAGCAGCTCCACCGCCCGCAGCAGCGCCCGGTCGTCGCCGATCAGCACCGGGCGCCGGCGGCCCCGCCGGGCCAGCGCCTGGGCGAATTCCGCGGGCCCCTCCGGCAGGCAGATCTTCGCCCCCGCGCCCGCGCACAGGACGTCCTTCGCGATCCGCACGGACTCGCCGTCCGTCCTGCGGGCTACCGGGTCGATGACCACAAGCAGGGGGCACCCCCGGACGGAGTCCGCGGGAGAGTGCCCAGAAGACTGCGCCGACACCTCGGTCCTTCCTCAGGTAGCATCTCGGTGCAAGAGCCCCTTGCGCTATTGCGCCAGGGGCTTCGTCTATTCCGGGGCACCGGTCCGACGGCTCCGGCGACGCCGTCCGCGTCCTGCACGCGGCGCGACGCCGGCCACGCACGTTGGACATGCCCCGCCCGGAAGGGGTGTACGCCTGTGCCCGCACTTGTGCTGCTCGGTGCTCAGTGGGGTGATGAGGGCAAGGGAAAGGCCACCGACCTGCTCGGTGGATCCGTGGACTACGTGGTGCGCTACCAGGGCGGCAACAACGCCGGCCACACGGTCGTCGTCGGCGACCAGAAGTACGCACTCCACCTCCTCCCTTCCGGAATCCTCTCGCCGGGATGCACCCCGGTCATCGGCAACGGTGTCGTCGTGGACCCGGCGGTCCTGCTCTCCGAGCTGAGCGGACTCAACGACCGCGGCGTCGACACGTCCAAGCTGCTGATCAGCGGTAACGCGCATCTGATCACGCCGTACAACATCACCGTCGACAAGGTGACGGAACGCTTCCTCGGCAAGCGGAAGATCGGCACCACCGGCCGCGGCATCGGCCCGACCTACGCCGACAAGATCAACCGCACCGGCATCCGGGTCCAGGACCTCTACGACGAGTCGATCCTGGTCCAGAAGGTCGAGGCGGCCCTCGACGTCAAGAACCAGCTGCTGACCAAGCTCTACAACCGCCGCGCCATCGAGGCCGGGCAGGTCGTCGAGGAGCTGCTGGGCTACGCCGACAAGATCAAGGGCTACGTCGCCGACACCACCCTGATCCTCAACAAGGCGCTGGACGACGACAAGGTCGTGCTCTTCGAGGGCGGGCAGGGCACCCTGCTCGACATCGACCACGGCACGTACCCCTTCGTCACCTCCTCGAACCCGACCGCCGGCGGTGCCTGCACCGGCGCCGGCGTCGGCCCGACGAAGATCAGCCGGGTGATCGGCATCCTCAAGGCGTACACCACCCGCGTGGGCGCCGGGCCGTTCCCGACCGAGCTGTTCGACGAGGACGGCGAGGCGCTGCGCCGGATCGGCGGCGAGCGCGGTGTCACCACCGGCCGGGACCGCCGCTGCGGCTGGTTCGACGCGGTGATCGCCCGCTACGCCACCCGCGTCAACGGCCTGACCGACTTCTTCCTCACCAAGCTCGACGTGCTCACCGGCTGGGAGCAGATCCCGGTCTGCGTGGCCTACGAGATCGACGGCGAGCGCGTCGAGGAGCTGCCCTACAGCCAGACCGACTTCCACCACGCGAAGCCGGTCTACGAGATGCTGCCGGGCTGGTCCGAGGACATCACCCAGGCCAAGACCTTCGCCGACCTGCCGAAGAACGCGCAGGCGTACGTCAAGGCGCTGGAGGAGATGTCCGGCGCCCCGATCTCGGCCATCGGCGTCGGCCCCGGCCGCGACGAGACGATCGAGATCAACTCGTTCCTGTCGTAAGGGATTCCGGGTTGTAAGGAGTACGCCGCCGGCCGGCTGTCAGGCCGGGGGCCGTCCGGGGTGGCGGCGGGGTCCACGGGGCCGCGCCGCCACCCCGTTCCCATTGGTGCGCGCCGGGTCCCGTTCGCTCCCGTCGGCGGACGTCACTTCGCCCGGGTGTACAGGAGCGGGGCCTTGCCGCCCGCGTCGTCGAAGGTGCGCCGCAGCTTCCCCGCCATCAGCTCCAGGGTGCTGGGGGAGCCGGGGCGGCAGGTGTCGGGCGGCCCGGAGACCACGGTGGACGGGCCGAGGCGGACGGGCGGGCCGGCGCTCTCCAGGGTGGCCGTGAAGCGGCAGTCGTAGGTGGGGCCGGTGGCCTGCATCCGGAGGACGGTCTGCCCCGGCTTCCCCTGGACGAGGGTGAAGCGGCGGACGTCCAGTGCCGAGTCGCCCACGGTGGTGGACCACACGCCCAGGTAGGCGTCCGGGATGCCGCCGGCCGGCCGGGCCGGTGCGGTGGCCCGTTCGGTGGCGGAGGCGTCGCCGGGCGCGCCGCCGAGCAGCACGTACGCGGTGGCCGCGCCCGCCCCGGCCAGCGCCAGCGCGGCCCCGGCCAGCAGCGTCCGGCCGGCCTTGCGGCGGCCGGCCCGGCGGCGGCGCGCGGGGGCCGGGGGCGGGGTCGGAGCGGGGGCCGGGGTGGCGGGCGTCCCCGGCTGCGGGACGGCGGTGTACGGGACCGGGGCCGGGCCGCTGCCTCCAGGGGCGGGGGCCGCCGCGCCGTACTCCGGGGTGGGTGGCGCGCCGTACTCCGGGGTGGGGGCCGCGGCGCCGTACTCCGGGACCCGCGCCGAACCGACGCCCCCCGGGGCCGTCGCCGGTCCGCCATCCCCCGGGTCCTCCGCCTCCAGCAGTTCCACGGCGTGCCGCCCCAGGCGGGCCACCAGCGGCCCCGGGAGCCACGGCTCGTCCTCGGCCGCCCCGCCGGCGGGCAGGCCCCGCTCCGCCAGCGCCACCAACTGCTCCGGCGTGGGGCGGCGGGCCGGGTCCTTGGCCAGACAGGCGGTCACCAGACCGGTCAGCCCCTCGGGGAGCCCGGTCAGGTCCGGCTCCTCCTCGGCGATGCGGTACATCATCGCGTGCGGCAGGGTCGTCGCGGAGCCGAACGGCTGCCGGCCGGTCGCCGCGTAGACCAGGACCGACCCCAGGCAGAACACGTCGCAGGCCGGTGTGAGCGGCTCACCGCGGACCTGCTCGGGCGCCATGAAGCCGGGGGAGCCGACCGCCGCCCCGGTATGCGTCACCCCGCCGGCCATCCCCTCCAGGGCGCGCGCGATGCCGAAGTCGATCACCCGCGGCCCGTCCAGGGTCAGCAGGACGTTGGACGGCTTGAGGTCGCGGTGGACGAGGCCGGCCGCGTGCACGCAGCCCAGCGCGCGGGCCAGCCCGGCGGCCAGGATCCGCACCGTGCGCTCGGGCAGCGGGGCGCCGCCGCCGACGACCTGCTGGAGCGAGGGCCCGGCGATGTAGCCGGTGGCCAGCCACGGGGTCGCGGCCTCGGTGTCGGCGTCCAGGACGGGCGCGGTCCACTCGCCGCCGACCGTGCGGGCGGCCCGCACCTCGCGGCGGAACCGGGCCCGGAACTCCTCCTGGTGGGCCAGTTCCTCCCGCACCAGCTTGACCGCGACGGTCCGGCCGCGGTCCGAACGGGCCAGGAACACCCGCCCCATCCCGCCCTCGCCGAGCCGCCCCAGCAGGCGGTACTCGCCGATCCTGCGGGGGTCCTGCGGTCCGAGCGGTGTGAGGGCGCCGGACCGTCCCACCCGTCCCTGCCGCCCCGTCCGTCCCGGCTGTGCCATGTCCGCCGCCCCCTTGCCCGGATCCCCCGGCTCCGCCCCACGGGGCGGCCGCTCGTCCGCGGTGAGGATACCGAGGCGGTCCGGACGGCCGGGGGAGCGGTATCCGGCCAAGCCCCGGGCCCGTACGGACGGCCGCGTGGACCGCCGCCACCGGGGCGCGGCCGCGGCCCCGCCGGGCGAACGGGCAGGTAACGCGAGGAGGCGTCAATTCCGCGCTCAGCGGCCGGAACTGACGGGATGGATGGCCGATTCCGTGTGCTGGAACTTTCCGAGGTTATGGATCGTAAAGAAAGGAGAAAAACCGCACGAGCGACGACAGGACCCGCACGATCCCCCGTCCCCCTTTCCGCAAGGAGACCGTGTGACACCCGCCGTACGAGCCCTCGCGCGCGCCGCCATGGCCGCCCGCCCCGTCCCGCTGTCCGAGGTGCAGGCCCGCGCCGAGCTCCTCGCCCGCTACAGCTCCAGCTATCTGGTCCCGGCCGAGGTCTTCACCGCCTTCGCCGCCGAGCTCACCGACCGCCGCCGCCCCGGCGGCCCGTTCGCCGCGCTGTGTATCAACGGCCGCCGCTGGTTCCGCTACCGCTCCGTCCACTACGACACCCCCGACCTGCGCTCCTTCCACGACCACCGGCAGCACGGCCGGCTCCGCTACCGCCTCCGCGAGCGGCTCTACGCGGACACCGGCGAGCGCCAGCTGGAGGTCAAGCTCAAGGGCCGGCACGGCCGCACGGTCAAGCACCGGCAGCCGCTGATGCCCGGCTACCAGGCGCCGGCCGGGGCCCCGCGCGACTTCCTCGCCGGTGTCCTGGACCGCGCCTACGGCATCGCGGCCCCCGCCGACCTCGGCCGGGCCCTGGAGACCGAGTACACCCGGGCCACCTTCGTCGCCGACGGCCAGCGGGTCACCTGCGACATCGGGCTGGTCTGCCGCGATCTGGAGACCGGCCGCACGGTGCGCGCCGACGGCGGCCTGGTGCTCGTCGAGACCAAGACCAGCGGCCGGCTGACCGAGGCGGACCGCCTGCTGGCCCGACACGGCCTCCAGGCGGCCGAGTTCACCAAGTACTGCGGCGGGCTGTCCGCGCTGCGCCCGCATCTGTACGCCAACCACCCGCGCGGGGCGGTCCGGACCGCCTTCCCCACCGCCGCGGCGGCCTGACCGCGGTGCCGGGCGCCCCGCGCCCCGCGCGCCGCGGATCCTGACGGAGCCCGGGGGCACTCCCCCCACCCCCGGGCATCCCTGGAGATTCCTCCAGGACCGTAGACATACTGTCCGTGCCCGTGGTGAGCGCCATACACAGTGTCGGTACCGGTCAGCGCACCGTGATCCCTAGGCTGGGAGCCGCAGCCGTCCTGTCCGGCGACGGACTCCCGCGACCGATCCGAGGTACTGACCGTGAGCACGACGCACTCCGACCCCGCCGCCGTGAAGGCCGCCGACCGCGCGCACGTCTTCCACTCCTGGTCCGCCCAGGGCCTGATCGACCCGCTGCCGGTCGCCGGGGCCGAGGGCTCGTACTTCTGGGACTACGACGGCAACCGCTACCTCGACTTCGCGTCCCAGCTGGTCAACACCAACATCGGCCACCAGCACCCCAAGGTCGTCGCGGCCATCCAGGAGCAGGCCGGCAAGCTCTGCACGCTCGCCCCGGGCTTCGCGGTCGACGTCCGCTCCGAGGCCGCCCGGCTGATCGCCGAGCGCACCCCCGGCGACCTCGACAAGATCTTCTTCACCAACGGCGGCGCCGAGGCGGTGGAGAACGCCGTCCGGATGGCCCGGCTGCACACCGGCCGCCCCAAGGTGCTCTCCACCTACCGCTCGTACCACGGCGCCACCGCCGCCGCGATCAACCTCACCGGTGACCCGCGCCGCTGGCCCTCCGACTCCGGTTCGGCCGGCGTCGTCCACTTCTGGGGCCCGTTCCTGTACCGCTCGCCGTTCCACGCCGAGACCGAGGCGCAGGAGTGCGAGCGCGCGCTGGCCCACCTGGAGCAGACCATCGCCTTCGAGGGCCCCCAGGCGATCGCCGCGATCATCCTGGAGACCGTCCCCGGCACCGCCGGCATCATGGTCCCGCCGCCCGGCTACCTCGCCGGCGTCCGCGAGCTCTGCGACCGCTACGGCATCGTGCTGATCTTCGACGAGGTGATGGCCGGCTTCGGCCGCACCGGCCGCTGGTTCGCCGCCGACCACTTCGGTGTCACCCCCGACCTGCTCACCTTCGCCAAGGGCGTCAACTCCGGCTACGTCCCGCTCGGCGGTGTGGCGATCAGCGCGGAGATCGCCGCCACCTTCGACCAGCGGCCCTACCCCGGCGGCCTGACCTACTCCGGCCACCCGCTGGCCTGCGCCTCCGCCGTGGCGACGATCAACGCGATGGCCGAGGAGCGCATCGTGGAGAACGCCGCGGAGATCGGCGAGAAGGTCATCGGCCCGGCGCTGCGCGAGATCGCCGAGCGCCACCCCTCGGTCGGCGAGGTCCGCGGCCTGGGCGTCTTCTGGGCCCTGGACCTGGTCCGCAGCAAGGAGACCCGCGAGCCGCTGGTGCCCTACAACGCCGCGGGCGCCGACAACGCCCCCATGGCCGAGTTCGCCGCGGCCTGCAAGCGCGGCGGCCTGTGGCCGTTCGTGAACATGAACCGCACCCATGTCGTCCCGCCCTGCACCATCACCGAGGCGGAGGCCAAGGAGGGTCTGGCGGCCCTGGACGAGGCCCTGACGTCCGCCGACGCGCACACCGTCTGAGCCCGGCCGCCCTTCCCGGACAGCGCACCGAGCGGCCCCCGCCCACGCCGGCGGGGGCCGCTCGGTGCGCTGTTTCACGTGAAACACCGCGATGTTTCACGTGAAACGTTGGGAAAGATCGTGGAACGGCTCCGCCGGCCGACGTTTCACGTGAAACCACCCCGGCCGCCTCCCCTAGGCTGTTCCGGAGCCGCTCACCCCGCGGTCATGGACCGAAGGAGACGCACCGGATGGCCCCCGGCCCGGACAGCTCAGTCATACGGCGCAGCACGCTGCGCGAGCAGATCGCCGAGGCGCTGCGCGACGAGATCCTGGCCGGCCGGCTGCCGTCCGGCCACCCCTTCACCGTCAAGGAGATCGCGGACCAGTACGGCGTCTCCGCGACCCCGGTGCGCGAGGCGCTGCTCGACCTGTGCGCCCAGGGCCTGCTCGATGTCGAGCAGCACCGCGGTTTCAAGGTCCACGCCTTCACCGCCGACGACTTCCGCGCCATGGTCGAGGCCCGCACCCTGGTCATCGAGGGCATCTTCCGCAGCGACGCCGGCCGGGCCCTGGCGGCCACCCCCGCCGAGGTGCTGGTCTCCATCCGCCGCCGCGCCGAGGAGGCCGAACGCGCCGCCCGGGCCGGCGACCTGGACGTCCTGATCGGCTACGACCTGCGGTTCTGGCGCGAGCTGAGCGGCATCGTGGCGAACGCCTACATCAGCGACTTCCTGGACCGGCTGCGCGTCCAGACCTGGATGTTCGCGGTGCCGCTGCTGCGCGGCGCCCCGCGGCTGGTGGACCGCCTCTGGCACGGCCACGGCGCGCTCGCCGACGCGCTGCTGCGGCACGACCTGGCCGACGCCCAGCGGCTGATCGCCGACTACAACGAGCACGCCCTCGCTCTCGTCGGAACGGCCCGCTAGCACTACGCTGTCCCGACCATCGGCCGTAATGGGCCGTACCCGTGGCTGTACGTGCGCCGGTGCCCTCCGTCCCCGACCGGAAGCGAGCCCTCACCCGTGGCATGTGACCTGTGGCTGGTACCCCTCGTCGATGTGCTGTGCCACAGCCCCGACAACCCGTTCTCCGAAGAGATCGCCGCCTACAACGAGGCCCTGACGGGCGCGGGCCTGCCGGAGATCCCGGTCTTCTCCTACATGCCGGGCCTCTCCGGCGACGTGGCGCCGGTCGCCGGCTTCGACTACGACGCGCTGCACTTCCTGCGCCGCGCCTACCTGCTGCGGCTGTGCGGCCTGGAGGTGACCCCGGTCGACGAACTCGGCGGCGACTACGAGCAGTTGCTGGAGATGTTCGAGTCCACCGCCCAGCAGTCGCACCTGGTCTGGCACTACGACCACGCGGGCGCGTACGTCCCGGTCGACTTCCCGCACCCGCTCGCCACCGAGACGCTGCTGGCCGGCGGCGGCCCGCTGGGCTCCTCGCACGGGCTGCTGCGCGATCTCGAACTGGTCGCCCCGGCGCTGGGCATCGACCCGGCCAACCCGCCCGCCGCGCCCGCCCCGCCGGCCGGTCCCACGTCCCTGGAGGAGCGGGCCGCCGTGGTCCCCCAGGACGACGGCCCGTTCGCCCGGGAGCGGCACGTCTGGCTGGGGCTGCACGCGGCCGCCACCCGGAGCCTGGGCCAGGGCTCCATGATCGTCTTCAGCTGACGCCGGGCGGGGTGCCGGGCCGGGCGCCGGGCGCCGGGCCCGGACCGCCGGGCCGGTGCGGGCACCGGGCAGGGCCCCCGCGCGTCCTGCCCGGCACCCCGCCTCAGCGCGGGGCCTCCGGCGGCCGCTGCCGCGGCATGTTCGGCCGCGTACCGGGCGGCAGCGGCCACCGCGCCGGAGGCCCGCCGCCCTCCTGCCGCGCCCCCGCCCACGGCACCACCGCGTGCGTGGCCCGCGGCACCGGCGCCGACCGGAACTCCACCATCCAGTCCGCCGTCTCCGCCCGCACCAGCTCCCCGATGTCCTCGTTGAACCGCCGCAGCAGCGCCAGGCAGCGCTCCGCCGCCTCGCTCGCGGTGCCCTCGGCCGGCCCCAGCACCTCCCGCACCCCCTCCGCCGCCCAGTCGAACTGGAGCGCCTCCACCCGCCGGTGGATCGCCTGCGCGGTCGCCAGATCCCGCATCCACCCCGCGGTCATCCCGAAATACCGGTCGCAGCCCACGCACACCGCCGCCAGCAGCAGCGTCAGCGCCCCCCACGGCGCCCCGTGCTCCCAGACCCCGGCGAGATCCAGCAGCGGCAGCGCCCCGCCGCCGGTCACCCCGGCCGCCGCCCCCAGCCGCAGCGCCCGCGCGCCCCGCCGCTTGGCCAGCCGGTCGCGCAGATACCAGTCGGCGGTCCGCAGCGCGCCCTCCTCGCTCCACAGGTAGAGCGCGTCCAGCCGCCCCGCCGGCTCGCCCCAGTCGCCGTGCGGGAACGCCCGCCCCACGAGGTCGCCGCGGGCCCGCAGCGGCCCGGCGGCCCGGCGGACCGGCCCGCTCCGCTCCGGCCGGCGGTCCGGGTACCGCTCACGGCCCCGGTCGGGCCCGCCCTCGCCCCGAGGGGGCCCCTCGGGCTGCATCTCCGGCTGACTCACCCGTGCGCTCCCTCGTACGCGGATACGTGCGGTGCGCCCGCGGCCTCCGGGGAGGTCCGCGCACCGCCCCCTTCCTACCGCCGAACGGCTGGGCTCTGTCCCAAGATCGCCCGGTTTCCGCCCGGAAGTGGTGGGGGATCCGCCAGGGGACCCGCACGGATCTCACCCGAAAGAGTTGCCCGGTGCGCGCGGACGGCGGGCGCGCCGCCGCCCCCCGGCCCCGGCCCGGGTTTGTGCGATCGGGGCACTCCCGGCGGCCGGCCGCTTGGTGCGTTCGTCTAGGCTGCACCCCGTGAAGGTCCTCGTCATCGGCGGCGGCGCCCGCGAACACGCCCTGTGCCGCTCTCTGTCCCTCGATCCCGACGTCACCGCGCTGCACTGCGCCCCCGGCAACGCCGGGATCGCCGAGGTCGCCGAGGTGCACGAGGTCGACGCCCTCGACGGCGGGGCGGTGGCCGACCTGGCCGCGCGCCTGGCCGCCGACCTCGTCGTCGTCGGCCCCGAGGCCCCCCTGGTGGCGGGCGTAGCCGACGCGGTCCGCGCCCGCGGCATCCCGGTCTTCGGCCCGTCCGCGCAGGCCGCCCGGCTGGAGGGCTCCAAGGCGTTCGCCAAGGACGTGATGGCCGCCGCCGGCGTCCCCACGGCCCGCAGCTACGTCTGCACCACCCCCGAGGAGGCCGACGCGGCCCTGGACGCCTTCGGCGCGCCCTACGTCGTCAAGGACGACGGGCTGGCGGCCGGCAAGGGCGTCGTGGTCACCGGGGACGCCGACGCGGCCCGCGCCCACGCGCGCGCCTGCGACCGCGTGGTGATCGAGGAGTTCCTCGACGGCCCCGAGGTCTCCCTCTTCGCCGTCACCGACGGCGAGACCGTCGTCCCGCTCCAGCCCGCCCAGGACTTCAAGCGCGCCCACGACGGCGACCAGGGCCCCAACACCGGCGGCATGGGCGCCTACAGCCCGCTGCCGTGGGCCGACCCCCAGCTGGTCGACGAGGTCCTGCGGACCGTCCTCCAGCCCACCGTCGACGAGATGCGGCGCCGCGGCACCCCGTTCTCCGGGCTGCTCTACGCGGGCCTGGCGATCACCTCGCGCGGGATCCGGGTGATCGAGTTCAACGCGCGGTTCGGCGACCCGGAGACCCAGGTCGTCCTGGCCCGTCTGCGGACCCCGCTGGCCGGGCTGCTGCACGCCGCCGCCACCGGCACGCTCGCCGCCCACCCGCCGCTGCGCTGGAGCGACGGCGCCGCGGTCACCGTCGTCATCGCCGCCCGCGACTACCCGGCCGCCCCGCGCACCGGCGACCCGATCGGCGGCCTGGACGCGGTCGCCGCGCAGGACGCCCCGGACGCCTACGTGCTGCACGCCGGCACCCGGCGCGACGCGTCCGGCGCGGTGCTCAGCGCGGGCGGCCGGGTGCTGTCCGTCACCGCCACCGGCGCCGACCTGGCCACCGCCCGCGAGCGCGCCTACCGGGCCGTCGGCCGGATCACCCTGGACGGCTCCCAGCACCGCACCGACATCGCGGCGAAGGCGGCGGCCGACGCGTAGGACGCTTCCGAACGGACCGCCGCCGGCACCCGCGAACTCCGCGGCGCGGCAGGCGAGATGAACGACCCGGGGCATATGTCATCTCCATGGCATATGCCCCGAGTTGCGTTGCGGGCACGTCTCATCGGTGCCCGCCCCTCAAGCCGGCAACCCGGCCCCGTACCTGATCCATAACCCCCCGTATCGGACGCCCGGCTTTGCCCAAAGCCATTCCATCGAGTGACCGCGCGGCTATCCGGCTGACGAACGCACCACCCCCAACTAGGGTGCCGCGCAAGCGTCCTGCGGTCGCGGTGCCGGTTCCCGGCGCGGCTGCCACGGCGGCGTCCGGCAACTGGCTCACCGGCATTGCGATGTCAGTGGCGGGTGCCACAGTGGGTGGGGAGCGGGAGTGGCCCGCCCGCACACCGCACGACCGTCGTCCGACCGTCCCGTGTTCTCTCCGCTCCACCCGGACCGCAGGGGGTGTACAGGCTCGTGACCAGCCCGGAAACAGGCGTCCTCGCGGCGCGTGCCCGCGCCCTGGCGGTGCTGCGCGTCCGCGGCCGGGCGCTCGCCCTCGCCCTGCTGCCCGCCGCGGTCACGGTGGTGCTGCTCGCCGGCGGCGCCACCGGCCGGCTCGGCACCGGCGGCGGCTGGGCGGTCGCCCGCTGGACGGCCGGCGGGCTCGCCGTCCTCGGCCTGCTGCTGGCCGCCCTGGTCTCGGTCACCGTCGCCCGGGCCCGGCCCGCGCTCAGCCCCTCCGTCCCGATCGCCGAGGAGGCCGCCCCCGACCTGTACCGCCTCGTCCGCGACCTCGCCGACCGCCTCGACGTGCCCGCCCCCTCCGCCATAGCCCTCACCCCGGACTGCGACAGCTGGCTGGAGGACCGCACCCACCGCGCCCACGGCCCGCCGCGGTCCGCCCGCAGGGGCGGCCGCCGGGCGCCCGAGGCCCCGGTCCTGGTCATCGGCTCGCCGTTCCTGTGGTGGATGCGGGTCGCCGAGCTGCGCGCCCTGCTGGCCCCCGTCGTCGCCGGCACCGGCCCGTCCGCGCATCCCGACATAGCCGCCGCCCGCCGCTTCCTGCGCGGGCTGGACGCGGCCGTCGCGCTGCCCGCCCGGGCCCGGGGCCCGCTGCGCGCGCTGCCGCTGCGCTTCGTCGGCCGGGTGGCCCGGCTGCTGCTGGGCGCCGCCCGCGAGCACGCCGCCCTCATGGAGCGCGGGGTCGCGGCCGCCGCGTCCGAGCGCGCCCAGGGCGTCGACTACGGCCTGCGGATCGTCGCCCAGGAGCAGGTCGGCCTGGCGTACGCGGGCTGGGACCGCCTGCTGACCCGGGTCGCGCTGCCCGCCTGGCGGATGGGCCGCTGGCCCTCCCGGCTGGACGCCGGCGTGGTCTCCGCGCTCACCGAGCTGTCCCGCCGCGACCGCCTCGCCGAGGGCTTCGCCTCCCGCCTCGGCGAGCGGCCCGCCTGCGATCTGCTGGAGGAGCCCGGCGCCATCGACCGCGCCGCCTCCCTGCTGGCCGCCCGGCTCTTCCACGGCGGCCCGGCCGAGCCCGGCCCCGACTGGTCCCCGGTCGGCTGGCAGCAGTATCCGCAGGAGATCGTGGACCGCAAATGGCGCCTGGAGGCCGCCCGGCTCCACCGCGTCCTGGACGAGCTCCCGCTGACCGCCCCGCCCGAGCCCGGCCGGGACACCGCCCCCGGCCGGGAGGCCGCCCCCGCCGCCCCGGGCCGCGCCCCCGGCCACCCGGCGCCCGCCGCCGCGTCCCCGGAGGCCGCGCCCCTGGCCGCGTCCCCTGAAGCCGCCCCCGCCGCCCCCCGCCATCCGGCCGCCGCCACGGTCCCGCCCCTGACGTACGCCGGTGCCCGCTCCCGTACGCCCGCCGCGCACCACCCCGGCGCCCTCGGCCCCGACCGGCCCGGCCGCCCCGACGAGACCGCCCCGGCGCCCGCCACCACCGCGCCCGCCCCGCCGCCCGAGCCTGACGACGGCCCCGCCGGCCCGACCCTCGCCCGGGTCATCGACCGCCTCACCCGCGACGCCCGGACCGGCGATCTGCTGGCCGCCCGGCTGGGCGCCGAGGTCGCCCGCGAGGAGCGCGAGGAGGCCGCCCGCCAGGCCGCCCGCGGCCGCGCCGCCCGCTCCGGCGCCCAGGACGCCCCCTGGGGCGACGGCACCGCCGACGGCGGTCTGCCGCTCTTCCCCCCGCAGCCGCCCCGCACCGCCCGCGAGCTGCTCGCCGACCACGTCACCGCCATGGTCTGCTGCGCCGCCGTGGACACCGCCGGCGCCGCCCCCGGCCTGGACTGGCTCGACGGCCCCGCCCTCCTGGTGGACGGCACCCGCCGCGCCGATCTGGGCCGCCCGGTGCTCAGCCTGGTCGACGACGGCGACGCCGAACCGCTCCGCGGCTGGCTCCACCGCGTCGGCGTGCGCCCGGAGAAGCCGGTCCGGCTGGTCTGACCGCCGCCCGCCCGGCGCGGCGGCCCGGCTGAATGTTCCCTTCCAGTTCGTGCTTCGGGGCAAGGGCACCTAAATTCACGACGAAGGGTGACGAAGTGGGTGCGTAATGTGATGTGCTGGGGGATGGGTAAGGCCCGGTCGGCCGCGGCCATTGGGGGACGCGGGAGGGGAGTGGAAGGTGGCGACGGAACAGATCAGGCGCTGGGAGTCGGGTGCCCTCGCCCACGCGGTCACGGACCCGTTCGGCCAGGGCCCGCTGCCCTGGCTGCGCGGCAGCGAGAACTACTTCGACTCCGGCCGGATCATCCCCTGGTACGTCGACCCGTCGGTCGCCCACGGCGATCTGCGGCTGCCCGCGCCGCGCAAGCACAACGGCCCGCGCACCGCCGACGACGTCCACCGCCAGATCAAGGGCTTCGCCGTCCCCGGCGCGGTGGCCCCCGGGGAGGCCATCGACTTCCGGGTCTCGGTCGACCCCCCGCAGGCGTTCAGCATCGACGTCTACCGCATCGGCCACTACGCCGGGGCCGGCGCCGCCAAGATCACCACCAGCCCCCGCCTGGCCGGCATCGTCCAGCCCGCCCCGCTGCTCGTCGGCCGCACGGTCTCCTGCCACCACTGGTGGCTCTCCTGGCGCCTCCAGGTCCCCGCGTACTGGCGGCTCGGCGCCTACGTCGCCGTCCTGACCACCGCCGACGGCCGCTACCGCTCCCACATCCCCTTCACCGTCCGCGACGACGAGCCCGCCGACCTCCTCCTGCTGCTCCCCGACATCACCTGGCAGGCGTACAACCTCTACCCCGAGGACGGCCGCACCGGCGCCAGCCTCTACCACGCCTGGGACGAGAAGGGCGCCCTCCTCGGCGAGCAGGACGCCGCCACCACCGTCTCCTTCGACCGCCCCTACGCGGGCGCCGGCCTCCCCCTCCACGTCGGCCACGCCTACGACTTCATCCGCTGGGCCGAGCGCTACGGCTACGACCTCGCCTACGCCGACGCCCGCGATCTGCACGCCGGCCGGGTCGACGCCACCCGCTACCGCGGCCTGGTCTTCCCCGGCCACGACGAATACTGGTCGGTCCCCATGCGCCGCACGGTCGCGGCCGCCCGGGACGCCGGCACGTCCCTGGTCTTCCTCTCCGCCAACACCATGTACTGGCAGGTCGAGCTGGCCCCCTCGCCGGCCGGCCCGGACTCCCTGCTCAGCTGCCGCAAACGCCAGGGCCCCGGCCGCCCCGCCCTCTGGCGCGAGCTGGGCGAGCCGGAGCAGCGGCTGATGGGCATCCAGTACGCCGGCCGGGTCCCCGAGCCCGCCCCCCTGGTCGTCCGCAACGCCGGCCACTGGCTGTGGGAGGCCACCGGCGCCCACGAGGGCGACGAGCTGCCCGGCCTGGTCGCCGGCGAGGCCGACCGCTACTTCCCGCGCACCAGCCTCCCCGAGCACACCCGCCGCATCCTGCTCGCGCACTCCCCGTACCGCGACGGCGAGGGCGCCCGCCGCCACCAGGAGACCTCGCTCTACCGCGCGCCCAGCGGCGCCCTGGTCTTCGCCTCCGGCACGTTCGCCTGGTCCCCGGCCCTGGACCGCCCCGGCCACGTCGACCAGCGCGTCCAGCGCGCCACCGCCAACCTCCTCGACCGCATCTGCAAACGCGACTGACCCCCGGGGCCCGGCCCGCCCGCCCCGGAGCCCGCGCCTCCGCCCGACGCCGCCGGCCCGACCCTGCGGCGGAGCCACCGCCCCGCGTACGGGAGAATCACCCCGACTCCTGGATCAACCTACGCGGAGGCAGCGTGTCCGGATTCGTAGAAAAGCCCGAGCCCGTGCAGGTCCCGGGGCTCACCCACCTGCACACCGGCAAGGTCCGCGACCTCTACCGGACCGCCGGCGGCGACCTCGTCATGGTCGCCAGCGACCGGCTGTCGGCGTACGACTGGGTGCTCCCCACCGAGATCCCCGACAAGGGCCGGGTGCTGACGCAGCTGTCCCTGTGGTGGTTCGACCAGCTCGCCGACCTGGCCCCGCACCACGTCCTGTCCACCGAGCTGCCCGAGGGCGCCCCCGCCGACTGGGCCGGCCGCACCCTGGTCTGCCGCTCGCTGGCCATGGTCCCGGTGGAGTGCGTGGCCCGCGGCTACCTCACCGGCTCCGGCCTCGCCGAGTACCGCGAGTCCCGCACGGTCTGCGGGCTGGCGCTGCCCGAGGGCCTGACCGACGGCTCCGAACTCCCCGCGCCGATCTTCACCCCGGCCACCAAGGCCGCCGTCGGCGACCACGACGAGAACGTCTCCTACGAGGAGGTCGCCCGGCAGATCGGCGCCGACACCGCCGCCCGGCTCCGCCAGCTGACCCTCGCCGTCTACTCCCGGGCCCGCGACATCGCGCGCGAGCGCGGTCTGATCCTCGCCGACACCAAGTTCGAGTTCGGCTTCGACGGCGACCGGCTGGTGCTGGCCGACGAGGTCCTCACACCGGACTCCTCGCGCTTCTGGCCCGCCGACCGGTGGCAGCCCGGCCGCCCCCAGCCGTCCTTCGACAAGCAGTACGTCCGCGACTGGCTGACCTCGCCGGACGCCGGCTGGGACCGCACCGGCGAGCTGCCCCCGCCGCCCCTTCCGCCGGAGGTCGTCGACCGCACCCGCGCCAAGTACGTCGAGGCGTACGAGCGCCTGACCGGCCTGCCCTGGTCCTGAGCGGAGAGACGCGAAAGGCCCCGGTCCGACGAGGACCGGGGCCTTTTCTCTGAGCGGACGACGAGGCTCGAACTCGCGACCTCAACCTTGGCAAGGTTGCGCTCTACCAACTGAGCTACGTCCGCATGCTCCGTGCGCGGGCTTCCGTTCCGGTCGCCACCGCGCGGTGCGAGCCCTACTATAGCCAACTTCCCGGCCCCGGACGCACGCCTTCGCCCACGGCCCCGGGCCCGGCCCCGCAGGCGCGCCGCCCCGGCACCCCGCGCTCGCCGCCGGCCCGCTCTCCCCGGCCCGCCGCCGCCCGCCCCAATTCCGGCCCCGCACCGGCCGTTTCGCCCGCGCGCTGGCGGCCCGCATCCCGGCGCACGACTCCGGCCCCGCCGCGCCCCGCTCCCGCCGCCACCGCCGGCGCTGTGTCCCTCACCACACCGACCGCGCGCGGGCACCACATCCACCACTCACAGGCGCGATACCCACCCCGCACCCGGGAATCCGAACACCCCGGAAATGACAAAGACCCCGATCCATCAGGACCGGGGCCTTTTCTCTTGAGCGGACGACGAGGCTCGAACTCGCGACCTCAACCTTGGCAAGGTTGCGCTCTACCAACTGAGCTACGTCCGCAGGCATCCACTCGGCTTTCACCAGTGGCGCGACAGCTACTCTACCTGATCCTTCGGACCGGTAGAACTGCCAGAGCGGGTGACAGGGATTGCACACTGCGCCTCCCCCTTGGAAAGGGGGCGCTCTACTACTGAGCTACACCCGCGTGACTCCTCGGGGCCCGGCCTTCCGGCCTCGCCCCTCGGCGTGCTCCAGACTCTAGCTGATCAGTAGGGGTGCTGTGCAAGTCGGCGGTGTGCGGACCCGCGGACGTCAGGCAAGTCGGTTAGTCATTGGCCGCGTTGAAGGCTTCGTAGACCTTCTTGGGGATGCGGCCGCGGGGCGGGACGTCCATGTGGTGGGAGCGGGCCCAGGCGCGGACGGCCGCGGGGTCGGCGGTCACCGCGGTCCGGTGGAACGCCTTGCCCGAGCGGGCCCGCTTGCGGCCGGCCTCCAGGTACGGAGCGAGAGCACCGCGCAGTTTCTTCGCATTGGCGGGATTGAGGTCGATCTCGTACGACTTCCCGTCCAAACCGAAGATGACCGTCTCTGCGGCTTCTCCTCCGTCGATGTCATCGGAGAGCGTCACTACTACGCGCTGCGCCACGGATATCGGTCCTTTCGTGGAGCTACCCCTTGTTGACATGGGGTGATGCTCCGGATCCGGCTGATTGGGATCAATGCTTTTTCATTTGTACAGCGATGGGCATTGCATTGTGAAGCCCATTTAATTTCGTCCGCGTGTCCTGCCGCAATCCGGCCCCCCGTTCTTTTCGCAGATTTTTCCTGCCGGGGCCGGCGCCGATACCCGGCCGTGATCCGGCACACCGTATATCTATGCGCGTAGATTTTCGAACACGGTACTGTGAGGTCACCGCCTTACGCACCACACCACCGGGAGTGCCAGTGGCACGCGTCGTAGTCGACGTCATGCTCAAGCCGGAGATCCTCGACCCGCAGGGGCAGGCGGTGCAGCGCGCACTGCCACGCCTGGGCTTCGAGGGGATCGCCGATGTCCGTCAGGGCAAGCGTTTCGAACTTGAGGTGGAGGGCCCCCTCGACGAGGCCGCCCTCGCCCGCATCCATGAGATGGCCGGGACCTTCCTCGCCAACACCGTGATCGAGGACTTCACCGTCCGGGTCGACGACGCCGTGCGGGCGGAGTCATGACCGCTCGGGTCGGGGTCGTCACCTTCCCCGGCACGCTCGACGACCGCGACACCCAGCGCGCGGTCCGGGCGGCGGGGGCCGAGGCGGTGCCGCTGTGGCACCGCGACAAGGACCTCCACCAGGTCGACGCCGTGGTCCTGCCCGGCGGCTTCTCGTACGGCGACTACCTGCGGGCCGGGGCGATCTCCCGGTTCTCGCCGGTGATGGAGACCGTGCTCGAACAGGCCCGCGCCGGGATGCCGGTGCTCGGCATCTGCAACGGCTTCCAGGTGCTCACCGAGACCCACCTGCTGCCGGGCGCGATGCTGCGCAACAATCACCTGCATTTCCTCTGCCGCGACCAGAAGCTGCGGGTGGAGAACGCCGCCACCGCCTGGACCGCCGACTACGCCGAGGGCCAGGAGATCAGCATTCCGCTGAAGAACATCGACGGCCGCTATGTCGCCGACGAGCGGACGCTGGACATGCTGGAGGCCGAGGGCCGGGTGGCCTTCCGCTACGCGACCGGCGGCCCGGCCGCCGAGGGCTACGGAAACCCCAACGGCTCGCTCCGCGACATCGCCGGCATCACCAATGAGGCGGGCAATGTCGTCGGCCTGATGCCGCACCCCGAGCACGCCGTCGAGCCGCTGATCGGCACCGGCCGCACCGACGGGCTCGGATTCTTCACCTCGATCCTCAAGAAGCTGGTCAACGTCTGATGCTGCCCTCTTCCGGGGAACGGCCCCCGTCCCCCCGCACTCTCGACACCGTCAAGCACGCCACCGAGACCCCCGGCGCGGACCAGCCCTGGGCCGAACTCGGCCTCAAGGAGGACGAGTACGCGCGGATCCGGGAGATCCTCGGCCGCCGGCCGACCGGCGCCGAGCTGGCCATGTACTCGGTCATGTGGTCCGAGCACTGCTCGTACAAGTCGAGCAAGGTCCACCTCAAGCAGTTCGGCGAGAAGGCCCCCGAGAACGACGCGCTGCTCGTCGGCATCGGGGAGAACGCCGGTGTGGTGGACGTCGGCCAGGGCTACGCGGTCACCTTCAAGGTCGAGTCGCACAACCACCCGTCGTACATCGAGCCCTACCAGGGCGCGGCCACCGGCGTCGGCGGCATCGTCCGCGACATCCTCGCCATGGGCGCCCGCCCGGTCGCGGTGATGGACCCGCTGCGGTTCGGCGCCGCCGACCACCCCGACACCAAGCGGGTGCTGCCCGGCGTCGTCGCGGGCATCGGCGGCTACGGCAACTGCCTGGGCCTGCCCAACATCGGCGGCGAGGTCGTCTTCGACCCCTGCTACCAGGGCAACCCGCTGGTCAACGCGTTGTGCGTCGGTGTGATGAAGCACGAGGACATCCACCTGGCCAAGGCGTCCGGCGCCGGCAACAAGGTCATCCTCTACGGCGCCCGCACCGGTGGCGACGGCATCGGCGGCGTCTCCGTACTGGCCTCCGAGACGTTCGATGACACCAAGCCCGCCAAGCGGCCCGCCGTTCAGGTAGGCGACCCGTTCCAGGAGAAGCTGCTCATCGAGTGCACCCTGGAGATCTTCCGGGAGCGGCTGGTCGCCGGCATCCAGGACCTCGGCGGCGCCGGGCTGTCCTGCGCCACCAGCGAGCTGGCCAGCGCCGGCTCCGGCGGTATGCGGGTCGAGCTGGACACCGTTCCGCTGCGCGACTCCTCGCTCTCCCCCGAGGAGATCCTGATGAGCGAGTCGCAGGAGCGGATGTGCGCGATCGTCGAGCCGGACAAGGTCGACCGCTTCCTGGAGATCTGCGAGAAGTGGGACGTCATCGCCACCGTCATCGGTGAGGTGACGGACGGCTCGCGGCTGGAGATCTTCTGGCACGGCGAGCAGATCGTGGACGTCCCGCCGCGCTCGGTCGCCCACGAGGGCCCGACGTACCACCGGCCGTACGCCCGCCCGGAGTGGCAGGACGCGCTCCAGGCCGACGACGCGGCCAAGCTCCCGCGTCCGGCGGACGGGGACGAGCTGCGCGCCCAGGTGCTCCGGCTGGCCGGCTCGCCCAACCAGGCGTCCAAGGCGTGGATCACCGACCAGTACGACCGCTTCGTGCAGGGCAACACCGTGCTGGCGCAGCCGGAGGACTCCGGCATGGTGCGGATCGACGAGGAGACCAACCTCGGCGTCGCGGTCGCCACGGACGGCAACGGCCGGTACACCAAGCTCGACCCGTACACCGGCGCGCAGCTGGCGCTGGCCGAGGCGTACCGCAATGTCGCCGCCACCGGCGCCAAGCCGCTCGCGGTCTCCGACTGCCTGAACTTCGGCTCGCCGGAGGACCCGGCGGTGATGTGGCAGTTCGCCGAGGCCACCCGCGGTCTCGCCGACGCCTGCCAGGTGCTGGGCACGCCGGTCACCGGCGGCAACGTCTCGCTCTACAACCAGACCGGCGAGGCGGCCATCCACCCGACGCCGGTGGTCGCGGTGCTCGGCGTCATCGACGACGTCACCCGCCGCACGCCGATGGCGTTCGCGGAGGAGGGCCAGCTGGTCTACCTCCTCGGTGACACCCGCGAGGAGCTGGGCGGTTCGGCCTGGTCGCAGGTGGTCCACGACCATCTCGGCGGGCTGCCGCCGAAGGTCGACCTGGAGCGGGAGCGGCTGCTCGCCGAGATCCTGATCTCCGCGTCCCGCGACGGCATGATCGACGCCGCGCACGACCTCTCGGACGGCGGGCTGGTCCAGGCGCTGGTGGAGTCCTGCCTGCGCGGCGGCAAGGGCGCCCGGCTGGTCGTGCCGGACGGGCTGGACCCGTTCGTCTTCCTGTTCTCGGAGTCGGCGGGCCGGGCGATCGTGGCGGTGCCGCGCAGCGAGGAGCTGCGGTTCACCGACATGTGCGGGGCGCGCGGGCTGCCGGCCACCCGGATCGGCGTCGTGGACGGCGACGCGCTGGTGGTGCAGGGGCAGTTCGCCCTCCCGCTGGAGGAGCTGCGGACGGCGCACGAGGGCACCATCCCGGGGCTGGTCGGCTAGTTCCGGCCCCCTTGTACGGCTGAGGGAGCGGCCCGCCAGGAGTGCCCGGCGGGCCGTTCCGGCTTTCCGGTCCCGCTTCCGGTCCCGCGCTCCCACGGGTGGGTTGATCGTCATTACGTAACTACGTAATCTGGAGGCGACCGGCCGACCACAGGGGGAACGTCATGCCGTCCATGTCCGCACCGCCGACCGGCGCGCCGTCCGGGCGCGGGCCGTCCGCGCGGTCCGCCGCGCTGCGCAGGGCCGCCGACGGGCTGGCCCGGCTCGGCCTGCTGGCCTTCTTCGTGCTGGTGGTGGGGAGCCACTTCATCGATGTCCCGTACTGGCTGACGTGGGTGCCGTTCGTCCTCTCGGTGGCCGTCACGGCCCTGGTGAACCGCCGGGGGCGGGGCGCCGGGTGCGCGCCCGGAGGGCGGCCGGTGGCGGTGGCGGCCCCGGTGGCCGGCCGCTGGAAGGCGCTGAACAGCCCGGCCGACCGGATCCCCAGCCACGGCACCCGGGCCTACGGGCAGGCGTACGCCATCGACCTGGTGGCCGAGCCGGAGCCCGGCGCCCGGCCCGGCTTCGGCTGGTGGCCGCTCGCCCGCCCCAACGGCGACTTCCCGGCCTTCGGCGCGCCGCTGACCGCCGTCGCCGACGCCACCGTCGTCCGCGCCGACGACCGGCAGCGCGACCACCGCGCCCGCACGTCCTGGCTCGCGCTCGGCTACTTCTTCCTGGCCGAGGGCATGATCCGCCCCCTGGGCGGCGCCCGCCGCATGATCGGCAACCATGTCGTCCTCGACCTGGGCGGCGGGACGTACGCGCTCTACGCCCACGTCCGGCGCGGTTCGCTGACCGTCCGGCCCGGCGACCGGGTGCGCGCCGGGCAGACCCTCGGCGCCTGCGGCAACTCCGGCAACAGCACCGAACCGCACGTCCACTTCCAGCTGATGACCACCGGCGACCCGGAGACCGCCGACGGCCTGCCGTTCACCTGGCACGGCATCGGCGTCCCGCGCAACGGGGAGGTTTTCGAGGCGGGGGCGGGGGAGGCCGGGGGCACGCCGGAGGCCGCGCCGGCCGGGGCCGGGCGGTCCGCGTCCGATGTCAGTGGTGCCGCCTAGTCTGACGGTATGTCTCCTGCCACGCGTCCGCCGCGCGCCCGCCGGTACGACCCGGCCAAGACCCGGGCCGCCGTCACGGCCCAGTACGCCCATGTCCGTACGGCGGTCGGGGCCCTGACGCCGGAGCAGCTGGCGCTGCCCACCCGGCTCGGCGACTGGACGGTGCGCGAACTGGCCGCCCATCTGTCGATGGCGGTCGGCAGCGTGGTGCGCGCCCTGCGGCTGCCCGCCCCAGCCGCCCCGGAGGTCACCCCGGCGGCCTGGCCCGCGGCCACCGCGCGGTACGCCGCCGGCATCGACGAGGACGTCCGGGCGCTGGCGGCGGCCCACGACCCGGCCGAGCTGCTGGAGCGCACCGCCGGCGAGTTCGCGCGGGCGCTGGACGGCGAGCCCGGCGACCGGGTCATACCGTGCCGCCCGGGCGCCATGCTGCTCGCCGACTACCTCGTCACCCGCTGCGTCGAACTGGTCGTCCACACCGACGACTTGGCCGCCGCGCTCGGCCAGGAGATCCCCTACGACCGGCAGGCCCTGGCCACCGCCGTCCGGTTGCTCGCCGACGCGCTGGCCGCCAAGGCGCCCGGCGGCTCGGTCGAGGTCCGGGTGCCGCCGTTCGCCGTGGTGCAGTGCGTCGAGGGCCCCCGCCACACCCGCGGCACACCGCCCAACGTCGTCGAGACCGACCCGCTGACGTGGATACGCCTGGCCACCGGCCGTACGGACTGGGCGGCGGCGGTCGACGCCGCGGCGGTCAGCGCCAGCGGCGAGCGGGCCGGGCTCGGCGGCCTGCTGCCCGTCATGGGCTGACGCCGGGCCGCGGCCGGGCGCTCCCCCGGGACGGCGCCGGCCCGCGGCCCGGCCGAGCCGGCGGCGGCCGGTCAGCCGGCCGGATACGGCAGCAGCGTCCGGTCCACCGCCTCCCAGGAGGCCCGCAGCCGGGCCAGCAGCTCCTTCTCGTGCCCGGCCCGGTCGGCCTGCTCCCGCGGGTCGGTGGCGAGGTCGAAGAGCTGGTCCCGCCCGCCGCGCCCGCGGTAGTACTTCCAGTCGCCGCGCCGCAGCGCCCGTTCGCCGCGCACCCGCCAGAAGAGGTCCCGTTCGGGCAGCCGCTCCCCGCGCAGCAGATAGCCGGCCAGGCTCGTCCCGTCCAGCGGGTAGCGGCGGTCCGGGCGGGCGCCCGCCAGCTCCAGGAGGGTGGCCGTCCAGTCCGGGGTGAAGACCGGCTCGTGGCTGACCTGCCCCGGGTCGATCCGGGCCGGCCAGCGCACGATCGTCGGCACGCGTATCCCGCCCTCCTGGAGCGACGCCTTCTCCCCGGAGAGCGGCCAGTTGTACGACCAGCGCTCCCCGCCGTTGTCGCTGGCGAAGAAGACCAGGGTGTCCTCCTCCTGCCCGGAGCGGCGCAGCGCGGCCAGCACCTCGCCGACCGAGCGGTCCAGGTCCTCGACCATCTCCCGGTACTTTTCCAGCGAACCGCCGTCCTCGTGGAAGAGGGCCCGCCGGTCGCCGGCCTTGATCCGGCGGACGAGCTCGGCGCTCTCCTCGGTGTCGCCCTCCGCGATCCACGGCCAGTGCGGCGTCGTGTAGTTGAGGTTCAGCAGCCAGGGCCGGCCGCCGCCGCGCCCGCCGTCCGCCCGCCCGGCCCCGGTGACGTACTCCACCGCCCGCTCGGTGAGGATCCGGGTGTAATACCGCAGGTCCTTGTACTCCGCGTCGCCCTCGTAGAGGTCGTACTCCCCGGCCAGCCCCAGCTTGGAGTAGTACTCCAGCGCGCCGCCGAAGTTGCCGAAGAAGGTGTCCCAGCCGGATTTGGTCGGGCTGTGGTCCGGCAGGTAGCCGCAGTGCCACTTGCCGATCAGCGCGGTGGCGTAGCCGGTGTCCCGCAGCAGCGAGGCGAGTGTGGGGTGGCCCGGGTCCAGGCCCGCGCCGCGGTCGGCGATCGGCTCGGCCAGCCCGCCCGCGGTCCGGCCCGGGTAGCGGCCGGTGTACAGCGAGAAGCGGGTGGGGGAGCAGGTCGCCGACCCGGAGTACGCCTGGGTGAAGCGGACGCCCTGCCGGGCCAGCCGGTCCAGATGCGGTGTCCGGATACCGGACGCCCCGTACGAGGACAGGTCGGCCCAGCCCAGGTCGTCGCCGAGGATGAAGAGGATGTTGGGGCGCCGGGAGCGGCGGCCCGGGGCGGCCTTGAACGGGCGCTCGGCGGGCAGCACCGGGGCGGGCGCGGCGGCAGCGGCGGCCGGCGCACCGGCCAGCGCGCCCAGTCCGCCCGCGGCGGCGGCCGCCCCGGCGAGCCCGCCGAAGGCCCGCCGGGACAGGCCCGGCGCCGGCCGGGACGAAGCGGCGGGTGACGGGCCGGAAGGGCCGGAAGGGCCGGATGAACCGGACGGACCGGACGGATCGGCGTGACCGGTCGGCTGGGAAGGATCGGCGGAGGTCATCGTGGCGGCTCTCCAGAGGAGTAGGGCAAGGGGGCCGTACGGGCGCGGCGCACCGGCCCCCGGGGACGGCGGGAGGCGGCCGGGCGTCGCGAATGTCACACCGGCCAGGGACGGCACGGATCCGGCATACGCGGCGGATCAGGCCGAACGGCCCTGGCGGAGGTGCGGGGGGGAAGCGGGAAAGTGCGGCTCGTGCGGCGGCGGGAGCGGCGGTCAGCGGCACCGGCGAAGGCAGCGGCTGACGGCGGGACCGGCGGCGCGGCGGCGGCCGGAGCGCCCGGCCGCCCGGATCAGCCGCGGCGACAGACGGCGCTGGCCAGCCGACCGAGGTCGACATGGCGGCGGCACACCAGGCGCGGTGTGCGGCGGGGCACCCGGTGGCACGCCGGGCGCGCCAGGGGCGGCGGGGTCTGCATGGGCAGGAATCCTGGCCGCGCGGCCGTGGGCACGTCAAGCACGCTTAACGCGCCGTTCATGCACTCCTCCAGCTCCCCGCCCATCCCCGGTTCGGATGAATCCGCGACCTGCCCTAGACTCTGGAACGTGCCACGTGGTGACGGACGACTCAACCACGACCTGCTCCCCGGTGAGAAGGGCCCCCAGGACGCCTGCGGCGTCTTCGGTGTCTGGGCCCCGGGAGAAGAGGTCGCCAAACTCACCTACTTCGGGCTGTACGCGCTGCAGCACCGTGGACAGGAGTCCGCGGGCATCGCGGTGAGCAACGGCTCCCAAATCCTCGTCTTCAAGGACATGGGCCTGGTTTCCCAGGTCTTCGACGAAACCTCCCTCAGCTCCCTCCAGGGCCATATCGCCGTGGGCCATGCCCGCTACTCCACCACCGGTGCCTCGGTGTGGGAGAACGCGCAGCCGACGTTCCGCGCCACCGCGCACGGATCCATCGCGCTCGGCCACAACGGCAATCTGGTCAACACCGCCGAACTGGCCAAGATGGTCGCCGCGCTGCCCCGCGAGGGCGGCCGGGCCACCCAGGTCGCGGCGACCAACGACACCGACCTGGTCACCGCCCTGCTGGCCGGCCAGGTCGACGAGGACGGCAAGCCGCTGACCGTCGAGGAGGCCGCGCCCCGCGTCCTGCCGAAGGTCATGGGCGCCTTCTCGCTCTGCTTCATGGACGAGCAGACCCTCTACGCCGCCCGCGACCCGCAGGGCATCCGCCCGCTGGTCCTCGGCCGCCTGGAGCGCGGCTGGGTGGTGGCCTCCGAGACCGCCGCCCTGGACATCGTCGGCGCCAGCTTCGTCCGGGAGATCGAGCCCGGCGAGCTGATCGCCGTGGACGAGGACGGCCTGCGCAGCTCGCGCTTCGCCGAGGCCCGCCCCAAGGGCTGCGTCTTCGAGTACGTCTACCTCGCCCGCCCCGACACCGACATCGCGGGCCGCAACGTCTACCTCTCCCGGGTGGAGATGGGCCGCAAGCTGGCCGCCGAGGCGCCCGCCGACGCGGACCTGGTGATAGCGACCCCGGAGTCCGGCACCCCGGCCGCGGTCGGCTACGCCGAGGCCAGCGGCATCCCCTACGGCTCCGGCCTGGTGAAGAACTCCTACGTCGGCCGGACGTTCATCCAGCCCTCGCAGACCATCCGCCAGCTCGGCATCCGCCTCAAGCTCAACCCGCTCAAGGAAGTCATCCGCGGCAAGCGCCTGGTGGTCGTGGACGACTCGATCGTCCGCGGCAACACCCAGCGCGCCCTGGTGCGGATGCTGCGCGAGGCCGGCGCCGCCGAGGTCCACATCCGGATCTCGTCCCCGCCGATCAAGTGGCCGTGCTTCTTCGGCATCGACTTCGCCACCCGCGCGGAGCTGATCGCCAACGGGCTGAGCGTCGAGGAGATCGGCAAGTCGCTGGGCGCCGATTCGCTGGCGTACATCTCCCTGGACGGCATGGTCGAGGCGACCACCATCGCCAAGCCGCAGCTGTGCCGCGCCTGCTTCGACGGCGAGTACCCGATGGCGCTCCCGGATCCGGAGCTGCTGGGCAAGCACCTCCTGGAGCCCGGCACCAAGGTCCCGGCCACGTCCGACGTGGACGGCCTCCGGACGCTCACCGCGGGGGTCGGCGGCGCCGACGCGCTGCGCCGCCCGTAGAGCCCGTCACACCACCCGAACGAAAGTTATCGGCCATGTCCGCTGAATCAACCGGTGCCAGCTACGCGAGCGCGGGTGTCGACATCGAAGCCGGCGACCGCGCCGTGGACCTCATGAAGGAGTGGGTGGCGAAGGCCACCCGCCCGGAGGTCGTCGGCGGGCTCGGCGGTTTCGCCGGCCTCTTCGACGCCTCCGCGCTCAAGCGCTACGAGCGTCCGCTGCTGGCCTCGGCCACCGACGGTGTCGGCACCAAGGTCGACATCGCCCGCCGGATGGGCGTCTACGACACCATCGGCCACGACCTCGTCGCCATGGTCGTGGACGACCTGGTCGTCTGCGGCGCCGAGCCGCTGTTCATGACCGACTACATCTGCGTCGGCAAGGTCTACCCGGAGCGGGTCGCGGCGATCGTCAAGGGCATCGCCGAGGGCTGCGTCCTGGCCGGCTGCGCCCTGGTCGGCGGCGAGACCGCCGAGCACCCGGGCCTGCTGGGCCCGGACGAGTTCGACGTGGCCGGCGCCGGCACCGGCGTGGTCGAGGCCGACCGGGTGCTGGGCGCCGAGCGGATCCGCGCGGGCGACGCGGTGATCGCGATGGCGTCCTCCGGACTTCACTCGAACGGGTACTCCCTGGTCCGCCACGTCCTCTTCGACCGGGCCGGCCTGGCGCTGGAGCGGGAGGTCCCCGAGCTCGGCCGCACCCTCGGCGAGGAGCTGCTGGAGCCCACCAAGATCTACTCGCTGGACTGCCTGGCCCTGACCCGCACCTGCGAGGTGCACGCCTTCTCGCACATCACCGGCGGCGGCCTGGCCAGCAACCTCGCCCGGGTGATCCCGGACGATCTGCACGCCGTGGTCGACCGCGCCACCTGGGCGCCCGGCGCGATCTTCGACCTGGTCGGCACCGCCGGCGCGGTCGAGCGGAGCGAGCTGGAGAAGACCCTGAACATGGGCGTCGGCATGATCGCCGTCGTCCCCCAGGAGTCGGTGGACGTCGCCCTGGCCACCCTCGCCGACCGCGGGGTGGACGCCTGGGTCGGCGGCGAGATCACCGAGCGCGGCGCGCACACCGAGGCTGTGGCCCTGACCGGTGAGTACGCGAGCTGACGTCGCAGGCGCGCGGGGCCGCCGGGCCGGCGGCCCCGGTCCCGCGCGCAGCGAAGAACCCGGTCCGGGGGATTCCCTGGACCGGGTCCGTGATGGTGTGATGAGTCCCGTGACCGCGCAGATCGCCAGGCGCCCGGCCGCTGGTGGACCGGCCGTCCGCAGTGACGTCAGGCGCGACGACGCTGGGAGGAGTGGCCCTCTTCCTCGTCGTCGTCGGCGTTGTACCGTTCTGCGTACCGCGCGTACGGGTCGTCGTCCTCGTCGTCCTCGAACGGCTCTCGGTTCGGAGGCTGCTGGTTCGACTGCGATGCAAGCTCTTCGGCCAGTCGTGAGAGATCCGTCCCACCGCTGCTGTACTTCAGCTGGCGGGCGACCTTTGTCTGCTTGGCCTTGGCCCGGCCGCGCCCCATGGGTCGACCCCCTCAATGACGGGGCTCGGTGGCCCCAGAGTCTTGACACGCGTTCATGATTCAGAGCGGGCTCTCGACGGAGAGACCGGCCCGTAGGGCTTTAACGGTACCTGCTTCCGCGGCCATACGGTACGTCGCCCGCATCACCCACCGCTCGGCACGACCGGCACGGTGCCCCGTCCACGCTGGTCAACTGCGATTTTAACCTGTCCTGTACGGCGACCCGCCGACGGGTGGTGAGGGATGTCTCCCCGACCGCCCGCGGCGGGCCGCACAAGGGTGTGTTTCCGGCCACGTGAGCGAGGGGGGCCGGCACCGGCCGGTCAGCCCCGCCGCGCCTCCGCCATGCGCGCCTCGGCGATCCGGTCGGCCGCCGCGGCCGGCGGGATCCCGTCCGCCTTCGCACGAGCGAATATCGCCAGCGTGGTGTCGAAGATCTTCGCGGCCTTCTTCTTGCACCGGTCGAAGTCGAAGCCGTGCAGCTCGTCGGCCACCTGGATGACGCCGCCGGCGTTCACGACGTAGTCCGGGGCGTAGAGGATGCCGCGGTCGGAGAGGTCCTTCTCCACACCCGGGTGGGCGAGCTGGTTGTTGGCCGCGCCGCACACCACCTTCGCGGTCAGCGCCGGCACCGTCTCGTCGTTCAGCGCCCCGCCCAGCGCGCACGGCGCGTAGATGTCCAGGCCCTCGGTGCGGATCAGCGCGCCGGTGTCGGCCGCGGCGGTCACCCGCGGGTGGCGGGCCAGGATCCGCTGCACCGACTCCGCGCGCACGTCCGTGATCACGACCTCGGCGCCGTCCTCCAACAGGTGCTCGACGAGGTGGTGCCCCACCTTGCCGACGCCCGCGACGCCGACCCGGCGGCCGCGCAGCGTGGGGTCGCCCCACAGGTGCTGGGCGGAGGCCCGCATGCCCTGGAAGACGCCGTAGGCGGTCAGGACGGAGGAGTCGCCGGCGCCGCCGTTCTCCGGGGAGCGGCCGGTGGTCCAGCGGTTGGTCCGGGCGATCACGTCCATGTCCGCGACGTAGGTGCCGACGTCGCAGGCGGTGACGTAGCGGCCGCCGAGCGAGGCCACGCAGCGCCCGTAGGCGAGCAGCAGCTCCTCGGTCTTGACCAGCTCCGGGTCGCCGATGATCACGGCCTTGCCGCCGCCGTGGTCCAGCCCGGCCAGCGCGTTCTTGTACGACATGCCGCGCGCGAGGTTGAGGGCGTCCAGCACGGCCTCGTCCTCGGAGGCGTACGGATGGAAGCGGGTGCCGCCGAGGGCGGGGCCCAGGGCGGTGCTGTGGATGGCGATCACGGCCTTGAGGCCGCTGGCCCGGTCCTGGCAGAGGACGACTTGCTCGTGGCCGCCCTGCTCCGTGCGGAACAGGGTCTGCAGGACGCCGCCGGCGGCGTCCGCAGGGGCAGGACGTACGTCGGTCACTGTGGTGACTCCCATAGTCGCGGAAGGACGCCCTCCTGGAGGTGGGGAGGGCCGGTCGGGATGAGCGTAAGTCCTCCCGGCCGGGTTGATCGGCCCGCTCGGGAGGATCACCCCCTCCCGGGGGACGGACATGGCACGATCTGCCGTACAGGGGCCGGGCGGGGGTAGGCAACTCCGGGCGGTGGACTTTCCTTTGGAGGAGCGGGCGTGGCCGTGGCGTCGTCGGTGCGGGTCCCGTATGTGGCGTATCTGCGGGTCTACGAGCCGCTGGCGGCGTTCCCGGAGCCGGAGCGCTCCTACTGGGCACGCTACGCCGAGCGGGACGAGACCCCCACGGCCCTCGACGAGCAGCGCCGGGCGCTGGCCGATCTGCTGCCGACCCCGCCGGTGCCGGTCCCGGTCCACGAGAGCGGCGACGCGTTCGTCGCGGAGGTGGACGGCGCGGTCTGCGTCTGCCCCTGGCGGACCCGGCTGCGCGGCTGGCAGGCGCTGGCCGCCCTGGAGGAGCTGCTGCCGGCCGCCGTCCTGGACGCCGCGCTGCCCCCGGTGGTGCGCCGGCAGGCGGCCACCGACTACGAGCGGTGGCGCGAGCGCCACCCGGACGCCCGCCCCTGGATCCGCGCGGCCACCTGGCACGTGCCGGTCCGGTGGTTCGTCCTCTTCGACGACGCCGAGCGGGAGTACACCAAGGGTGACGGCGCGCCTGTGCTGCGTTACCGGACGCCGATGGCGCAGGCCCGCCGCCGGGTCGCGCGCGGGCTGCGGACGCTGCGGGACGCCCTGGAGGAGGGCCCGCTGATCGACGGCCTGGTAGATGTGGGGCGCTGGCTCGAGGAATTCCACCCGCGTTCGCTCGTGGAGCTGGATTACGGAGGGCTGGTGCACGCGGTGCCCGAGGGGCGGCTCGCCGGGGACCGCTCCGCCGCGGAGGTGGCGGAGGGGCTGGCGGCGCTGCGCGAGGGGGACGGCGAGCGGGCCGGTGCCGCGTACGAGAAGCTGTCGCGGCGGTGGCGCCTGGTCCGCGAACGCCAGTTCTCCAGCTGAACACCGGAAGACCGGCGCGGAGTTGGCGGCGCGGTGGTCACCTGACGGGGCGTTCGGGACGTAGGTCCCGATCCGGGCCATTGCCGCAAGCGTGACCTAAAGCACTGACTTCGGGTCTTGCTCTCAAGCTGCACCCTCGTGCCAAAATAGGACAAGGAGTCTGACTTTGGCTCCTTCCGTCCAACTAAGGGCGGATAGATCGGTATTGCGCTCCTTGAGGGGTCTCGTGGCGGGTGGTCGTGGTGTGACTGATCGTCACGGGGGTGTGACTGTCCGCTATGGCACGGTCCATCGGCATCCGCCGAGGTTGAACACCTGAGAGGGCAATTCCATCGGTTTGGCCGACGTGGCTGGACAGATGGTGTAGTTGTAGTGCCGAGGACAAGCCGTTCGTCCTATAACCGACTCGGCCCGCGTCCGCCATTTCGGGCAACGCGGGTCAAGGTGCAGAATTTAGAGGAAAGAACCGTGATGGTTCGGTTCTCCCGAGGAGGCCGCTCATGACCGCTCGCACCCCTGACGCCGAGCCGCTGCTTACCCCCGCCGAGGTCGCCACGATGTTCCGCGTGGACCCGAAGACGGTGACCCGCTGGGCCAAGGCAGGCAAGCTCACGTCCATCCGCACGCTCGGAGGGCACCGGCGTTACCGCGAGGCTGAGGTCCGCGCACTGCTCGCGGGTATCCCGCAGCAGCGCAGCGAGTCCTGAATAACCGCATAACCAGGCTGTTTTCGGGCCCCCCAACCCGGAAACGCCCGCATACCGCTCCACCTGCTCCATCCGCTCCACAGAGCTCTTCACGACGCGGCGCCTGCCCCAACAGGCCCCACACCCGCTCCATCCGGGTACGTCATCGATCGCGCTGGACTCCGCCGGGTCCGGCGCGATCTCTTTTGTGTGCGGCCGTTCCCGGGCCGCTCGCGGCGCTCGGGCCGCCCCGGCGCCGGTCGGCTCCGCGAGGCGCGCCAGCGGCTTTCCAGGGCCCTTGAAGGGCCTCGCCGAACCGGACCTGGCGGTCTCGTTTCGCCGCATTGGAGGGGTGGTGCAATTGCACATATTAAATGGACCTGTTGTAGGCGGGCGGTAAGTTCCCCATCCCGCGAAACTTGTTCGGTGACTCCCGTCACACAGCAGGGTTATTGAACCCCTGGAGATGCTGGGGTATAGCGCTATTCCGCCGCTTTCTCCGTACCAGCCTGCCACCGCGCGCAACGGCGGCACAGGCGCCCTTGGTCACCGGGCGGCGGGACTTCCGTCCTCGGCCGGCGGCGCGCAGACGGCCGGGGAGGCGCTCGGGGCGTCCGGGGGCGCGGCGGGCCCGGAACGGGCGCCGTGCGGCTCCATGGCGAGCCGGAGCAGCTGATGGCAGACCGGGCAGTGCCGGGTCCGGTGGCGGTAGCCGTAGCGCAGCGCCGCCGACAGGTGGGCGCGCAGCAGCGCCCCGGTCTCGTGCCGTACCGCAGCCGCCATCGCCCGCCACCTCCCGGCCCCCACGCCTTCCTACGTGGGTACCGGCGGCCGGGGGCGCCGTCAAGACCGCCGCCGTCCCCGGCCGCCCGCGGCAAGGGCAACGGCAGCGGGCGGGAACGCCGACGGCCCGCACCGGAAAACCGGTACGGGCCGTTGGGAGATGCGGTCCTGACGGGATTTGAACCCGCGGCCTCCACCTTGACAGGGTGGCGAGCACTCCAAACTGCTCCACAGGACCTTGCTTCGCTTTCCGCTTGCGGCGGGCTGCGAAGCAAGACTGTACAGCAGGTCAGGGGGTGCGGTCGAACTCGGACCCGGATACCGCCCAGAGGGCCGCCCCGGCCTACGGCGCCGCCGCGTCCACCGCCTTCATGATCCGCTTGTCGGAGACCGGATACGCCGTCCCCAGGGCGTGCGCGAAGTAGCTGACCCGGAGTTCCTCGATCATCCAGCGGATCTCCCGGGCCGCGTCCGGCACCGGCCGCCCCGGGGGGAACTGCTCCAGCAGCCAGGCGTACTCGTCCTGCATCTCCTTGACCTTCGCCATCCGGCTGCGGTCCCGCTCGGCGTTGGTGGGCAGCTGCGTCAGCCGGCGGTCCACCGCGACCAGATAGCGCAGCAGGTCCGGCAGCCGCTTGGCGCCGTGCTCGGTGACGAAACCGGGCTTGACCAGCGCGGCCAGCTGCTCCTTGACGTCCGCCAGCGACGCCAGCAGCGAGGGGAAGGTGGTGGCCTTCAGACGGCGCTCGCACGCCTGCCAGGCGGCCAGCACCTCCTGCGTCTGCCGGACGGTCTGCAGCGTGGCGTCGACCAGATCGGCCCGCACCGCGTCGAAGAGCTTGCGGAAGCCCTCCTCGTCCCACGCCGGGCCGCCCCGGGCCGCGATCAGCCGGTCCGCGGCGGCGGTCACGCAGTCGTCGAAGAGCGCGCCGATGGAGCCGTGCGGATTGCGGGACAGCGCGAGCTTCTGCTGGTTGCTCAGCTTGTCCTGGGCGAACTTGGCGGGGTTGGAGGGGATGTTGAGCAGGATGAGGCGGCGGGTGCCGGCCCACATGGCCGTCCGCTGCTCGTCCTCGGTGTCGAACAGCCGCACCGCGACGCTGCTGCCCTCGTCGGCCAGCGCCGGATACGCCTTGACCGGGTGGCCCGCGCGGCGGGTCTCGAACGTGCGCGGGAGCGTGCCGATCGTCCAGGACGTCAGGCCCGTGCGCTGCTCCGGGCCGGCCGGCGCGGCCTCGCCCTGGCTGCCGGCGCCCTTGCCGCCCTTGGCGGGCCGCTCGGCGGCCTCTGTGAAGGCCCGGGAGATGGCCGCCTGGGTCTTGGGCTTGAGCTGGAGCCGCAGCGCCTCCAGGTCCTTGGCCTCGGCGAGCTTGCGGCGGCCCGCGGCGGAGCCGCCCTTGGAGGCGGCGTCGTACACCCGGAAGGTGATCTTCAGGTGATCCGGGACCTTGCCCAGGTCGAAGTCCGCGGCGTCCACCGGCACCCCCACCATCCGCTGCAGGCCCGCGGCCAGCGCGGCCGTCAGCGGGCCCTGGAGCGGCACGGTGGTGTCCAGGAAGCGGGCGGCGAAGTTCGGCGCCGGGACGTAGTTGCGGCGGATCGGCTTGGGCAGCGAGCGGATCAGCTCGGTCACCAACTGCTCGCGCAGGCCCGGGATCTGCCAGTCGAAGCCCTCGGAGGAGACCTGGTTGAGCACCTGGAGCGGGATGTGGACGGTCACGCCGTCCGCGTCCGCGCCCGGCTCGAACTGGTAGGTGACCTTGAACTTCAGCTTCCCCTGCCGCCAGGTGTCCGGATAGGCGTCCTTGGTGACGGCCTCGGCGGACTCGTTGATCAGCATGGAGTGCTCGAAGGTGAGCAGCTCCGGCTCCTCCTGGCGCTTCCGCTTCCACCAGGCGTCGAAGTGCGCCCCGGAGACCACGTCGGCGGGGATCCGCCGGTCGTAGAAGTCGAAGAGCGTCTCGTCGTCGACGAGGATGTCGCGGCGCCGGGCGCGGTGCTCCAACTCCTCGACCTCGCCGAGGAGTTTGCGGTTGTCATGGAAGAACTGGTGGTGGGTGCGCCAGTCGCCCTCGACCAGCGCGTGCCGGATGAACAGCTCGCGGGAGGTCTCGGGGTCGATCCGGCCGTAGTTGACCTTGCGCTGGGCGACGATCGGGACGCCGTAGAGCGTGACCCGCTCGTACGCCATCACCGCGGCCATCTTCTGCTCCCAGTGCGGCTCGCTGTAGTTCCGCTTCACCAGATGCCCGGCGAGCGGTTCGATCCACTCCGGTTCGATCCGGGCGTTGACCCGGGCCCACAGCCGGGACGTCTCGACCAGCTCGGCGGACATCACCCAGCGCGGCGGCTTCTTGAAGAGCGCGGAGCCGGGGAAGACGGCGAATTTGGCGCCGCGGGCCCCCAGGTACTCGTTCTTCGCCTCGGTGTCCTTCAGGCCGATGTGCGAAAGCAAACCGGAAAGCAGGGCGGTGTGGAGGTGCTCGGGCGCCGCGTCGGTGTCGTTCAGATGGATGCCCATCCCCTTGGCGACCGTCCGCAGCTGCGAGTAGATGTCCTGCCACTCGCGTATCCGCAGGTAGTTCAGGAACTCCGCGCGGCACATCCGGCGGAACGCGGACGAGGACAGCGCCTTCTGCTGCTCGCGGACGTACCGCCAGAGGTTGAGGTACGCCAGGAAGTCGGAGGTCTCGTCCTTGAAGCGGGCGTGCTGCTGATCGGCCTGCTGCTGCTTGTCCGCCGGCCGCTCGCGCGGGTCCTGGATGGACAGCGCCGCGGCGATCACCATCACCTCGCGGACGCAGCCGGTGCGGTCCGCCTCCAGCACCATCCGGGCCAGCCGGGGGTCCACCGGCAGCTGGGCGAGCTTCCGGCCCAGCGGGGTCAGCCGCTTGCGGACGTCCTTCTGCGCGGTGTCCAGCGCCCCCAGCTCGCGCAGCAGGTCGATGCCGTCCTTGATGTTGCGGCGGTCCGGCGCGTCGATGAACGGGAACTTCTCGATGTCGCCGAGCCCGGCCGCGGTCATCTGCAGGATGACGGAGGCGAGGTTCGTCCGCAGGATCTCCGCGTCGGTGAACTCCGGGCGGGAGAGGAAGTCCTCCTCCGAATACAGCCGGATGCAGATACCGTCGCTGGTCCGGCCGCAGCGGCCCTTGCGCTGATTGGCGCTGGCCTGCGAGACCGGCTCGATCGGCAGCCGCTGCACCTTCGTACGGAAGCTGTAGCGGGAGATCCGGGCCATGCCCGGGTCGATGACGTACTTGATGCCCGGGACGGTCAGCGAGGTCTCGGCGACGTTCGTCGCCAGCACGATCCGGCGGCCGGAGTGGCGCTGGAAGACCCGGTGCTGCTCGGCGTGCGACAGCCGCGCGTACAGCGGCAGGATCTCGGTGCCCGGGAGGTTCTTCTTGGCCAGCGCGTCGGCGGTGTCGCGGATCTCCCGCTCGCCGGAGAGGAAGACCAGGATGTCGCCGGGGCCCTCGGCCCGCAGCTCGTCCACCGCGTCGCAGATCGCGGTGATCTGGTCGCGGTCGGGGTCCTGGCCGCCCTCCTCCAGCAGCGGGCGGTAGCGCACCTCGACCGGATACGTGCGCCCGGAGACCTCGACGATCGGCGCGCCCGTCCGCTCGCCGTCCCCGTCCGCCCCGGTCTCCGGCCGGCCGTCGACGGTGGCGACGCTCCCGAAGTGGCGCGCGAACCGCTCGGGGTCGATCGTCGCGGAGGTGATGACGACCTTCAGATCCGGGCGCCGGGGCAGCAGCTGCGCCAGATAGCCCAGGATGAAGTCGATGTTGAGGCTGCGCTCGTGGGCCTCGTCGATGATGATCGTGTCGTACTGGCGCAGCTCGCGGTCGGTCTGGATCTCGGCGAGCAGGATGCCGTCGGTCATCAGCTTGACGAGGGTGTTCTCGCCGACCTGGTCGGTGAAGCGGACCTTCCAGCCGACCACCTCGCCCAGCGGCGACTTCAGCTCCTCGGCCACCCGCTCGGCGACCGTGCGGGCCGCGATCCGGCGCGGCTGGGTGTGCCCGATCAGGCCCTTGACGCCGCGCCCCAGCTCCAGGCAGATCTTGGGGATCTGGGTGGTCTTGCCGGAGCCGGTCTCGCCCGCGACGATCACGACCTGGTGGTCGCGGATGGCGGCGAGGATCTCGTCCTTCTTCTGGCTGACCGGCAGCTCCGCCGGATAGCGCACCTCCGGCAGCGCGGCGCGCCGGCTCGCCACCCGCAGCTCGGCGCCGTCGATCTCGGCGGCGATCTCGGCGAGCACCGCCGCCCGCGCCTCGGGCTTGCGGATCCGGCGCGCGCCGTCGAGCCGGCGCCCCAGCCGCTGCTGATCGCGCAGCATCAGCTCGGGGACGCGCTTCAGCAGGGAGGACAGCGTGGGGGCGGCGCCGTCGGTGGGGGCGGAGGCAGGCTGACTGGACATACGTCCCCCAGGATCTCACCTCGCGGAAAAGACTGGCGAACCATTTGCGGGCGGGCCCGGCTCTCCAGGGGCGGCGACCCCGGGCGGTATGTCCGGCATGGGTGCTTTAGCGTGGATGGCATGCGTGATCATGAAGGCGAGCACGGCGCCCACGCCCCGCACGGCGCCCACGGCCGGCCCCGGACCGCGGCGGAGCGCTGGGCGGCCTTCCGGTCCTCGCCGTTCCTCCCGGCCACGGTCCTGCTGGTCATCCTCGCCGCCGCGGCCGGCCTCTTCGCCGGCTCGTACACCTACGCCATGGCCAACCCCACCCCCCGGCACATCCCCACCGCCGTCGTCACCACTCCCGCCGCCCCGCAGCAGGAGACCTTCGTCGCCGGAATGGAACGCGCCCTGAACGCCTCCCTCCGGCTGACCGGCTACGCCACCTACGACAAGGCCCGCGCGGCCGTGGACGAGCAGCGGGAGTACGCGGTGCTGCGGGCCCGCGGCCGCGGCGTCGAACTGGACGTCTCCGGCGCCTCCGGCGCGACGGTGGCCCAGGTGCTGTCCGAGGCCGCCGCCAAGGTCGGCCCGGCCACCGGCGTGCCGGTCACCGTCCGGGACATCAAACCGCTCCAGCACGGCGACCCCCGCGGCCTGGCACTGTTCTACATCTCGCTGGCGGCCGTGATCATCGGCTTCGTCGGCGCCATCCAGCTCAGCGTGCACGCCCGCGGTCTGAACCCGGCCGAGCGGATCGCCTTCACCGTCGCCTACGCCCTGCTCGGCGGCTTCGCCATCGCCGCGGTGGCCGACTGGTGGCTGGGCGCGCTCCGGCTGCCGTTCGCGGAGTCCTGGATGATCCTGGCGCTGACCATGTTCACGTCCGGCATGGTCTTCACGATGTTCAACACCCTGATCGGCCGCTGGGCCATGCTCCCCACCTGGGGCCTGATGGTGCTCCTGGGCAACCCCTCGTCCGGCGGCGCGGTCTCCTGGCCGCTGCTGCCGTCCGTCCTCGGCCTGATCGGCCGCTGGCTGCCGCCGGGCGCCTCGGTCAACGCCCAGCACACCGCCGTCTACTTCCGCGGCCACCAGCACGCCTTCCCGTTCCTGGTGCTGGCCGGGTGGGCGCTGGTCTCCTGCACGGTCTTCTGGGTCTGGCGCCACCGCCACCCCGGGGGCCGCGAGCCGGCACCGGCACCGGCCGCCGGCTCCTGAGCGGACCCGGCGCCGGATCCGCGCCCGGAAAAGAAAAAGACCCCGGTCCGTTTCCGAACCGGGATCTTCTCCCAATGGGTGTGGCTGGGGCCGGGGTCGAACCGGCGACCTTCCGCTTTTCAGGCGGACGCTCGTACCAACTGAGCTACCCAGCCGCAGCGGTCCTGACGGGATTTGAACCCGCGGCCTCCACCTTGACAGGGTGGCGAGCACTCCAAACTGCTCCACAGGACCTTGCATTGCGCGAGTGGCGTGAACCAGTCTCGCACACGGTGGTGCGTGCCCCCAACGGGATTCGAACCCGTGCTACCGCCTTGAAAGGGCGGCGTCCTGGGCCACTAGACGATGAGGGCTGATGGCCCGCCTTGGCGCCGTTACCGGCTCCGTCGGGGACGTGAGAAGCATATGGGATGGGAGGACCGTTCGCCAAAACGGTTTACCCGGCCCGGTCGGACGGTGTCCCCGGGGGCGCCGGGGACCGGGTGGCGGCGGGCCCGCCGGGCGCGTTCTCCCGCGGCAGATGGCGGCTGACCTCGGCCCGGGCGAGCCCCAGCCCGCCGAGGGTGATCTCGTCCCACGCCTGGAGGTGCCGGGTGGCGCGGTCCAGGTAGAGCACCGAGGCCTGGACCGGCGCGGGCTCCTTCCCCTGGACGGCGCGCAGCCCGCCGCCCCCGGTGGAGCCCTCGATCATCAGCCGCGTCCCCCCGGGCAGCGTCCGGGTCTCCCGGTGGTGGAGGTGGCCCGCCAGCGCCAGCGGGACCAGCCCGTCGGCCTGCTCGGCGGCCGCCGGCTCGTGGGCCAGGGCGATGTCCACCGGGGTGCCGGCCAGCCGCTCGGTGCGCAGCGCCTCGGCGAGCCGGCCGCCGGCGGCCCGTTCGGCCGCGTCGCCGGCCGGCGCCACCGAGCGGTCCGGTGTGAACTGCGGGTCCCCGACGCCCGCGATGCGCAGCCCGGCCACCCGGGTGACGCGCCCGCCGTCGAGGACGGTGACGTGCGGGCGGCCGGACAGGGCGCGCTGGGTGGCGCCCGAGTCGTGGTTGCCGCGCACCCAGACGTACGGCGCGCCCAGGGTGGACACCGGGTCCAGGAAGCGGTTCTCGGCGGTGGAGCCGTGGTCCATGGTGTCGCCGGTGTCGATGACCACGTCGATCCGGTACTGCCGCACCAAGGAGGCGATGAGGTGCCAGGCGGCCGGGTTGAGGTGGATGTCGGAGACGTGCAGGACCCGCAGGGTGGTCGGGTCGGGCCGGTAGGCGGGCAGCGCCGAGACGGTGTCGTAGAGCTTGCTGACGTTGGTGACCAGGCGCGCCAACTCCTGCTGGTAGACGCCGAATTCGCTGACGATGCCGCGCGCGGTGCCGACCACGGACGGCGCCGAGGTGAGCAGCCCGGAGAACCGCGGCTCCAGGACGGACTTGGGGTTCCAGGTGGCGTACGCGGCGGCCCCGGAGGCGGCGAGCAGGGCGAGCGCGAGGCCGCCGGCGGCCAGCGCGGGGCGCGGGCGGCGGTAGACCGCCAGGCCCAGCGCGGTGGCGCCGCCGGCCACCGCCGCGCACGAGGTCACCGCCAGGCCCGCGGCGCCGCGCAGCACGTCATGGGTGACCTGGCCCTGGAGCCCGGCGAACCGCTCGGGGTGGTCCACCAGCGCGGCGGAGCGGGCCGGGTCCAGCCGGTCCACGTCCACGTCGACGCGGACCGGGGCGCGGTGGCTGTCCAGCTCCAGGTCGCCCAGCGGCGGGACGGTGATCCGGGTGCCGCCGGTCAACGAGGGCCGCAGCGCCATGCTGGTGTCCATCGGGCCCACCGGGGCGCGCACCCCGCCCAGCACCAGCAGTCCCAGCCAGGCCCCGAGCAGGCTGACCGCCGCCAGCCCCAGGGCGCGGGCGTACGGGCGCGGGGGCGGGGCGAGGGGCAGCGCTGGGTCCGTGGGGCGGAGGCCGCCGGGCGGCCGGGGTATCGCGGCGGGCCACCGCCGGCCGGCCGGGCCGTTCCGCCGACCGCCGCGGAGGCCGTTCCGGAGGCCGTGGCGGCGGGGGCGCGGCAGGCGGGCGCCGGGGCGGTCCGGCGGTTCGGGAGGCGAAGTCCGGGAGCGCGCTGGGCGGGCCATTGGTCCCGTATGCCCGGCTGTGCGGGCCGTTATGCGGGAGGGCGGGGGTCCGCTTGGGAGGGGATCAGCCCCAGCCCAGCTCGTGGAGCCGGGCGTCCTCGATGCCGAAGTGGTGGGCCACCTCGTGGATCACGGTCACGGTGACCTCGTGCACCACGTCCTCCGGCGACTCGCAGTACCGCAGCGTGGGGCCCATGTAGATCGTCACGCGGTCCGGCAGGACGGCCGCGTACCACTCGCCGCGCTCGGTGAGCGGGGTGCCCTCGTACAGCCCCAGGAGTTCCGGATCCGACGGGTCCGGTTCGTCCTCCACGAACACCGCCACGTTGTCCATGAGCCGGGTCAGCTCCGGCGGGATCCGGTCCAGCGCGTCGCTGACCAGGCCCTCGAACTCCTCGCGCGTCATCTCCAGCACGGGGCCATTGTCCGGCACCGCCTGGCTCCTGTCGCCCAGTCCGGCGCCGCCCGCCGGGGCGGGCAGCGGTTTCCCGGGCGCTCGGATCGGCTCGCTGAACGCGGCCCCTGAATGCGGCACGCATTCCCGAAATCGCTCGAAAGCCTTTCGATTTCCCGCGCGGGGAATCCACCCCACGGGTGGAATGGATCAACGGGACCCGGGGCATCGGCGGGCGCCCGCCGAATTCCGCTTGCCACGATCACGAGATCGTTCGCCCATCGGATGATCCACCGAATCAGGAGCCCTATCGTGCGCAAGAAGCTGTCCGCCTGGCAGGCCGCCGCCGCGTCGTCCCTCGTCACGGCCGTGGCCGTCGTCGTACCGCTGAGCATCAGCAGTGCGAGCGCCAGCGCGGCACCGGAAGACCCCATCGTCGTGACCGGCCCGGTCGTCGGCCAGAACAAGGAGTCGGTCGCCACCTGCCCGGAGGGCACGCGGGTCGCCGGCGGCGGTTACCAGTTCGACCGGATCAACAAGACGAACGGCGGCCGGAACCCCAACGGAGCGATCACCACCGACGCCCCCAAGACGGACGGAACGGGCTGGCGGATCAATTCGTTCGGCCAATACAACGAGGTCAAGGCGTACGCCTTGTGCACGCACGGCTGAGAGAAGGGAAACGGTGAGCGGGTGGGGCCCGCCGCGGTGAGCGCGGGCCCTGCCAGGACCCAATCCGGGTCTTTTCCCGAGGAGTTGGGTGCGCCGCGCCATTGCCGCGTGGTGGTGTCCGGGCCGCGGGGCGCTCGGGGGCGGCCGCCGGGCCTCGGGCCGGGGGCGCGTGTCCTCCGGCGGGGGGCGGGAGTTGGGCAGGGCGTCCGACGCCGCCGTCCCTGCGCTCCGGATCCGGAGGTCCCGCCCGTGTGCCCGATGCCCCCTCGTCCTCGTCCCCGTCCGTTGTCCGTCGCCGAACCCCGGTCCGCCGCCGGGGAGCCGGGGACCGTTGAGCCGTCCGCTGCCGGGGAGCCGGGGGCCGTTGAGCCGTCCGGCCCCGTGCCCTCCGGGGGCGCGCCCGGAGTGGGGGCGCGGGCGGTGGGGCGGGTGACGGCCGCGGCGGTGGCGGTGTCCGCGCTGGCGGCCTCGCTGGCCGGCTGCATGAGCGTCAGCGAGCCGGACCACCCGAAGCCGTCCGGCAGCACCGCCCGGCAGGGCGACGAGAAGGGGAAGCCGCACCGGCCCGGCGGGCTGACCGCCGACGGCCGGGGCGACGGGCCGCACCGGCTCGGCCACGGCGGCCCCGCGCGCCCGGGCGGCCGCGGCACCGAGGCCGGCCGCGAGGGCGACGCCGGCGCCTCGCAGGCCCCGGAGCCGTCCGCCCCGGCGGCGCCGGGCACGCCCGGACCGGCCAAGCCGTCCGGCCCCGCGCCCGGTACGACGCCCGGCCACGGCGGCAGCGGCGGCCAGGCGGGCACCCCGGGCCCCGCGCAGCCCTCGCCGTCCCGGCCCGGCCGCCCGCCGACCCCGACCGGCGGCCCGGGCCCCGGTACGCCCACCGCCGAGCCGAGCGCGCCGGCCGGCACCCCCTCGGACGCGGGCGGCGGCGTCCACGCGTCCGGCCCGTCGCCGCTCGCCCCGAAGGCGTCGATGGCCGGGCCCTCCTCGTCGTCCGGGCACGTCGTGGCCCCCGGGGCCGGTTCCTCCGCGCTCTCCTCGCCGGTATCGCCTCAGACGGAGTGGGACGCCTGAGCCGCCGGCGCCCCGGGACCGGGCCGCGTACGGGTGCGTCCGCCCGGTCCCGTACGGTGACGTGAGCACGGACACAGGGCATCGGGCGGCAGGGCATTTGCCTTGCGGGGGGCTGGGTGCGTATGGTGGTAGATCGTTTGATCCCATTTGCCCGGCGCCTGTCAACAGCGCGCCGTGTGGCGCGTTCTCTCCCTTGCCGTGGCTGACCGCATCGAGGCGGTCTTTGTGAAATCACACGGAGTTGTGGGCGCGTGCCGAGACTCCGGAAGGTTTCGCATTTCGTATGTCCGTTTCCACTGAACAGTCCATGCTGCCCGCGCACGACGAGCAGTCCGAGTCCCCCGCCGAGCAGCAGGCCCCCGAGGCCGCTGAGGTCACCGAGGCCCCCGAGGCGGCCGTGACCGCTGAGGCCGTCGAGACCGCTGAGGCCGCCGACGCCGACGAGCGGGACGACTCCGCCGAGGCCGAGGCCGACGAGGACGCCGACGCCGTGACCTTCGCGGACCTCGGTCTGCCCGAGGGCGTCGTCCGCAAGCTGGCCCAGAACGGCGTCACCGTGCCGTTCCCGATCCAGGCGGCGACCATCCCGGACGCGCTGGCCGGCAAGGACATCCTCGGCCGCGGCCGCACCGGCTCCGGCAAGACCCTCTCGTTCGGTCTGCCGACCCTGGCCCGCCTGGCCGGCGGCCGCACCGACAAGAAGAAGCCGCGCGCGGTCATCCTCACCCCGACCCGCGAGCTCGCGATGCAGGTCGCGGACGCCCTCCAGCCGTACGGCGACGTCCTCGGCCTGAAGATGAAGGTCGTCTGCGGCGGTACGTCCATGGGCAACCAGATCTACGCCCTGGAGCGCGGCGTCGACGTCCTCGTCGCCACCCCGGGCCGGCTGCGGGACATCATCAACCGCGGTGCCTGCTCCCTGGAGGACGTCCAGGTCGCCGTCCTCGACGAGGCCGACCAGATGTCCGACCTGGGCTTCCTGCCCGAGGTCACCGAGCTGCTGGACCAGGTGCCCGGCGGCGGCCAGCGGATGCTGTTCTCGGCCACGATGGAGAACGAGATCGGCACCCTGGTCAAGCGCTACCTCACCGACCCCGTGAGCCACGAGGTCGACAGCGCCCAGGGCAACGTCACGACCATGACCCACCACGTCCTCGTCGTGAAGCCGAAGGACAAGGCGCCGGTCACCGCCGCGATCGCCGCCCGCAAGGGCCGCACCATCATCTTCGTCCGCACCCAGCTGGGCGCCGAGCGGGTCGCCGAGCAGCTGATCGAGGCGGGCGTGAAGGCGGACGCGCTGCACGGCGGTATGACCCAGGGCGCGCGCTCCCGGGTGCTCGCCGACTTCAAGGACGGCTACCTCAACGCGCTGGTCGCCACCGACGTCGCCGCCCGCGGCATCCACGTCGACGGCATCGACCTGGTGCTGAACGTCGACCCGGCCGGTGACCACAAGGACTACCTGCACCGCTCGGGCCGTACCGCCCGCGCCGGCCAGTCCGGCACCGTCGTCTCGCTGTCCCTGCCGCACCAGCGCCGCCAGATCTTCCGCCTGATGGAGGACGCGGGCGTGGACGCCTCGCGCCACATCGTCGGCGGCGCCGGCGCGTTCGACGAGGACCTGGCCCGGATCACCGGCGCGCGTTCGCTCACCGAGGTCCAGGCCGAGTCGGCCAACAACACCGCCAAGCAGGCCGAGCGCGAGGTCAGCCTGCTCTCCCGCGAGCTGGAGCGGCTCCAGCGCCGCGCCACCGAGCTCCGCGAGGAGGCCGACCGGCTGACCGCCCGGGCCGCCCGCGAGCGCGGCGAGGACCCGGCGGAGGCCCTCGCGGCGACCGCCCAGGAGGCCGCGGCCGCGGCCGAGGAGGCGGCGGCCGAGGCCGTCGTCCCGGCCCAGGCCGGCCCGTCCGAGCGCCGCGGCAACGAGCGGCGCGACGACCGCCGTGACGAGCGCGGTGGCTTCGGCCGTGACCGCGACCGTGACCGCGGGGGGTCTGGCCGTGACCGCGGTGGCGACCGTGGTGGTGACCGTCCCGGTGGCCGTTCCTTCGACCGCCGTGACGACCGCCGTGACGACCGTCGTGACGAGCGGGGCGGCTTCGGCCGTGACCGTGGCGGGGACCGTCCGTTCAACCGCGATGACCGTTCCGGTGGCCGCTCGTTCGACCGCCGTGACGACCGCGGGGGCTTCGGCCGTGACCGCGGTGGCGACCGTCCGTTCAACCGCGATGACCGTTCCGGCGGCCGTTCCTTCGACCGCCGCGACGACCGCCGTGACGACCGTCGTGACGAGCGGGGCGGCTTTGGTGGCCGGGACCGCGGCGGGGACCGTCCGTTCAACCGCGACGACCGCTCCGGCGGCCGCTCGTTCGACCGCCGGGACGACCGCGGCTCCTTCCACCGCGACCGCGGTGACCGCCCGGCCCGTCCGTTCAACCGCGACGACCGTTCCGGCGGCCGCCCGTCCTCGGGCTACCGCTCCGGCGGCGGGGACCGTCCGTTCAACCGCGACGACCGCTCCGGCGGCCGCCCGACCTCCGGCTACCGCTCCGGCGGCGACCGCCCGTACGGCCGCCGCGACGACCACCGCGGCTCGGGCAGCGCGACCGGCGGCTTCGGCCGCCGCGAGGACAAGCCCCGCTGGAAGCGCAACGGCTGATCCGCCCGCCGGCGGCTGATCCCGCCCCCGGCGCGCACCACCTCTACGCCCAGGGCCCGTACGGCACACAAGTGCTGTACGGGCCCTGGGCGTTGGGGCACGGAGGGGCCGGTGCGCGGGGCGGTCGCGTGGGGCGGGTACGGGCGGATGCGCGGGGCGGTGGCGTGGGGCGGGGAGCCCGCCGCGGGCCCGGCCCGGCTCGCCCCGGCCGGTGGCGCCGCGGCGGCCCGAGCGGGCCCGCGGCACGCCGTTGGGGACCCAGATCCCCAATGCCTTCGGGCTGCGGCACGTCCTCGGGCTATGCTGCTCGGTGCGGGCCATTAGCTCAATTGGCAGAGCAGTGGACTTTTAATCCATTGGTTCAGGGTTCGAGCCCCTGATGGCCCACCGCACGCGGCGCGGGACAGCGCGCCTGGCCTGCGACACAGCGCCTCGACCGGGACGTACCGGGCGGGGCGCTTCGCTTTTCCGGGCGGATGGGTGCGCGATGCGGGAGCGGGCGGTCCGGCGTCGCCGGTCGTGCGGGCGGAGGGGGCGGGCGGGCCGGAGCGGCCGGGGTGGAGGGTGCTCGCTTCGCATGGTGAACGGCCGTTGCGGGGAGGGATGTTCCCTGTTGTGTCGGGATCGGCGGCCGGGACCGGGGCCCGGGCCAAGGCGGGCCGTGGTGTGTCGGCCGTGGAGGGTGGCCGGCCGGAGAGGTGGGGGAGCTGTGGGGCAGCGGGAGGGCGGGTTGGCGGCGCGCGGGCGGTTGCGGGCCGCGGCGGCGGTGGTGGCGCGGTTGGCCGAGGAGCGGGCGGCGGAGGTGGAGGCGGTGGCCGGCGTGCTGGCGGCGTCGGCGGGCCGGCTCCTGGTGACCGGGGTCGGCAAGTCCGGGACGGTGGCGCGCGGGATCGCGGAGCTGTTCGCGGCCACCGGGACGCCGGCGTACTTCCTGCACCCCACGGAGGCGCTGCACGGCGATCTGGGGAGGGTCGCGCCGGGTGATGAGGTGATCGCGGTGTCCTGGTCCGGCGCGACGGCTGAGGTGCTACGCGTACTGCCGCATCTGAGGCGGCGGCGGGCCCGCGTCACCGGCCTCGTCGGCAGCTCCCGGTCGCCGCTGGCGGACGCGTGCGATGTGGTGCTGGCCGCGGAGTGCGACGCCGGCCCCGAGGAGGTGGGTCCGCCCGTCACGGCGACCCTCGCGCTGCTCGCGCTCGGGCAGGCGCTGGTGCTCGGCGTGGCCGAACTCAAGGGCCACTCCCCGGAGCTGGCCGCCGCCCTGCACCCGGCCACACGGGAGGCGGTGTGACCGCGATCGTGATCCCGGCCCGGGCCGGCTCGACCCGTTTTCCCGGCAAGGCCACCGCGCTCCTCGGAGGACGGCCGGTCGTCCGGTGGACCTACGAGGCGGCCACCCGCGCCCGGCGCGCCACGCGGGTCGTGGTGGCCACCGACAGCGAACGGATCGCCGAGGTGTGCCAGTCCTTCGGCGCCGAGGTGGTGCTGTCCCGGGGCGCATACGCCACCGGGACCGACCGCGTCGCCGCGGTGGCGGCGGGCTGGGACGAGGACTGCGTCGTCAATCTGCAGGGCGACGAGCCGTTCATGGACCCGGACGTCATCGACGAGGTGATCGCCGCGGTGCGGGCCGGGCACCCCGTGGCGACCGCGGCGGGCCCCCTGGACGCGGCGGCCGCGGCCGACCCGCACCGCGTCACCGTCCTGACCGACCGGCACGACCGCGCCCTGTACTTCTCCCGCGCCGCCGTCCCGCACCAGCGGCCCGGCACCCCGTTCGAGGAGCTGGCCGGCAGCCGCCGCGCCGCCGAACACCTAGGCATTTACGGCTTCGCCCCGCCCGCACTGGCCCGTATCGCCGCCGCGCCGCCCGGCATCCTGGAACGCGCCGAGGGACTGGAACAGCTCCGCTTCCTCGAACTGGGCCTGCCGGTCACGGTCGTCCGGGCGCGGCGGGCGCCGGTCAGCATCAATACGCCGGCGGATCTGGCGGCGGCGGAAGCCGGTTTGGAGGGCCGGGGATGACGGGCGGGGCGGAGGCGGTGGGGCGCGGGCCGGATGCGTCGCGGGGTGCGGGGGACGCGGCGGGGAGCGGCGGCCTGGACGGGCTGCGGCTGTGCCGGGTCGGGGCAGGCGGGGCCGGGGCGGGCGGGATCGCGCTGGGCAACGACCGCCCGGCGGTGGTCATCGGCGGGGTGAACGTGCTGGAAGACCTCGACACCGCGCTGCGCGTCGGCGAGGTGTTCCGTACGACCACCGAACGCCTCGGCCTCCCCTACGTCTTCAAGGCGTCGTTCGACAAGGCGAACCGCTCCTCGGCGCGGAGCTACCGCGGCCCCGGCCCGGACGACGGCCTGGCCATGCTCGCCCGCGTCAAACAGGAACTGGACGTCCCCCTCGTCACCGACGTCCACACGGCCGGGCAGTGCGCGCCGGCCGCCGAGGTCGCCGATCTGCTCCAGATCCCCGCCTTCCTGGTGCGCCAGACGGATCTGATCCACGCCGCCGCGGCCACCGGGCGCCCGCTGCACCTGAAGAAGATGCAGATGATGGCGCCCGAGGACCTGCGGACGGCGGCCGAGAAGTGCGCCCGGGCGGGCGCGACGGGCGTGGTGCTGTGCGAACGGGGTACGGCCTTCGGCTACCACCATCTGGTCGTGGACATGGTGGGTCTGGCCCGTATGCGCGAGTTCGGCCCGCCGGTGACGCTGGACGTCACCCACGCCCTGCAACTCCCGGGCGCGCTCGGCGACGCGGCGGGCGGCCGCGGCCGGTACGCCGCCCCCTTGGCCCGGGCCGGCACCGCCCTCGGGCTGGCCGGGCTGTTCATCGAGGCCCACCCGGACCCGGGACGGGCGCCCTGCGACGGGCCGTCCGCCACGGCGATCGCTGACCTGCCTGATCTCCTGCGCCAGATCAAGGAGGTGGATGAGCTGGTCAAGGGGGTGGGGTAGAGGGGGTGAGTGAGGGGGCGGGGTGGGGTCGCGTCAGCGCTGGGGGCTCTACGCCGAGGCTGCCGGCTCTGAGCCAAGGCTGTCGGCTTCGCGGCAGGCGGCTTCGCGTTGGGCGGCTTCGCGGCAGGCCCGGCGGTCATCCGGTGCGACGGGCGTGAGGTCGAACAGCGAC
>NZ_LLZI01000234.1 GCF_001509485.1 Streptomyces sp. NRRL F-4489
CCACACCACCTACGGCCCCACCCCCACCGTCTACCTCATCCGCCCCGACGCCTACATAGCCCTGGCCACCCCACCGGACTCCGCCCACGCCGCCCTCACCGAGGCCGTGCGGTCGTACGCGGGAACCCCGGCCGCGCTCTGACCCGACACCCCACCCCGGACACCCGCGCAACACCCGGTCAGAACAGAAAGGCGATCTTCCCCGCCAGCTTTCCCTCCCGAAGCCGGACATGCGCGTCCCGGATCTCGTGAAGTCCAAAGCTTGCGTGCACCCGCAGCCGCAAGGCCCCGCCGTCAACGAGCTTCACCAGCTCACCCAACCCCGCACCGTCCTCGCGGACCTGGTGAACGGTGCTCCGCACACCCCGCGAGGACAGGTCCGGGACCGGCCCGGCTTGGGTGGCAATCGACGCGTACCGGCCCCCATCGGCCACCGCCTCGGTCACAAACGCCCCGAACGTATCGAAAACCGCGTCATAGGCGTGGCGTTGAAGAGCGTCACGGTCGGCGGTGACAACCTCCGCACCGTGCTCACGCGCGAAGGCGGCCTGCGCGTCCCGGGACACCAGAGCATCCACCTTTACGCCACGCGCACGGGCGATCTGCAACGCCAGCCCGCCGACCGCACCGGCGGCCCCCGCGATCAGCAGCCGCTCACCGGCCTCGACCGCCAGCCAGTTCAACGTCTGCACGGCCGTCAGCCCGGCCAGCGGCAGCGTCGCGGCCTCGGCCATACTGACCGACCGCGGCGCGGCGGCGACCGCCCGCGCGGGCAGCGCGACGAGATCGGCCCAGGTCCCCCGGCCGGAACTGAGCTGATGCGACATGGCGATGACACGTTCACCGGCCCGCAGCCCGCTGCCACCGCCGTCGACCACCACACCGGCCAGATCCCACCCAAGCGTCATCGGCAGCGGCGGCGCCCCTTCACCGATCGCCCCCTCCCGCGTCTTGTCATCCACGGGATTGATACTGCTCGCCACGACCCGGACCAGCACCTCTCCCGGGCCTACCCCGGGCTCGGGAACATCAACAACCCCAAGCACATCAGGCGCCCCGAACCGATCAATCCGTATCGCGCGCACGAAAAGCCCTCCCCACAACGTCTGCTGACAGCAGGGCCCAACACCGACGCTGATCAAGCGATTCCCGATGCGGCAACGGCGCGCACGGTGCACAAAGGCAGCGCCCGACGCCACGGATACGTAGAAGGCTCCCGCCCTCCCCCACACACAGGAGAGGACGGAAGCCGCCTTCCCTCACCGCGCGGGCTGAGCCGACGCGGCACCCTTCAGGAAAGCGCCCGGAACGCTTCCCGCAGAGCGGACCGGAACGGTGAGCCGGACCCGCCGGCCCGACCGAGGCATGCGCTGCCCCTACTCATCCCGTTCCGATCGGGGGAGTTCCTGGGCCTCCTCCAGCCGAAGCAACCGGTCACCCCGGCTCTCCGCCACCCGCCACACACACTTCAGCGACTCACTCAACTCAACGGCGAGCAGATGCAGTTCCCCCGGCGTCCACATCCGCCCACCGAGCACACGCTCCGCCTCCTCGATGAGCCCCGCCGCCACCGTCAGCTGCGCCGCCTCCATTTCATCAGCGAGCCGCGAGACATACCCCGTCCCGTCCCCCGCCAGCAGAAAGCACGGCTTCCCCTCCACACTCGCCCACGGCAACAGCCGCGCGGTGTCCATGGCGTTCACCGGGCGGTCACCGTCGCCCGGCACGGCGGCTCGAAGAGCATTCGAAGACTTTGGGTCACGTCGTCAACCCCTATGCGGTTGATGGCCATTCCCCCGTGCCACGCTCATCGCAAAGGCCGGGGGACCTTGCGTCCACCAAGCCAATCGTGTGGCAGCAGCCCGCGACAGGGACGGAACGTCCTAGTCTCCGGGCCTTGAACGCCCCTGCCTACCGGGCTTGGTTGACGACCCCCAGAAACTCCGCCAGCGTGCGCAGTCCCGGCGGCCGGTGCGGTCCGGCCCACAAGTCCGTAACGATGGCGACGGCGAGGGTGTGGTGGCGCATCCACGCCGGGGCGATCCGGCGCAGCCGTTCGAGGGTCTTCACGGCGCCTTCGATATCGCCCACGTCCGTGTGCGCACGGGCGACGTCCAGCAAAAGCCAGGTACGCCAGGACGCCGGGATATCGGCGCCGATCCGCATTCCCTTGGCGAGTGCCAGCGCCTCGTCCGGCCGTGCGTGCTGAACGGCGAGACGGACTCGTTCGATACGGACCGAGGACCGGCTGAATACCGAGAACATTTTCCCGTCCTCCGGGGGCCGGAGAACGGCCAGCCGGCGTGTGGCGTGCTCCGCCGTGGTCATCAGTTCATTGGCCGCGTCGTAATCTCCCGAACGGGCCGACGAGGTCGCGGCGGACATGATGAGGCCGCCCCAAACCCGCAGGCCCTCAGCGGTTTTGCCGTGTTCCCGTTCGGCCAGATCCGCGGCGTGCACCGCCACGTGGGCGGCATCGTCCAGGCGGTTCTGCCGCTGGTAGTTCCAGGCGACGGAATTGCTGACCATCGGCACCAGCAGCGGGTCGGACGAGCGCTCCGCGGCGGCCATGGCACGTTCCAGAGCGGCCAGTCCGAGATCGGTCCGTCCGAGGCGAATGGCAAGGTGCCCGGCCAATTGCAGCGCTTTCCCCAACGCCGCCTGCCCCGCCGCCTTTTCGTCCGCACCGCCGACCGACGCCGCGAAACGCGCGTCCGCGATAATGCCCGGCAGTACCTCCATCACACGCCCGAACTCAGCGTTGTGGTACAGCGTCCAGCCGTCGGAAATCTCCCGCCGGAGAAGCGGAACGGTAAGCCGCTCGACGCCATTCGGCTCTTCGGGCGGCGCGAACAGCGGGGGCATGATGGCTCGCCGCACCGCGACGAATTGCGGAGAATCCGCCTCGCCCGTGGAGGGCACCCCCGGCGGGTCCCCGAGCAGCGCGGTCAGCTCGACCCCGAGCCCCCGGGCCAGTGCGTGCAGCGTGGGCAGACGCGCACTGTGCTTGCGCTTCTGCTCCAGCTTCCGTACGACGTCAACGGACACGTCCGAGCGCTCTGCCAACGCCTCTTGGGTGAGATCCGCCATCCGCCGCAGCCGCGCCAGCCGGTCCCCGAGGTGCTCAGCCATGCCCACGAGGCTACGCCGCGAGCCCCGGCGCCGTACGGTCCCCAGCGCCCCTTCCACCGAAAGACCGAAAGGCCGGCCCCATGCCCCGTACCGAGTTCTACGACGACCCCGCCGCTCCCGAGCCGAACAGTCTGGTGGTCGCCGCCTCGGCCGTCGTCACGGATGCCGAGGGGCGCATCCTGCTCCAGCGGCGGGTGGACAACGGGCTGTGGGCGCTGCCGGGCGGCGGCAGGGAACAGCGACGGGGAGGTACGGCGCCAGTTCAACGTGTGCTTCACGGCACGGATCACCGGGGGCGCGCTCAAGCTCTCCGACGAGTCCACCGCCCTCCGGTTCGTCGCCCCGGACGAGCTCCCCAGCCTGCCCCTGCACCCACCCAGCGACTCCGGATCGGTCATTTCCTGGAACGGCGGGCAGTGCCATACCTGGGGTGAGGGCCGCCGGCAACGCATGAGCCCCTGCCGGGCGCCGGCCGGAGCGGCGCCCGGCGGGGGCTCGTCCGTGCCGTGGTGCCGTAGTCGTGGAACTACGGCACCACGGCCTGCTCGGCGCGCCGCCTACACCACCAGCGACAGCCCCAACACCCCCAAGATCCCCACCACCGAGATCAAGGTTTCCATCAGGGACCACGTCTTGAGGGTCTGGGCGACGTTCATGCCGAAGTACTCCTTGACCATCCAGAAGCCGGCGTCGTTGACGTGGCTGAAGAAGAGGGAGCCGGCGCCGATGGCGAGGACGAGGAGGGCGGCGTGGGTGGTGCTCATCTCGGCGGCGAGCGGGGCGACCAGGCCGGCGGCCGAGATGGTGGCGACGGTGGCGGAGCCGGTGGCGAGGCGGATGGCGACGGCGATCAGCCAGGCGAGCAGCAGCGAGGAGATGTTCCAGTGGCGGGAGACCTCCAGGATCATCTGGCCGACGCCGGAGTCCACCAGCGTCTGCTTGAAGCCGCCGCCCGCGCCGACGATCAGCACCACGCCGGCGATCGGGCCGAGCGAGGACTCGACGGTGGCGGCGATCCGGCCGCGGGTGAAGCCGGCCGGCCGGCCGAGCGTGACCATGGCGACGACCACGGCCGTCAGCAGCGCGATCAGCGGGGAGCCGACGACGTCGAAGACCCGTTGGACGGTGTGCGCGGGGTTGTCCACCACGACGTCCACCAGGGCCTTGGCGAGCATCATCACGACGGGGAGGAGGACGGTGGCGAGGGTGATGCCGAAGCCGGGGCGCTTGGCGAGGTCGTCGGAGGTGCGTTCCGGGATCATCTTCTCCGGCGGCGCGATGTCGACCCAGCGGGCCGCGTAGCGGGAGAAGAGGGGGCCGGCGATGATGGCCGCGGGGATGGCGATGATCACGCCGAGGGCCAGCGTCACGCCGAGGTTGGCCTTGACCGCGTCGATGGCGGCCAGCGGGCCGGGGTGCGGCGGGATCAGGCCGTGCATGACGGAGAGGCCGGCCAGCGCCGGGATGCCGATCCGCATCAGGGAGAAGTTGCCGCGCTTGGCGACCAGCAGCACCACGGGGATCAGCAGCACGATGCCGACCTCGAAGAAGATCGGCAGGCCGACCACCCCGGCGATCAGCACCATCGCCCAGGGCATCGCCCGGCGCCCGGCCTTGGCCAGGATCGTGTCGACTATCTGGTCCGCGCCGCCGGAGTCGGCGAGCAGCTTGCCGAGGACGGCGCCCAGCGCGATCAGTACGCCGGTACCCGCCACGGTCGTCCCGAGCCCCGTGGAGAAGCTGGCGATGGCCTTGTCGAGCGGCGCCCCGGCCACCGCGCCGAGCACCAGCGAACCGATGATCAGCGACAGGAAGGCGTGCAGCTTGAACTTGGTGATCAGCAGGACGATGACGGCGATACCCGCCAGGACGGCGATGCCGAGCTGGGCGTGACCGGCCGTGGTGATCGGCGCGGTCGCGTCCGCTGCGAGCATCTCGGCGCTGAGATGTGGCACGGCGAATTCCTTGGGTGGGAGGGGAGGGGGAGGGGGCCGGGCCCCGCGGGGGGGAGGGGGTGCGGGGCCCGGCGGTCTGAGGGCGGCCGGCCTGCGGGGTTACGCGGCCGGGGTGGGGCGGCGCAGGGCGGTGACCGCGCGGTCGGCGATCTCCTCCGGGGTGCCGGCGACATCGACGGCCACCCCGGCCTCGTCCGCCCCGAGCGGTTCGAGGGTGGCGAACTGGGAGTCCAGCAGCGCGGTCGGCATGAAGTGGCCGGTGCGCTCGGCCATCCGCGCCTCGATCAGCGCCCGGTCGCCCGCGAGGTGCAGGAAGACGACGCCGGGGGCGGCGGCCCGCAGCCGGTCGCGGTAGGCACGCTTGAGGGCGGAGCAGCTGACCACCCCGCCGCGGCCGGCCCGCCCGTGCGCCCAGGCGCCGATGGCGTCGAGCCAGGGGCCGCGGTCGGCGTCGTCCAGGGGGACTCCGGCGGACATCTTGGCGATGTTGGCCGCCGGGTGGAAGTCGTCGCCCTCGGCGTACGGCACGCCCAGCGCGCCGGCCACCAGCGGGCCGATGGTCGTCTTGCCGGTCCCGGCCACACCCATCACGACGATGACATCGGCGACATCGGCCCTGTCCATCCCGGATACCTCGATGCTTCATATACGGGACGTCACCAGCCATACCTCCGCGTACATGACATACATGACAGACATGACGCACATCGCTTACGTCACATACGGCGCGTAGGGCGTGACAGCGTCCACTTCGACGTTGTACTAGCCAACTGAAACCCATGAAGTACGACGTATTCAAGCCCGTGTGACGTAAACGTCATACTTAATTGCCCGAGAGGCGGGACCGTAGGCTTGGGCCATGGAAGCGACCGGGAACGGGGAGAAGGGGCTGCACGCCCGCGTGCTGGAGTCCCTGGGGCCCGCGATCACCGCGGGCGACTACCCTCCGGGCACGGTCCTGCGCACCGATGAGCTGGCCGAACGCTTCGAGGTGTCCCGCACGGTGATCCGCGAGGCGGTCCGGGTGCTGGAGTCGATGTGCCTGGTGGCGTCCCGGCGCCGGGTCGGGGTGACGGTCCGCCCCACCGAGGAGTGGAACGTCTACGACCCGCGGGTGATCGGCTGGCGGCTGGCCGGCCGGGACCGCGCCCGGCAGCTGCGTTCGCTGACCGTGCTGCGGTCGGCCGTCGAGCCGGTGGCGGCGGGCCTGGCCGCCCGGCACGCCGACCCGGCCCAGTGCGCGGAACTGACCGAGCACGCGATGGGCATGGTGGCCACCTCGCGCGGCCAGCAGCTGGACGCGTACCTCGTCCACGACATGGCGTTCCACCGGGTGGTGCTGACCGCCTCCGGCAACGAGATGTTCGCGCGCCTCGCGGAGGTGGTGGCCGCGGTGCTGACCGGCCGCACCCAGCACCACGTGATGTTCACCGACCCGGACCCGGCCGCGGTCACCCTGCACGTCCAGGTGGCCGAGGCGATCCGCACCGGCGACGCGGCCCGCGCCGAGGCCCTGACCCGCGAGATCACGGCCGGCGCGATGGCCGAACTGGACGTCCTCGCCCCGTAGTTGACCCGGCCCGGCCGCTCAGAACAGCGGCTGCTGCCCCGGCATCGGAGGTTCCTCCGGATCGAAGAGCTTCTCCGCGGGCGCCATCATCGGCGCGGTGCGCCGGGAGCCCGGACAGGAGATCAGCTCGATCCCGGTCCGCCGCCCCGGCGGGTCGTGCCGGGCGTAGCGGCCGCCGACCACGGCGATCTCTCGGGTGCAGACGGGGCAGCGGCGTCGTGGTGCGGACATGCCCCAAGTGTGGCGGACGCGTTCCGGCCACCGCACCCGGCTCCCGCCTCCACCGGACCAGGCACCCAACGCCGCATCAAAATGCATCCGTCGGCACATACGTCCCCCACACCTCCCGCAGCGCATCGCACACCTCGCCCAGCGTCGCCCGCGCGCGCAGCGCCTCCCGCATCGGGTAGAGCACATTGTCCGGCCCCTCGGCGGCCTTCCGCAGCGCGCCGAGCGCCGCGGTCACCGCGTTCCGGTTGCGGCGTTCGCGGAGCACCGCGAGCCGTTCGGCCTGCCGCGCCTCGATGGCCGGATCCACCCGCAGCGGTTCGTAGGGCTCCTCCTCTTCACTGCGGAAGCGGTTGACGCCGACCACCACCCGCTCGCCCGCGTCCGTCTCCCGCGCGATCCGGTACGCGTTGCGCTCGATCTCCTCCTTCTGGAAGCCGCGTTCGATGGCGGCGACCGCGCCGCCCAGCTCCTCGATCCGCGCCATCAGCGCGAGCGCCGCCTCCTCGACCGCGTCGGTCAGCGCCTCCACGGCGTACGAGCCGGCGAACGGGTCGACGGTGGCGGTGACATCGGTCTCGTACGCCAGGACCTGCTGGGTGCGCAGGGCGAGCCGGGCCGCCTTCTCGCTCGGCAGGGCGATGGCCTCGTCGTAGGAGTTGGTGTGCAGTGACTGGGTGCCGCCGAGCACCGCGGCCAGCCCCTGGACGGTGACCCGCGCGAGGTTGACCTCCGGCTGCTGGGCGGTCAGCTGCACCCCGGCGGTCTGGGTGTGGAACCGCAGCATCTGCGACTTGGGATCGCGGGCGCCGAACTCGTCCCGCATCACCCGCGCCCAGATCCGCCGCGCCGCCCGGAATTTGGCGACCTCCTCCAGCAGCGTCGTCCGCGCGACGAAGAAGAACGACAGCCGGGGCGCGAACTCGTCCACGGCCATCCCGGCCGCGAGCGCCGTACGGACGTACGCGATGCCGTTGGCCAGCGTGAACGCGATCTCCTGCGCGGGCGAGGCACCCGCCTCGGCCATGTGGTAACCGGAGATGGAGATGGTGTTCCACCGCGGAATCTCGGCCCGGCAGTACCGGAAGATATCCGCCGCCAGCCGCAGCGACGGCTGCGGCGGAAAGATATACGTCCCCCGCGCGATGTACTCCTTCAGCACATCGTTCTGCACCGTCCCATTGAGCTGATCCCCCCTCAACCCCTGCTCCTCGCCCACCAGTTGGTACATGAGCAGCAGCAACGCGGCCGGCGCGTTGATCGTCATCGACGTGGAGACCTTCCCCAGCGGGATCCCGCCGAAGAGCACCGCCATGTCCTCCACCGAGTCGATCGCCACCCCGACCTTGCCGACCTCGCCCGCGGCGATCGGGGTGTCGGAGTCGTGCCCCATCTGCGTCGGCAGGTCGAAGGCGACGGACAGCCCGGTCGTACCGTGCTCGATCAGCTGCCGGTAGCGCGCGTTGGACTCCCGGGCGGTACCGAACCCGGCGTACTGCCGCATGGTCCAGGGCCGCCCCGTGTACATCGTCGGGTAGACCCCCCGGGTGTACGGGTACGCGCCCGGGGCGCCCAGGGCGCGGCCCGGGTCCCAGTCCGCCAGGGCCTCCGGCCCGTACACCGGCTCGATGGGCAGCCCGCTCTCGCTGTACCGCGCCATGTCCGCTACGCCTCCAAACGGGTGAAGAGTACCGGTTTACACCGTCCTCACAGCATGCCTGGAGGTTCGTCCCCGCGCACCGCTGGGAAGGGGACGGGGCATGCGGCGGAGCGGGAGAACGGGGCCGGCGGCCCTGCTGGCGGCGGTACTGATCCTGACGGCGGCCTGCCATCCGGCCCGCCCCACTCCCCTGCTGGCCCCCGGCGCCCACGGCCCCGCCGTCCGCGACCTCCAGGCCCGCCTGGCCCAACTGGACCTGTTCCCCCGCACCCCCACCGGCCACTACGCCAAGGAGACGGCCAGGGCCCTACGCCGCTTCCAACACCAGGCCGGCCTCCCACCCACCGGCACCTACACCACAGCGGATAGAGCAGCCCTCATGTCCCGCACGAAAAAACCAAGGGGAAACGACCTACACCCGCAGGGACCCAACCACCGACGCCCGCTCATCAATTTCTTTGACCGAAGCGACAATTGAGCAACCCCCACCCCCCGCAACCACATCCGCGAGAGCGCGCGCCGGCTTAGGCGCAAAAAGGGGGGCGCGGGCAGGGCCGGGGGAACGTGCCCCGCCCGCGCCGGGTGCGCTGAGCCACGGGTACGGGGGGAACCCTGGCTCTTGCGCCGCCGATGACCAGTCGGCTCGTTTCTTACTGCGTCGCGGGGCCGAAAAACGTCACACCTGGCTGCCGGGGCGCGTTCCGGCGGGTGCCGCCGGGGTCGTGGCGGACGCCGCGGGGACCGTGGCCGGGGCCGTCGCCGCCGGGGAAACCGTGGCCGGAACCGTAGCCGGAGCGGGAGAAACCGTGCCCGGAGCCGTAGCAGGAACCGGCACGAGGGTCATGAACCCGCTGCCGGACCGCCCGGCCGAGTCACCCTCCTCGTCGCCGCTGCCGCCCCCGGTCCCGTTCCCCCCGCCGTTGCCGTGCCCCCGGCCCTTGCCGTTCCCGTTGCCCTTCCCGCCACCGGTGCGGCCCCCCGCGCCATCGTTGTCACCCGTGCCGCTGCCGGGCCGGCCGGCCGTGAGGAGGTACTGGCGGCAGAAGGCGTGGACCTTGCCGGGGCCGCCGGCGGCGGCCTGGAGGCGTTCGAGGGTGTCGCGGTCGAGGGCGCCGGGGTTGCCGGTCTCGTAGTTCTTGCAGAGGGTCAGCAGCGGCTTCTTCTTGTCCTTGCCGTCCGGGTCGGACCGGTGGCCGTCGTCGTCACCGGGCGTGCCGCCGGGGGCGGGGGTGCCGGGCGCCGGGGTGGTGCCGTGGCTGCCGCCGGGGGGGGGGGTGGCGCCGGGGGCGGTGGTCCGGCCGCCGGGCGGGGTGGGGGTGCGGCCCGTTCCGCCGGTGGTGGCGGCGGGCCGCTCGGTGTCGAGGAGGCTGGGCGATTCGGCGGCGGTGACGGTGGCGCCGGGCTGGGCCGGCTCGCCGCCCTCGAAGGGGGTCGGCAGGACGCCGGTGCCGGCGGCGACCGCGATACCGCTGATCGCGCAGACGGCGAGGGCGACCGCGAAGCCGCGTCTGAAGGGGCGGGCGAGCCCGGCGCGTTCGGCGGCGCGGGCGGTGCGGGCGGTCTCGCGGGGGCGGGCGGCGGGGCCGTGCCGGGCCTGGCGGAAGGCGGCCAGCGCGGCTTCCTCCCCGGGCAGGGGGGCCGTTTCGGGCAGGCCGGTGCCGGCCGCCGCGGCGGCCTCGAGGAGCTGTTCCAGTTCGCGTGCGCCGTCTCCGACCCGGGAACCGACCGGTTCACCACGCAGCAGTCGCTCCGCGGCGTCCTTGTCGAGCCAGCTGTACCGGTCGTCGGCCATCACATGTCCTTCTGCGTTCGTGCGGCCGTTTCCGTCACACCTGGTACGTACGATTCCGCCACCGCGCCGCCGTCGTCCGCGGCGCCGTCGCCGGTGAGGAGTTCGGCCAGTTTCTTCAGTCCGCGGTGGGCGGCGGTGCGTACCGCGCCGGGCCGTTTGCCCAGGACCTGGGCGGCGCTCTTGGCGTCCAGGCCGACCACGACCCGCAGGGTGACCGCCTCGGCCTGGTCCTGCGGCAGCCGGCCTATGAGCCGGAAGGTGTGGCCGGTGCCGAGGGCTTCGAGGGCTTCGCCGGCGGTGTCGGACGCGGCGGGGGTGTCGGCGAGTTCGGTCTCGTCGCCGCCGATGGCGGGGCGGCGGCCGCGCATCCGGATGTGGTCCAGCGCGCGGTTACGGGCGATCCGGGCGGCCCAGCCGCGGAAGCGGTCCGCGTCGCCGCTGAAGCGGGCGAGGTCGCGGGTTATCTGGAGCCATGCCTCGGAGGCCACGTCCTCGGCATCGGCCTCGCCCACCAGGGTCCGGACGTAGCCGAGGAGCCGCGGATGTATGGCGCGGTAGACCGTCCGGAACGCGGTCTCGTCGCCGTCCTGCGCCGCTTGTACGGCAACCGTCAGCCGTCCGTCGTCCGGCTGAATGTCGTCCCCTCGCACGGGTCCATCCTGTCGCACGCTGAATGTCCGCCGCCCGGTCCTTGCCGTTTCGCGCTGTCGCTGTTACGTAGCCGCTGGTTTGCCGTCTGATGCCGTGAAGCCGCCGGGACCGCCGTGCGGCCGGCGCGGTCAGCCGCTGCGCCGGTCGCCGGCCGTCCGGCCGTTCCTGCTGACCGTAACGGGTGCGACCGGGTGCCCGGCACCCGGGCCACCTCTGGGAGCGGGCGGCGCGACAGGGCGGGGTGCGTACGTCGCCATCCGAACTCCCCGGTAACCGGCCGCTCTTCCGGCCGGGCGGGAGCGCCGCGGCCGGGTGCGCCGTTCTGGCGCGTTCCGGCACGTTACGGGCCGGGCCGGGCCCGCGTCCAGACCACTGGCCGTGCCGCCGCCCGTACCCGGTGTGACGCTTTCGGGCCCCGCGGCGCTGTATCGGTTAGGAGCCCGTCGCGGCTCCTCCGCGAACGACGGCCGGGGCCTCTCCTGTGGGGGGTGGCGGCCCCGGCCGTCTCTCGGATTCCTTTTTTCTTCCCGCCCGGCCGGTCAGAGCCGGTTCACCAGCGCCTTGAAGTCCGGCCAGGACAGCGCGGGGGTGCGCGGGTCCCAGGTCTTCTGCGCCAAGGCGGCGAGCGGTGCCTCCCTTTTGCCGGGACCTCCACCGGATTCTCGGCTCACAGCCCCTCACGGTCGTTTCCTCGGCCCGAAGGCCGGCGCACCACTTGTCCATCCAGTCGCCGGGCTTCATGTCGCAGTGGGCCGCAACCGCCCCGGTCGGCCTCCTGATCGACAAGCCATATCCGGATGTGGAAGTGGCCCGCGGCCTCCGCAACCCATAGGCCCCAGACACCGCTCCTGTGGTACGCCCCTGGATCGGCCGGACGACCTCATCACCGCCTGCGATAGGAATGATCTCCCGCACAGTTGACCATGCGGCCCGCAGCCCCTCTTCCGGTAGTCGAACCGCGCGTAGGCCGTGCGAATTTGAGCCACTGCGTGGCCATATCCGCATGAGCCACAACGCGCCGAAATGGGATGAACTCGGCAAACGGGCTCACAGACCAAGCGGCCACGATGCACTGTCAGTGGTACACGGTAGGTTCGCAGTGAACGTGATGACAATGCGCGCTTGGGGGAATCGTGGCTGCTTCTGGCTTCGATGTGGACACGCATCAGCTGAAGAACGAAGCACCGAAATTCAACAGGGAGTCAGCCGCTTTGGCCAAGGCTGCCGAGAAACTGAAGCACTCACTCGATGGGCTAGGGGAACCTTGGGGGGATGACGAGCAGGGGAAGAAGTTTGAGGGCGTCTACAGCCCTCATCGCACCCAGATCGAGCGTGCCGCCCATGCGTTGGTGAAGGGCCTGGAAAGCATTGGCAAGGCCATGAAGGATATGGCTGACAATCACGAGGAAGCGGATCGCTCCAACGCCTCGGGCTTCACGTCGCAAGGTGGCGGTGTGCATTGAGTACCGCAGACAAGGCCAAGGAAATCGTTCAGGAACTCACCGGCATGTGGTGGCCGAAGGGTGATGAGGACGAGCTCCGGGAAGCCGCTCGCGCCTGGCGGACATTTGCTGATGACGTCAAGGACATCATCTCTGCGACACACAAGTCCGCACAGGACGTCATCGACACCAACAAGGGCAAGTCGATTGAGGCGTTCGGTGCGTTCTGGAAGAAGTACCACGGCGGGGGCAAGGGGTACTTGGACGACCTCGCTTCTGCCGCGGAAGACATGGCCAAGGCCTTGGACAAGTTCGCCGACCAGATAGCCGAAGCCAAGAAAAAGATCGAGCACGAGCTGGAGATCGCCGGCGCGGTCCTGGTCGCCGGTGCGGCGTTGGCCATCTTTACCGGCGGCATAAGCGAGGTGGCAGCCGCGGGTGCCACCGAAGCGATCGTCGCAGCGGCCGGCACGGCAGGCGTCGCCGTCTCAGCCACCGTCACCGAGATCGCCGGCACCGTCCTGGCCACCGCCGCCATCGGCGGCATCAGCGCCATCACGGTGGATGTGGTCGTCGCCCAGGGCGGCCGGAATCTGCTCGGGGACCAGCACGGCATCAACGCCGCCGAAATCAAGGACGCCGGAGTGTCCGGCATGCTCATGGGCGGCGCCTTCGGTGGAGCCGCCCGCAGCGCCCAGGCCGTGGCGGACGCCGGCGGTGTCAAGAACGTTCTGGGCAACATGAAGCTGGACGGCCTGGGGAACCTCAACGCCTCATTCCCCAATCTCCACATGCAGGTGCCCAGCTTGGGTGGGCCACGCCTGGTGATGGCCGGCGAGGGCCCTTCAGGGCCGGTCGGACCAACAGGGCAACCCTTGATGCGCAACGCCGAGGGAGGCGACGGGGGAGGCTCCGGGGCCCCCAGGGTCAGCGGCTGGGATGCCTCAAGCAATCTAAAGGGCCCGGCGGCCGGTAAAACACTCAAGCGCCCACATGACCGGCATACCATTGCTGGCGCAGGCCGAGCGGGCAAGAACATCAAGGAAGAGAACACCATCATCCTGCCGGGGTATTCTCAGGAGGTCGATAAAGACATCGCTGGTATCGCAGAGGGGAAGGCCACCTGGATCCCGGATGGCGAGCGCTACGAAATCAACGGCCGCACATACGGTGTCCATGAGAACGGAACCGTCTATCCTGCCGCAGGCCCGGGGTTCGTGGAGTTGGATCGGAACGAGTATGCAGCTCTCTCTCAGATTGCGAAGGCTAAGGGGGATCTCTCAGCTGCGCCGCAGTTGACGAAGAACCCTCGCTTCGTCAACAACCCGGAAGCCGTCCAAAAGGCCTTGGCCATTTACAATGGGACATACACGCCATGACGTACAATCTTTTTCTCGTCGATAGCCCCGACCCAGCTGTCATGGCTGGAGCTCTCGCCACGATCTTCGAGGTTCCAGTGACGGAAGTCGACGTTGCCGATGCCGACGGCGACCAAGAAGACCGCAACTGGGACGCCCTGGTTTCCTGCGAATACTCGGAGGTTCAGGGAAATCTGTCGCTATCCCTGGACATTTACGCTCAGGACTCGGTGGGGCAGCAGCCCTCGGAGGCTGAGATCTCCGCAACGCTTGCGCACCTTCTCGACACGCCCGTACTGTACCCGCCCCAGGAAAGCGCCATGAGCGCCCACTGGCTGGTTGCCCCCGGCGGACTGGTGACGCGGGCCCGGCTGACCGAGTCAGACGGTGAAGAGCCTACGTTCACGGTCGCCGCAGTGGAGGCATTCGTCGATCGGTTGCCAGACGTTCCTGTAATGCACCTCCCGGAAGTAGTGCGCGAGCAGAAAATCGCTACGCCTCTGGCTGATGCCTTTGCGGAATCCGTCGAGTCTTTGAAGCAAGGCGAGAATGGGGCGAATGGTTTGACCATCACGCCCGATGTCGCCGAGACGGTACGCATTGCCAAGTCTTACCTGGGGGCATGGGAGAAGCTATCCCGGCGCGCAGAGGGCAACTGGGCGCCATCTGACTGGTACCCGCTGGAATTCTACCGGGAAGTTCTCGAATACCGCGATGACATCGAGGGGTATGTACGTCAACTTCCGGGCGACGTGCAAACGCTTTATAGGAAATACCTGAACGAGGTCGACGGCCTCTACCGAGAGCAGACAGTGGAAGACCACGACCACGTCGTTGCCGGCGATCAGGCAGAGCGTGTTACCCACTTGGCCCAGAAGGCATGGTGGTGGTACCGCCGTCCTGAGCCCATGCCTTGGTCCGAGGGCTAGGAGCACGTTGCCACCAGGCCAGTGCGACGCAGCCCTGCCAGAAACCGCAAGCCGGGGGCACTACAGATCGCGGCCACGGCCCCTGACCAGACGACAGAGTGCCTGGTCAGGGGCCATTTCGTAGAGCACCTGGCCAGGGGTGGCGGCCCCGGCCGTCTCTCGGATTCCTTTTTCTTCCCGCCCGGCCGGTCAGAGCCGGTTCACCAGCGCCTTGAAGTCCGGCCAGGACAGCGCGGGGGTGCGCGGGTCCCAGGTCTTCTGCGCCAGTGCGGCGAGCGGTGCCTTGATGCCGGCCGCGATCTGGTCCGGGGTCTGGGCCTGGGAGCGGTCGCACCAGATGGCGAAGCGCGCGCCGGGGATGCGGTCGGGGCCGGTGTCGCTCTGCGGTACGGCCACCGGCGCGGTGCCGCGCAGCACCCGCGGGGTCCAGCTCTTGTAGATCCGTTCGCCGGTCGGGTACGTGAAGTTGTTGGGCTCGCCGAGGACGTAGTAGAGGTACTCGTCGTTGAGGTTGAGGACGTTGCGGCCGGCGCCGAGGTAGGCGGCGGGGTCGCGGGCGCCGATCTCCTTGCCGGTCCAGTAGGCGGCGGTGCGGTTCTTGTCGGCGGCGACCTTGCCGTCGGCGAAGAAGCCGTCGTTCCACGCCTCGATGCGGGTCTTGCCGGCGGACTGGACGGTCTTCTGCCGGTCGTTGAGCCAGCCGGTGGCCAGGTCCTTGATGGTGGCGCCGGAGCCGTACTTGTCGCGGGCGGCCCGGGCGAGCTGCGGGTAGGACGCCTCGGGGTTCCGGACCGTAAGGGCCTGGTACTCGTCGCCGCCGAGGTGCCAGTACGGGCCGGGGAAGAGCTGGGCGTACTCCTTCAGCAGCGCGTCGACGAGGGCGCCGGCCTGCGGTTTGGAGATGTCGATGGCGCCGCGCAGGACCTTGCCGGAGGCGTTGCGCAGCTGGAGGTCGGGGTAGTGGTCGAGGACCGCGCCGAGGTGCCCGGGTGAGTCGATCTCCGGGATCAGGGTGACGTGCAGGCTCTGGCCGACCTTGATCAGGTGGCGGACCTGGTCCTTGGTGAGGTGGTCGGCGGAGACGATCTGCGGGTGGCTGTCGCTCTGGATGCGGAAGCCCTGGTCGTCGGAGAAGTGCAGCTGGAGCTGGTTGAGCTTGAGGTCGGCGAGCTGCCGGATGCGGGCCTCGATCCAGTCCGCGGTGAAGGGCTTGCGGGCGTTGTCGAGCATCATGCCGCGTTCGGCGCGGTCGGGGCGGTCCTGGACGGTGCCCTCGGGCAGGCCGCCGGCGGTGCGGACGGCCTGTTTGACGGTGCGGGTGGCGTAGAAGACGCCGGCGTCGGTGGGGGCGGCGAGGGTGAGCCGGCCGCCGCGCGCGGTGAGGGTGTAGGACTCGTCGGCGGTGCTCGTGGCCGGGGCGTTGTCGGGCCGGTTGGCGGGGCCGGTGAGCTTGATCTCGATGTCGCCGGGGCGGACGTCCTGCTGTCCCCAGGCGATCGGGAGCCCGCCGAGATCCTTGGCCATGAGTTGCGCTTCGTCGGCGACGCTGCTCTTCTCCCCGGCCGGTACCACGATCCGGGCGCCCTTGGCCGGCCGCCAGCCGTTTCCGGTCGCCGGGCGGAAGTCGCGTACGGCGGGGACGACGCGCGGCGGGCCGGTGACCTTGGCCCAGCTGGGGATGGGCGCGGCGGGGCTGGAGGAGCTGGGGGCGGCGCCCGGGGGCCGGGAGTCGGCGCCTTGGCCGCAGCCGCCCAGGGCCAGCGCGGTGGCCAGCGCCGCGACGGCCGGCAGCGCGCGGCGGCCGGCCGGGCCTGTCCGGCCGGTCCGGCCTTCCCGACCGGCGGCCGGCGGGCCGGCCGGGGACGGGGGCTGCCAGGGGGCCGAGGGCCGCGGCGGGTGCGGCGGCCGCATCGGATTCGACATCGTGCAATCCTCACTTTTCGGGGCGAAGGTATTGCCAGAGCGCGGAGCAGGGGCGTCCACCGGGCGCGCGAAAGCTCTCTCATCCGGGTGAAAATCGCGCATCCGTCGGACAGCGGCCGACGGCCGTCGTTAGCGTGGCCTCACCGTCGCGCACTCCCGTCCGGGTCGTGTGGACCGCCGGGAATCCGCCGGGTGCCACCTCATGTGACGCATCACCACCTCTGTCTCCACTTCCGTACGTATCAGACTTTTCGCTCGTTTCATCCCACCCACCTCTCCGGCCACCGCCGGTCCACCCCTCCCCTGCACCGAAACCCCTCTTCCGCATCCGTCCGCCCCCCGCCGCCCGAGGAGCCCACGCTGTCCGGTGACACCCCGGCCACCCGTCCGCTGCCGCGGCCCCGTCCGCACTCCCCCGGCCGCGGCATATCCGGGCCCGGCCCGCACACCCCGCCCCCGGCGCCCGGCCTCGCCCGCCTGAACGCCCTCCCCCGCGACCGCGCCGTGGCCGCCCTGCTGACCTGCTGCGGCTGCCCGCGCTGGGCCGCCCGGCTCGCCGACCACCGCCCGTATCCGGACGCCGCCGCCCTCCAGGCCGCCGGCGACGAGGCGAGCTACGACCTCACCCCGGCCGAGCAGGCCCGGGCGCTGGCCCAGGAGCCGCCCGCGCCGCTCCCGCCGGCCCGGCCCGGCCCCGGCACCCTCGCCGCCCACACCGCGCTGCGCGCCGCGCACGCCGCCTACGAGCGCCGCTTCCGGCACGCGTTCGTGATCTTCCTGGACGGCTATCACGACGACGAGCTGCTGGACCAGACCCTGCACGCGATCCGCACCCGCCTCGCCCACGAACCGGACGAGGAGCGGTCGGTGGCGGCGGAGGAATTACGGCGTCTGGCCCGGGCCCGGCTGGGGCGACTCGCGGCGGATTGTCCGTGATTCACCGCTTCGTGCTTGTGTGATAGGCCGTTGGTGCCTGTTTGATCACACCTATGGCCCCCCGCGCGAGGAACCGACAGGGCGTCGATACGATGACGAGCGGCCGGTGGACCGTACCCGGCCGGGCCCGACCGACAGAGAAGCCGGCGCGGCCCTAGTCCCCGCTCCCGGAGGGTTCTTCCGTGCCGGCTGGAACGCTGTACCGCGGCCGGGAAGGCATGTGGTCCTGGGTGGCTCATCGAGTCACCGGCGTCCTCATCTTCTTCTTCCTGTTCGTACACGTCCTCGACACCGCTCTCGTTCGTGTCTCCCCCGACGCGTACGACAACGTCGTCGCGACCTACAAGACGCCGATCGTCAATGTGATGGAGTACGGCCTGGTGGCCGCCATCCTCTTCCACGCGCTCAACGGCCTGCGAGTCATCGCGGTGGACTTCTGGTCCAAGGGCCCGAAGTACCAGAAGCAGATGCTCTGGACCGTCGTCGGTGTCTGGATCGTCCTGATGGCCGGTGCCTTCTACCCCGTGCTCCAGCACACGCTGCGCACGCTGTTCGGGAGCTGACGCGTCATGTCTGCTGAATCCACCACCGCGGGCGCCACCGCCGCGGAGAACGTCGCGCTCTTCGACGCGGACAACCCCGCTCCCGTCATCGAGGCGCCCCGCAAGCGCACCAAGAAGTCGCCGCGGGCGACCCGCACCAACTTCGAGCTGTACGGCTGGCTGTTCATGCGGCTGTCCGGCATCGTGCTGGTCGTCCTGGTCCTGGGCCACCTGCTGATCCAGCTGGTGCTGGACGGCGGTGTGTCCAAGATCGGCTTCGCCTTCGTGGCCGGCCGCTGGGCCTCGCCGTTCTGGCAGGTCTGGGACCTGCTGATGCTGTGGCTGGCCATGCTGCACGGGGCCAACGGCCTGCGCACCGTCATCAACGACTACGCGCAGCGGGACAACACCCGCTTCTGGCTCAAGATGCTGCTCTACACCGCCACGGTGTTCACCGTCCTTCTGGGCACGCTGGTGATCTTCACCTTCGACCCGAACATCCGCTAGGCCCCGGGCTGAGGGACTGAGGTATTCCACCCATGCAGATCCACAAGTACGACACCGTCATCGTCGGCGCCGGCGGCGCCGGCATGCGCGCCGCCATCGAGGCGACGAAGCGCAGCCGCACCGCCGTGCTGACCAAGCTCTACCCCACCCGCTCCCACACCGGCGCCGCCCAGGGCGGTATGGCCGCGGCCCTGGCCAACGTCGAGGACGACAACTGGGAGTGGCACACCTTCGACACGGTCAAGGGCGGTGACTACCTGGTCGACCAGGACGCCGCGGAGATCCTGGCGAAGGAGGCCATCGACTCGGTCCTGGACCTGGAGAAGATGGGCCTGCCCTTCAACCGCACGCCGGAGGGCCGGATCGACCAGCGCCGGTTCGGCGGCCACTCCCGCAACCACGGTGAGGCCCCGGTCCGCCGGTCCTGCTACGCCGCGGACCGCACCGGCCACATGATCCTCCAGACGCTGTACCAGAACTGCGTCAAGGAGGGTGTGGAGTTCTTCAACGAGTTCTACGTCCTGGACCAGCTGATCACCGAGGTCGACGGCGTCAAGCGGTCGGCCGGTGTGGTCGCCTACGAGCTGGCCACCGGCGAGATCCACATCTTCCAGGCGAAGGCCGTCATCTACGCCTCCGGCGGCTGCGGCAAGTTCTTCAAGGTGACCTCCAACGCGCACACCCTCACCGGTGACGGCCAGGCCGCCGTCTACCGCCGCGGGCTGCCGCTGGAGGACATGGAGTTCTTCCAGTTCCACCCGACCGGCATCTGGCGGATGGGCATCCTGCTGACGGAGGGCGCCCGCGGTGAGGGCGGCATCCTCCGCAACAAGGACGGCGAGCGCTTCATGGAGAAGTACGCGCCGGTCATGAAGGACCTGGCGTCCCGTGACGTCGTGTCCCGCTCCATCTACACGGAGATCCGCGAGGGCCGCGGCTGCGGTCCCGAGGGCGACCACGTCTACCTCGACCTGACCCACCTGCCGCCGGAGCAGCTGGACGCCAAGCTGCCGGACATCACCGAGTTCGCGCGCACGTACCTCGGTATCGAGCCGTACACCGACCCGATCCCGATCCAGCCGACCGCGCACTACGCGATGGGCGGTATCCCGACCAACGTCCAGGGCGAGGTGCTGGCGGACAACACCACCGTCGTGCCCGGCCTGTACGCGGCCGGCGAGGTGGCCTGCGTCTCGGTGCACGGCGCCAACCGCCTGGGCACCAACTCGCTGCTGGACATCAACGTCTTCGGCCGCCGGGCCGGTATCGCCGCGGCGGAGTACGCCGCGACGGCCGACTACGTCGAGCTGCCCGAGGACCCCGCGTCGCTGGTCGCCGAGCAGGTCGAGCGGCTGCGCAACGCCACCGGCGGCGAGCGGGTCACCGAGATCCGCAAGGAGCTGCAGGAGACCATGGACGCCAACGTCATGGTCTTCCGCACCGAGCAGACCATCAAGACCGCGGTGGAGAAGATCGGCGAGCTCAAGGAGCGCTACAAGAACGTGGCGATCCAGGACAAGGGCAAGCGCTTCAACACCGACCTGCTGGAGGCCATCGAGCTGGGCAACCTCCTCGACCTGGCCGAGGTCATGGCGGTCTCCGCCCTGGCCCGCAAGGAGTCCCGCGGCGGCCACTACCGCGAGGACTACCCCAACCGCGACGACGTCAACTTCATGCGGCACACCATGGCGTACCGCGAGGTGGGCGCAGACGGCGCCGAGTCGATCCGCCTCGACTACAAGCCGGTCGTGCAGACCCGCTACCAGCCGATGGAGCGTAAGTACTGATGAGCACCCCGACTCTCGACAAGCACTCCGCGGCGCTGGACGCGGCCGAGAACACCGCGGCGCACACGATCAGCGTCACCTTCCGGATCCGCCGGTTCAACCCGGAGGTCTCCGACGAGGCGCGCTGGGAGGACTTCCAGCTGGAGATCGATCCCAAGGAGCGCGTCCTGGACGCCCTCCACAAGATCAAGTGGGAGCTGGACGGTTCGCTGACCTTCCGCCGCTCCTGCGCCCACGGGATCTGCGGCTCGGACGCCATGCGCATCAACGGCCGCAACCGGCTGGCCTGCAAGACGCTGATCAAGGACATCAACCCCGAGAAGCCGATCACCGTCGAGGCCATCAAGGGCCTGACGGTACTGAAGGACCTTGTCGTCGACATGGACCCCTTCTTCCAGGCGTACCGGGACGTGATGCCGTTCCTGATCACCACCGGCAACGAGCCGACCCGCGAGCGGCTGCAGTCCGCCGAGGACCGCGAGCGCTTCGACGACACCACCAAGTGCATCCTGTGCGCCGCGTGCACCACCTCGTGCCCGGTGTTCTGGAACGACGGCCAGTACTTCGGCCCGGCGGCGATCGTCAACGCGCACCGCTTCATCTTCGACTCGCGTGACGAGGGCGGCGAGCAGCGGCTGGAGATCCTCAACGACAAGGACGGCGTCTGGCGCTGCCGGACGACCTTCAACTGCACGGACGCCTGCCCGCGCGGTATCGAGGTCACGAAGGCCATCCAGGAGGTCAAGCGAGCGCTGATCACGCGTCGCTTCTGACACCTTTACGCCGAGCCGGCGTACGGGCCCCGCTTCCTTTACGGAGGCGGGGCCTTCGCCGTTCCCGGGGCCGGAGCTGCGGGATCAGGCCGAGCGCAGGGACATCGCCGCCAGGGCCTCGTCCTGGGCGTGGCGTTCGCGCATGGTGCGGGCGTACGCCGCCAGGGCCGCCCGGCGACGCGTCAACTCGGCTATCTCGGCGTCGAGTTGGGCCATCTGGCGTTCCACGGCACACCACGAGAACGCGCACGGGTTCAGGCCCGGACCGCCCTGGGCGCAGGGCAGCAGCTCGCGGATGGCGTCGGTGGACAGGCCGGTGGCGAGGAGTTCGCGGATGCGGGTGACGGTGTCCACGGCGCCGGGGTCGTAGACGCGGTAGCCGTTGGGGTCGCGGCCGGCGCGGAGCAGGCCGCGCTGCTCGTAGTAGCGCAGGACGCGAGTGCTGACGCCGGCGCGGCGGGCCAGTTCCCCGATTCGCATCCGCTCCGCCGGCGGCCGCCCGGCCCGTACTCCATCCCCCATGTGGTGCTCCTCTCCCTCTTGGTGTCCGTTCCGGCTTGACCTTGACACCGGTGTCAAGCGGCAACCTCTACGGCATGACGCAGATTCCCGACGCGCGGATTCCCGCCGCGCAGCAGACCGTTGCCCTTCCTCCGCTGTCCACCACCGTCGCCGGTCCGGCCGGCGGGCCCGGCGTACTGCTGGCCCACGGCGCCACCGGCTCGGTCCGGGACAACTACGGCACGCTGATCCCGGCGCTGACCGCGACCGGCCACCGGGTGGTGGCGTCCGACTACCCCGGTTCCGGCGAGACCCCGCGGGCCGGCGGCCCGCTGGAGCTGGACGCGCTGGCCGACGCGGTGGTCGCCGAGGCCGTCGCGGCCGGTCTGGAGACCTTCACCGCCATCGGCTTCTCGATGGGCACCGCGGTCGCGGTACGCGCCGCGGCCCGCCACCCGGAGCGGGTGCGCGGGCTGGTGCTGACCGCCGGGCTGGCCAAGGCCGACGCCCGGGCCCGGGTCTGGCTGGACCTGTGGCTGCGGCTGCTGGACCACGGCGACTACCAGGGCTTCGCCCAGGCGCGGGCGCTGAGCGGGCTGTCCCCACAGCAGTTCAACGCGCTGCCGCCGGAGGAGCTGGCCGCCGTCCTGGACCCGGACCCGGCGCTGCCGCCGGCCGGTTCGGCCGAGCAGGCGGCGCTGGCCAGGGAGGTGGACACCACCGCCGACCTGCCCGGTATCGCGGTGCCGACGCTGGTCATCGCCACCACCCTGGACGCCCTGCTGGACCCGGCCAACTCCCGCTACCTGGCGGACCACATCCCCGGCGCCGAGTACGCCGAGGTGGCCAGCGGCCATCTCCCGATGGTCGAGCGGAACGAGGAGTGGCTGGCCCTGATCGGGGACTTCCTGGCCGCCCGCGGGCTGTGACCGCCGGCTACCGCGGCTCCGGCGCCGCGGCCGTCGCCGTGATCGCGCGGTCCGGGAGCGGGCTGGAGTAGACGACGCTGGTCGTCACGGAGCCGAGTCCGGCGATCCGGCCGGTCGTCGCTTCGAGGTGGCGCATGGAACGGGCGAGGACCTTGAGCACGAAGCAGTCCTCGCCGGTGACGTGGTGGGCTTCCATGATCTCGGGGGTGGTGGCCACCAGATCGTGGAACGGTTTGTAGTTGCCCGTGGGGTAGCGGAGCCGGACGAAGGCCAGGATGCCGAGCCCGAGCCGTTCCGGGTCCACCACTGCCGCGTAGCCGCGGATCACACCGCTCTCTTCCAGCCGCCGCACCCGCTCGGTGACGGCACTGGCCGACATGGACACCGTCCGGGCCAGCTCGGCGTAGCTGGCCCGGCCGTCCTGTTGCAGGGCTTCCAGGATGCGTATGTCGGTCTCGTCAAGGAAATCAGCGGTCATGGAGGAGAAATAGCACGGCATCCCCGGTCGTGGGGCGGAACGGCCGGGGATTGCCTGTTCCCGCGTGCGGCCGCGCTCCGTAGGGTTTCGGCCATGAACACCCCTGCCGCAAGCCCCGCACTGCGCGTACCGCCCGCGCCTCCCGTCGAAGCCGCCGCCTTCTTCGCCGCGCGCCTCGCCTTCCAGGCGGACGTCTCCGACGTCCGCGCCTCGCTCGACTCGGGTGACCCCGGTTTCGTGCTGGTCGATTCGCGGGGCGGCGCCGGCTGGGAGCAAGGCCATGTGCCGGGCGCGGTCCACCTGCCCACCGCCGACATCCCGGCCCGGGCCGCGAGCCTGCTCGACCCGGACGTCCCGGTCATCACCTACTGCTGGGGTCCTGGCTGCGACGGCGCCACCCGCGCGGCGCTCGCCCTCAGCCAACTCGGCTACCGGGTCAAGGAGATGATCGGTGGTATCGAGTACTGGATCCGCGAGGGCTTCCCCGTCGCGACCCCGACCGGTACCGAGCGGCGCGCGGCGGACCCGCTGACCGCTCCGGTCGGCGCCCCCACCTGCGCCTGCTGACGGACACCGTACGGCTGGGCGGTACGGTCCCCGCGCAGCCGGGATCCGTCAGGCCGGCTCGCCCTCCAGGACCTTGTCCAGGAAGGCGTCGAGGTTGCGGACGGTGCGCGCGATGCGCTCCTCCAGGGGGATGCTCTCCTTGTGCCGGCCGGCGAGCTGGGACTGCTTGCGGCCGCGGACGTAGAGGGAGCAGGCGAGGTCGGCGCAGAGGTACGTGCCGACGGTGTTGCCCTGGCGGCCGGCCGGGCCGGCGCGGCGGGCGGCCAGCAGGCTGACGCCGGAACCGGGGTGGCCGGTCAGGCACACCGAGCACACCGTGGTCTTGGTGAAGCTGCGCCGCACCCCCTGCGGGACGCGGAGCGTGACGCCGATCAGGCCGTCGCCGCGGGGAGCGACCAGATAGCTGCGGTCCGGGGCCTGCGGGTCGCGCCACCCCAGGAAGTCGAGGTCTTCCCACGGCAGGCCGGGCAGGCCCGCGGGGAGGTTGAGGCGGTTCGCCTCGCCCTTGGAGCAGTTCACGAAGGACGCGCGTATCTGTTTCTCGCCGAGCGGTTCCATGAAACGGACGCTAACAGCGGGGAGCGGGGCATGTCGTCCGATTTTCGGGCGGAGGGGGAGACAAGGGGCGGGGCGGAAGGCCGGGCGGCCGGGGCCTGCCCATCGCCCCGTCCCTTCCCTCAGCGGCTCATTCGATCACCGGTGGGGCGATCTCCCGGCGCGGGGCGGTGTCCGGGTCGTCCTCGTCGAGGTAGCCGGGCCGGCGGTCGGCGCGGCCGCGCGCGCCCGGGCCGGACGTGCCGGACGACGTGCCTGCCGTACCGGCCCTTCCGCCGTGGTCGCCCCGGACCGGACCGGGACCCGCCGCCGGGTCCGCGGCCGTGCCGCGGGCGCCGCCGCGGCTGCGGTGGAGTCCGGCGCCGCCCTGCTTGCTGCCGCCCGCCGGGCCGTCCGGCTTGGCGGCGGCCACCGGGGCGGCGGGCATCCGGCCCGCCAGCGCGGCGCGCGCCGCGACCGCGTCCGGGCTGCCGGCGCCGCCACTGGCGTTCCGCCCGGAGCCGTCCGAGCGGGCCGTACCGCCCGTACCGCGTGCCCCGGCGGCGCGCGGCGCGCCGCCCGCGACGCCGATGACGCCGGGCAGCAGGGCGCCGGCGACCGGGGCGGGCGGGGTCGCGGGGGCCTGGGCGGGCCCGGCCGCCGGGCCGGTGGCGACCGGGATGGCGGTGTGCGGCGCGGTGAGCGTGCCGCCGTGCACCGCGGCCAGCCCGGTCGCCACCGGCCGGTCGCCGCGCGGGCTGTCGAACCCGGCCGGGACCGCGCCGCCGCCCGCCCCGTTGGGCCGCTGCGCGGCGGCCGGCTTGTCGGGCGCGGGGCCGCCGGTCACCGCGACGTTCACCGGCGGCGGGGCCGGGCGGCCGGACGGGGCGACCGGCCAGTCGCCGTCGAGCCCCTGGCCGGTGCCCTCGCGGAGCCGTTCGCCCTGGGCCTCGTAGTGGGCGGCGAGTTCGTCCATCACGATGGCGGCCTCGACCTGGCGCTGCCGGGCCGGCGGGAGGCTGCCGCGGTTGAGTTCCAGCGCCATGCGGGTGTCCAGTTTGGGGTTGGCCATGTCCCGCTTGAACTGGGCCTCGTCGGCCCCGGGGGCCGCCGCCGTCGGGTCGTCGCCGGCCCCGGCCAGCCGCAGCCGGGTCATCGCCTTCATCGCCTCGCGGAGATTGTGCGCGACGCCGATCTCCGGGCCCGCGGTGCGCGTACCGATCAGCGTGGACTCGGCGTTGCGGGCGTGCTGGTAGCTGCGGTCGATCTTCGCCAGGACCTTGGCGGCCTCCCGGCGGAACGCCTGCGCCGCGGTGCCCTCCCAGTGCGCGCAGGCGTGCTCGACGGCGTCCCGGAACGCCTTGCGGATGCCGCCGTGCCCGTCCTCGCCGCCCAGCAGGTCGGCGGAGGACCGCCACTGCCGGCCGGAGGTCTCGATCGCCTCCGGGCTGGCGTGCTCGATCATCGCCTGGAGCTCGGGCAGGGGCCGCTTCTGGAAGCCGGAGGGCGACCGCGGCGTCATCCGCTGCCCCTGGAGCGACTTCAGCCGCTCCGCCCGCTCCCGTTCGTCCCGCCGGCGCTCCATCTCCGCGGCGCCGTCGCGCCCCGGCCCGGCCTCCGTCATACCGGTCCCCCTCCCTCGTTCCGCTCGTCCTCAAAGGTCCGGTGCCGCTCGTCCGCGGCGTCCGCGTCCCGCTCGTCCCCGAAGGTCCGGATGTCAGTCGTGCCGCGGGTGGCGGGCCGCGTGCTCCTGGTCCTCGTACGCGCCGCGGCTGGCCTCGGTCTTCTCGCCGAAGTTCCGGATCAGTTCCTGGAGCCCGCCGAGCACGTCGGACACGTACGCCTGCATGCCGTCGTGGGCGCCGGCCAGCTTCCCGGCCTCGGCGAAGCCCACGCCGAACGCCGACTTCGGGATCGTCGTCCCGTATTTCACCGCCTGGCTCGGTGCGTCCATATCGCGCTGCAGATGGCGCAGCTGCCGTACGACGTTGTCCAGCTCTTCCAGGTCAACCCTGAACTGCTCGGCCATGGAGTGCTTCTCCCCGTTCCCCCGCGGGCGTCCGCCACCAAGCTATCAAGCCTTCCGGCCCGCCCGTACGCCCGTTCTCCTGATACCCGTAACGGAGTGGATACGACCGCGGGACGGACCCCTTTCCGGTGACGAAAGGGGGGCGCGGACAATACCTGACGCCTCGTCAGCTACAGCTGCCCGCCCCGAGATCGTGCCGGCGGTCCCACACCCGCGACGAGATCCGGGCCAGGAGGCGGGCGGCGGGGTCGCCGGTGTCCTGGCCGTTGCCGAGCGGGCCGGTGTAGCAGACCGCGAGGGCGTACGGCGGGGCGTCCGGCGGGTGGATGACGGCGGCGCTGTGGCGTACGCCGTCCACCCAGCCGTTCTTGCCGGCCAGCCGGGTGCCGGGCGGCAGGCCGGCGGCCAGGTCCACGGCGTGGACGTTGTGCTCCAGCCGGGCCAGCACCTCCGGCTCCAGGGAGGCCAGCAGGCGGAGCAGGTCGAGGGCGGTGACGGTGTTGTCGATCCCGGCGGCGCGAGCCGCGGCGTCCTCGATGCCGCGCGGGCTCCCCGACGCGGCCGACGCCCCGGCCCGCCGCCACACCCCGTCCACCGCCGCCGGCCCGACCGCGGCCGTGCACAGGCTGGTGGCCAGATTGGACGAGTGGCTGACCATCCGCCCGGCGAGCCAGCCCAGCGGCGCGGTGCGGCCCAGCAGCTCCCAGGGCGCGGGGTCGCTGTCCTCCGCGCGCGCGTGGGCGTAGGTGCCGCCGGCGGCCGAGCGGAAGCGGTTGACCACCGGGATCTCCCGGTCGGGGGCGAGGCCGCTGCGGTGGACGGCGGCGAGCACGGCGATCTTCATGGTGCTGGCGGCGTAGTGCGGGACGTCCGCGTTCCGCAGCAGCACCGGGGGCCGCCGCCAGGGGGCCAGGGCGAGCGAGAGCATGGCTCATCGTAAGGCGGGGAAGGCCGGCGGGCGGGGGCCCGGACAGCCGGTCCAATCGGCTGCGGACGGGCGGTGGTTGACCTTACGATCCCTCGCATACCAGCCATCCGTGGAGGGCCCCGCATGTCCGATGTCTGGGACGACGTCCGGTCCCGGTGGGAGAGCGTCCGGCACGCCGTGGACGGCGGCGGCCCCGGGCCCGGTGACGACACCGCCTTCCGGCGCGCCGGTCCCGGGCTGTCGGTCAACCCCGTGGCGGTCACCGGCGAACCGGGTGCCGGGAAGACGGTCCTCTACGACGCCCTCGTCCAGGCGATCCGCAGCGGGGACGCCGACAGCCGCCGCAGCCCGGCCATCGAGAAGCACACCACCGTCCTGCGCGCCGGCGGCCGCCGCGTCCGCGCCGCCGTCACCGTCATCCCCGGCCAGGTGTCCGCCCAGCGCGAGCAGGCCCTGACCGGCACGATGCGCGGCAACGCCTCCCCGCACGGGCTCGTCCACGTCGTCTGCTGGGGGCACAACAGGATCTGGCAGCGCGGCGCCCAGCGGGACGTCCAGGACGTCCTCGGCGAGGACGGGCGGCCGGTGGACCCGGAGGCGGTGCGCGCCTGGCACCTGCACAAGGAGGCGGCGGACTTCCGCGAGCTGGTCGACCAGATCATCGACCGCCAACTGGCCCGGCGGCTGCGCTGGCTGATCGTCGCGGTGTCCAAATGCGATCTGTACTGGGACCGGCTCGACGAGGCGCGCGACTACTACATCCCGGGCCCGGGCTCCGCCGGCGGCGAGTCGCCGTTCGCCGCCCTGCTGCGCGACCTGGAGAACGAGACCGCGCTGCGGCTCGCCGTGGTGCCGATGGCCTCGCGCCTGATCCGGCACCAGTTCCTGCCCGGGCTGCCGGTGCGGACCTCGCAGCTGGACGATGCGCAGATCGGCGTCCTGCGGGCGCATTTCGGCCGGCAGCTCCAGGAGTTCATGGTCTCCGAACGGCAGGGAGGGCCGCATGGCAGCCCCTGACCACGGCCCCGCCTTCCTCCGGACCCTGGAGCGGGCCGAGGAGCGGCTGGCCGCCGTACGGGCCCTGCGCGCCCGGCTGCGGCGGATCCACCGGCTCCAGGCCGCGGCCGCCGCGGTGGCGCTGCTCGCGCCCGCGGTCCCGCTGGCGGGCGCGGGCGGGCCGGGCGGCGGCCGGGACGTCTGGATCGCCGTCGCGCTGCTGACGACGGCGGCGGCCCTGGCGGTGCTGCTCGGCCTGTGGTCCGCGTGCGCCCGCCCCTCGCGCCGGCGGCTGGCGGCGCAGGAGCGGGCGATGCTCGCGGACGTCAACCGCCTGCGGGAACTGTTCGCCCATGTCGCTCGGCGGGAGAAGTGGGACGCGTCCCGGACGCGGTCCGTCCGGGAGCGGCTGTCCCGCTTCCCCATCGAAGAAGGGTCCTTGTGATGATCAGGCGCGCCGCCGTCGCTTTCGGTCTCGTGGCGTTCCCCTCGGCACTCCTCACCACGGTCGGCTACGTCCTGGCCACCCGGACGCCGGGGTACTACCAGCGCCTCTTCGAGGGGCAGTGGGACGCCATCGCCACCGGCTTCGCGCTCGCCTCGTTCGGTGTGCTGGTACTGGCGTACGGGGTGCGGCGGGCCTTCAGCGTCCTGGGCGGCTTCCAGCCCGACAACGTGCGGCGCGGCCTGGTGGCCGTGCTCGGCGGCGTCCTGGTCCTCGGGCTGGGCGGGGCGGTGCTCTGGCGTCTGCTGGTGCCCTGACCGGGGGCGGGCGGGCCGCGCCGCCGTGCCGCTTCGGCGCCTTGCGGGTTGCGGCGCCCCGCCCTCCCCGGCCGCGTTACGGCGCCTGGCCCTCCCGGAGCCGTTCGGCCACCGCCGCCAGGGCCGTCATCGCGCCGTGCTGGAGGCCGCCGCCGAAGGTGATCCGGCTGGCGCCCAGGGTGCCCAGCTCGCGCGGGGTGGGGCCGTCCGCCATGGCCAGCGCGTTCAGCGGCAGCGGGGAGCCGGCGGCCAGCTCGGGCAGCAGGGCGGGCGGGGCGAGGATCGGATACAGGCAGTCGGCGCCGGCCTCGGCGTAGCGGCGGGCCCGCTCCAGGGCGTCGGCGGTCCCCGTGTCGCCGCGCAGGAACGTGTCGATCCGGGCGTTGATGACGAGCGCGTCGCCCGCCTCCGCGCGGACCGCGGCCAGCCATGCGGCCTGCTCACCGGGGTCGCGGAGGGCGCCGGTGGCGTGGTCGGTGTCCTCCAGGTTGCAGCCGACCGCGCCAGCCTCGGCGAGCCGGTCCACCAGCTCCTTGGCGGACAGCCCGTAACCGGCCTCCACGTCCGCGGTGACCGGGACGTCCACCGCCCGGACGATCCGGGCGATGGCGGCGAACATCTCGTCGGCCGGGGTCTCGCCGTCCGCGTAGCCCAGGGACGCGGCGACGCCCGCGCTGGGCGTGGCCAGCGCCGGGAAGCCGGCGTCGGCGAAGACCCGGGCGGAGGCGGCGTCCCAGACGTTGGGGAGGATCAGCGGGTCGTCCGGGCGGCGGTCGCGGTGCAGCGCGCGCAGCGTCGTGGCGCGGGCGGCGGCGGTCACAGTTCCTCCCCGGGGGGCTGGCGGACCGCGACGTTCACGCGGTTCCAGTTGTTGATGGCCACGATCACGGCCAGCAGATGGGCGAGTTCGGTCTCGGTGAAGTGCGCCGCGGCCCGCTCGTAGACCGCGTCCGGGACGAAGCCGTCGGTCAGGACGGTGACCGCCTCGGTGAAGGCCAGCGCGGCCCGCTCCCGCTCCGAGTAGAGGTCGCCGGCCTCCTCCCAGACCGGCAGCAGGTCGATCCGCCGCTGCTCGACGCCCGCCTCCCGCAGATTGGTGACGTGCATGTCTGCGCAGAACGCGCACTTGTTGAGCTGCGAGGCGCGCAGCACGACCAGCTCGCCCAGGACCGGATCCCCCAGCCCCTTCTTCGCCGCCTGCGTCAGCCGCAACTGCGCCTGGTAGAAGGCGGGCACCGCGCTCCAGAACTTCATCCGGTGGTTGCTCATCGAACTCCTCGAACTCCTCGAACTCTCCGAACTCATCGCGTTCACCCCTGGCCCGGGGCGAGGCGGGTGGTCACGCCGAAGCGGTTCCATGCGTTGATGGTGGTGATCAGGGCGATCACCTGCGCCAGCTCGTTCTGCTCGAAGACCGCGGCGGCCCGCTCGTAGACCTCGTCCGGGACGAAGCCGTCGGTGAGGACGGTGATCGCCTCGGTGAGGGCGAGGGCGGCCCGCTCCCGCTCGGTGTAGTAGCCGGCGGCCTCCTCCCAGGCGGGCAGCAGCGCCAGGCGCTCCTCGGTCTCGCCGGCCTTGCGGGCGTCGGTGGTGTGCATGTGGAGGCAGAACGCGCACTTGTTGAGCTGCGAGGCGCGGATGTTGACCAGCTCGATCAGGGTCGGGTCGAGGCCCTTCTTCGCGGCCGCGTCCAGGCCGATCATGGCCTTGTAGACCTCCGGCGCGAGCTTCGCCCACCGCATCCGGGGACCGTGCGCGTGGCCGCCCGCGGCGGCCTCCTCAACTGCCTTCTTCGGTGTCTCGTTCGTCATGCCCTCGACGCTACGCCGCCACTGGCCCCCCGGTATGGTCCACTTCCATGAAGAAATCGCGGGCCACTTCCGGACTGGATCTGCACCTGGACCTGGGTCCGGACCTGCGCCGGGACCTGTCCGGCGCGGGCGGCCTGCGGGCGTCCCTGATGGCCGCGCTCCGGGAGGCCGTACGGTCCGGGAGGCTCGCGCCGGGCACCCGGCTGCCGTCGTCCCGCTCGCTCGCCGCCGACCTGGGCATCGCCCGCAACACCGTCGCCGACGCCTACGCCGAGCTGGTCGCCGAGGGCTGGCTCGCCGCCCGCCAGGGCTCCGGCACCGAGGTCGCCGAACGGGTCCTGCCGCGGGCCGGCACCGCCGCGCCCCGCCGCCGCCCGGCCCCGCCGTCCCCGGCCGCCGCCCAGCCGCGCTTCGACCTCACCCCGGGCACGCCGGACGTGGCGTCCTTCCCGCGTACGGCCTGGCTGGCGGCGGCCCGGCGGGCGCTGTCCACCGCGCCCAGCGAGGCGTTCGGCTACGGTCCCCCGGCGGGCCGCCCGGAGCTGCGCGCGGTCCTCGCCGACTACCTCGCCCGCGCCCGCGGCGTCCGCGCCGACCCGGAGCAGATCGTCGTCTGCGCCGGCTTCATGCAGGCGCTCTCCCTCCTCTGCCGGGCCATCCGCCCGCGCGGCGGCACCCCCGGCCGGATCGCCACCGAGGCGTACGGCCTGCACTTCCACCGCGACGTCATCACCCGCGCCGGCCTCGCCACCGTCCCCCTCCCCGTAGACGCGCACGGCGCCGACACCACCCACCTCCCCGACCTCTCCGCCCTCCGCGCGACCCTCCTCACCCCCGCCCACCAGTTCCCCACCGGCGTCCCCTTGCACCCCGACCGCCGGGCGGCGGCCGTCAACTGGGCGCGGGCGACCGGCAGTTACGTGTTCGAGGACGACTACGACGGCGAACTCCGCTACGACCGCCAACCGGTCGGCGCCCTTCAGGGCCTCGACCCCGACCACGTCGTCTACCTCGGCACCGCCAGCAAGAGCCTGGCCCCCGCCCTCCGCCTGGCCTGGATGGTCGTCCCGGACCGCCTCCTGGACCGCGTCCTGGCGATCAAGTCCACCGGCGAATGGCAATCCGGCATGCTCGACCAGCTCACCCTGGCCGAATTCCTCTCCTCCGGCGCGTACGACCGCCATCTGCGCGGTATGCGCCTGCGCTACCGCCGCCGCCGCGACCAGCTGGTGGCCGCCCTGGCCGAACACGCCCCGCACGTCCGCGTCTCCGGCATCGCCGCCGGCCTGCACGCCGTCCTCGAACTACCCCCCGGCACCGAACGCTCCATCGTCCAGGCCGCCCTCTGGCAGGGCCTCGCCGTCCACGGCCTGTCCGAGTTCACCGACCCCGCCTCCCCCACCCCACCCCGCGACGCTCTGGTCATCGCCTATGGCCGCCCCCCGGACCACGCGTTCACCAATGTCCTGGACGCGTTGCTGCGGGTGCTGCCGCCGCCGGCCGACTAACGGCCACGGCGGCAGTCCCACCAGGTCGACCACCCCGACCGCGTACTACTCCTCGTAGGCGAGCTGGATCACATACGGCGAGCCGGGCACGGGCTCTGCGGGAGCGATGGCCCACCCCTGCTCAATCGGGATGGGGCGTGGCGGTCGACGATGACAGGCGCACCGAATTCGACGGCATGCTCCGAGGCTGTCACCAGCACACCTGGTCCGATGAGGTGCCCGTGGATCTTGTAGGCACCGGGCTTTACCGGGATGGAAGGCATGTGCGGGGATTCCTCTTCCCCGGTCCGCCGACGACAGGTCCGCCGCCGGGCAACGCGTCCCACCCTCACGGAGCCGGGGCTGCGGAGGGAGCGCTGAGTGCCGCGAAGTCGCATACGGCGCAGGCTCGTTGATCACGGCCGCGACTGGCGGAACCGGGCTTCGCGGTCGCCAATCCCCCAGATCGAGTCACGCCGTCATGCCGCCCGGCCGGCCCCGCGCCAGGCTCACTCGGTCAGCTGAATCACGACCCCTCTTGATCTCAACCGTGCTTGAGGTAGCACCATCCCCCGCATGACCACGGAACCCACGGCATACGCCCCCGCAGACCTCGAAGCCGTCAAGCAGGTCGTCGCCACCGTCGAGCACTCCCAGCAGCGCAAGGACCCCGACGCGTTCCTCGCCCTCTTCCATCCCGACGCGGTCTGGACGACGGCCCACGGCAAGGTTCTCATCGGCCTCGAAGCGATCTCCGAGTTCACCCGGAAGACGCTCCCCGCGGCCGGCTGGGACGGCAAGGTCAGCTACGAGGTGATCCACGTGCTCTTCCTCCGCCCCGATGTCGCGGCGGTCAAAGTCCGTCAGCGCTACCTGTCCCCGGACGACGACAGCGAGGGTGCTCCGCTGTACGTGATGACCAAGCAGGACGGCGGCCGCTGGCTGCTGGCTGCATGCCAGAACACGCCGGTCGTCACCGGCTGATCCCTTCGGCAAGGCCGCCGGGCAGCGCTCAGCCGGTGTGCGTTCCGGTGCTCCAGGCGACGCGGAGGTGCTCTGCCGCAGCGGCGGCTTGGCGCAGCCCCGCCTGGTAGGCCGGTTCCCAGGCCGTACGGTCATTGAGGTCCGGGCCGAATGCGCGGAGCGACGCCGGATCGGGCTCGACGGTCACCACCGTGTCCGCCGCGGCCGCCGCGATCTGCTGCTGGAGTTCGTCGGGAAACAGGTGCGCCTGCGGGTCGATCACGACGAGCGTGCGGGCTCCGGCCGCGAGGCCGGCATTGGTCGCCGACCGCAGCGAACCGTCCATGTAGCGGCGGCCGTTGAGGGCGATCGGCGGGTAGATGCCCGGGAACGCCGTACTCGCCGCCACGACGGACGCCAGCGGTGCCCCACTCGCGCGGTCGAAGACTTCCCGCTCGCCGGTCCCGGCGTCCGTCACGGGGATGAGCAGCCGCCGGTCGGGCCAGCCATCCGCGCCGACCATGGCGCGCATCCGGGCGACATGTCCCTGCTCGGGGCCGGTCTCGGCAGCGAGCGCGATCCGGCCCACGCGGCGCCGCGCCCCGGCCGGATCCGAGGCGGCGCTGCCGAGCACGGCGAACACCTCGCCCAGCCGGCGCCCGTCCACCCGGGGAGGGGTGCTGCCGGAGTCGGCGGGGCGCACCGGGGTGGCGAGCCGGGCGGGGTCCTGACCGGTGGCCAGCAGTGCGGCGGTGATCGCGCCGGCCGAGGTGCCGACGATCAGATCGGCCGCGCCGAGATCCACCCCGCCGCGGAGCAGCCCGCAGGCCACCCCAGCCGTCCAGGCCGTGCCGACGAGACCTCCGGCGCCCAGTACGAGCGCCCGGCCGCGTGACTGCATGACTGTCTCCCTCCCGTTATTGAAACACCCGTACCATATACTCGAGCACGCCCGGATCCGCAGGACCGAGAGGATGAACCACCGTGGGGCGACCCCCAGTTCCCGCCCGACGGGAGGCCGCGTTGGCGCGGGCGACCGATTACGTCCTGGCGCACGGACTGGCCGGGTTGAGCCTGCGGCCGCTCGCCGCCGCTCTCGACACCAGCCCGCGGATGCTGCTCTACGACTTCGGCAGCAAACAGGAGTTGGTCGCGGCCGTCCTCGCCGAGGCCCGCCGCCGCGGTGCGGCGCGGCTGGCCGAGAGCCTCCCGGCGGAGGCGGCCTCTCCGGAGGACCACCTGCGCGCCATCTGGGCCTGGATCAGCGCGCCCGAGCGCGCCCCGTTCGTCCGGCTGTTCTTCGAGGTGCACGCCGACGGCCTCGCTCACCCCGAGAACTACCCGGACCAAGCCGAGGCGATCACGGACTGGTTCCCCACCCTCGGCGCCGCGTTCCGCGACATCACCACCGCCGGCCCTGACGCCACTGTCGCTCCCACCCTGATCATGGCCGTCATCCGGGGCCTGCTGTTCGATCTCACCACCACCGGGGACCGCCACCGCACCGACCGCGCCCTGGACCGCTTCTGCGAACTCCTCCGGGGTTGACGCACCGCGCGCACTTCTGTCGCGGACGCGGCACCTCCATGCCGAGGAACGCAAAGAGCCGCACGTATGAGGACGTTGGAGCACCAGGAAGACGATGCCCCAGCCCAACAGCACGATGCCCGACACGCCGCACAACACCGCCTATCCTCAACGACGTTGACGTTCTTCGGCCTCGGGAGGATGCCCCATGGCAGCCGTACACGTGACCGTGTGGGACGACCGCGACCGGGTGGACGCCGCCGCCCCCGCCCTCTTCGTCCACAACATCTTCACCTGGGGCAGCGACCCCACGTACGGGTTCGCCGGGCAGCGGCCCCTCGCGGACAGCCGGCGGCTCCTCCTGATGGATCGCCGTGGTTACGGCGACAGCCCGGACACCCCGCGCAGCGACTTCGACACCGACGCCGACGACGTGGTGGGAATCCTCGACGACGAGGCGTCCGGCACGGGCCCGGGCGGCACCCACCTCGTCGGCCACGGCAACGGCGCCGTCGTCGCACTCCTCGCCGCCGCGCGCCGGCCCGCCCTCGTCCGCTCCCTCACCCTCATCCAGCCCTCCGCCTTCACCGCCGCCGCGCACCATCCGGTCGTCGCCGGCCTGCTCGACCGGGTACGCGACGACGCCCCCGGCATCCCGGACGACGTCACGCCGGAGCAGTATCTGCGGGCGTCCACCGAGGGGCTGGGGATGGCGATGCCCGAGCCCACGCCGCGCCGGCTCCGGGCCGTCGCCACGTCCATGCGGGAGCGGCCGATCTGGGAGGCGGAGATCCCGCTGGAGCCGATCCGGGGCGCCGCCCTGCCGGTCCTGGTGATCTGCGGGACGTGGGAGCAGGCCCCTGCCGCGTACCGCGAGCACGTGGGGCTGCCCCTCATGGCCGTGGCCGACTCCCTCACGGAATCGCTCGGGGCCCGCCTCCTCCGGGTGCCCGGGTACTACCCGCACAGCCAGGAGCCCGCCGCCGTCAACGCCGCCCTGCGGGACTTCTGGGCCTGACCCGGCCCGGTACGCGCGGTAATGCCCGGCGCGCCGTCCCCCCGTCGCCCAGCGGGGGCGACGGCGACGAGCTCCGCTGTCACAATCCGGCAGCCCGCCCCGTCCTTCTCGGTGAACTGGCCACCGCACAAGGGGGTATCCACCCGTGAAGAACCCGATCCTGGTGACGGGCGGCACCGGCCGGCTCGGCCGCGCGCTCGTCCCGCAGCTGCTGTCCGCCGGACACCCGGTCCGTGTGCTGAGCCGCAGGCCGGCTACCGCCCCGGATACGCAGGGCTTCCGCGGCGACCTGCTCACCGGCGAGGGCCTGGACGAGGCCGTCGCCGGCGCCAGCGTGATCGTGCATTGCGCCACCGGCAACGGCCGCTCGGACATCAAGGCCACGCGCAACCTCCTCCACGCGGCGCTGCGCGGCGGGCGGCCGCATCTGCTGTACGTGTCCATCGTCGGCGTCGACCGGGTCGGCCTGTCCTACTACCGGGCGAAGCTGGCCTGCGAGCGGCTCGTGGCGGACTCCGGCCTGCCGTGGACCGTCCAGCGCACGACGCAGTTCCACGAGCTCATCGTCTGGATGTGCACCAGCCAGCGGTGGCTGCCCGCGATCGTGATGCCCGGCGGGGTCAGCTTCCAGCCCGTCGACACCGGTGAGGTCGCCGTCCGCCTCGCCGCGCTCGCCGGCGCCCCGCCGGCCGGCCGCGCACCCGACATGGGAGGCCCCGAGGTCCGCCGCGCCGCCGACCTGGCCCGCGCCTACCTGCGCTCGCGTGGCGCCCGCCGACCGGTGCTGCCGGTCCCGATGCCCGGCGTCGCGATGCGCGCCTACCGCGCGGGAGAGCACCTGGCCCCCGAGCACGCCGACGGCCGGATCACCTTCGACCAATTCCTCGCCGCATGACCGCCCGCACCTGGCTGCGCGCGGGCCTGGCGTTCCTCGCCGCCGCGCAGTTCACCGTGGGCGGGTGGGCGCTGCTGCTGCCCCGCTCGTTCTTCGCCATCCCCTGGGTGGGCATGCACATGGCCTATAACGCGCACCTGATGAGGGACTACGGCGCGATGAGCCTGGCCACTTCGGTGGCGCTGGGGGTGGGCGCCGTCCGCCTGCGGCGCAGCGCCGCGCGCACCGCCCTCGCGGTCTACCTTGCCTTCGCCGCACCTCACTTGGTGATCCACCTCCAGCTGATGCACCACCTCGCCCCGGCCGATCGCGTGCCGCTGCTCACTGCCCTCACCGCCGCCGTCGCGATCCCGCTGGCGCTGCTCCCGCTCACCGGCCGGCTCGACCGCCGGGCCGCATGTGCGTCCGCCACGCGGCGCTCGACTCACCCTGTCGGGCATCCGCGCATCGCTCTGCGCAGAGTTCGCACGGTCGCTGCCTCGGCCGCCCCCGCTTCCGCGGACCGGCCAGATCGCCGTCAGAAGCCATGAGCTGGGTGACGTCATCACGGTCGCCGCCGGTCGGTGCCACCGCGAGCGGGACGCCGGTGGCATCCATCGCGAGGGCTCACCGTACGCGGATCGGTACGGCCTTGAGTCGCGCCCGGCGCCCCGCGCGGACGACGAATGGCCGGCCGGCGGGCTCGCCAGGAGGACTGCCCGGGTTGCGAGTTCAGCGCTACCGCTCCGGGAGACCGCGGACGAAGTCCAGGAGCAGGGTGCAGAACGCGGCGGGCTGTTCCAGCGGCGCGAGGTGCCCGGCGGCGGGGATGACCACGACCTGGCCTGCGTCGAGGTCGCGGGCCAGTCCCTCGCCACCCTCGAAGAAGTCGGGCATGTCGTGTTCACCGACGCCGACCAGGGCGGGAGTGGTCAGCGTGCGCAGCGCCGCCGGTCCTTCGCCGAGCGGGTCCGCTGCCGGTGACGGCCGGCCGTGGGCGAGCTGTCCGGTCAGCTGGCGGCGGAGCATACGGGCCGCGTGCGCGCGTACTTCGCCGGTCGCGCCGGCCGAGGTCCACGCCTCGACGCCGGCTGTCACGGCCGCGTCCAGGTCACCGGCGGCGAGCGCCGTCCTTTCGGCGTCCCAGGCGGCTCGCAGACGTGGGGAGGCCGGCAGGTCGTGCGGCCGGTACCCGACGAGCACCAGGCCCTGGACCCGCTCGGGTGCCGTGACGGCGGCCTGGAGCGCCACCAGGGCGCCGAGGGAGTTCCCGGCCAGGACGAAGCGGTCGGCCCCGAGGTGGTCGAGCGTGTCGAGTACATCCGTCCAGGGGGCCGCCTCACGGTCGTCGGGCACGAGCGCGTCACCGTGGCCGGGCAGGTCCAGGGCGATGGCCCGCACGCCCGCGTCGGCGAGCAGGGGAAGGTGGGCGCCCCACATGGTGCGGTCGGTGGGACGGGCGTGCAGCAGGACGACGGGGCGGCCCCGGCCCGCCTCATCGGAGGGCAGCAGCATGGCAGGCACCTTTCTTCGGTGGCAGGGGTGGGAGGCGGAGGGGGGACGGCAGCCGGCTCGCGGTGCGGAGGAGGGGGAGACCTGTCTTCCTGGGGCGGCTGTCACGCCGCGGCGGTCAGTTCGTCGGTTTCCGCGTCGCTCAGCCGCAGGGTCGCCGCGGCCAGGTTCTCCTCCAGGTGCGCGACCTTGGAGGTACCAGGTATGGGCAGGACGACCTCGGAGCGGGCCAGCAGCCAGGCCAGCGCCACCTGCGACGGGCGGGCGTGGTGGGTGGTCGCGATCCGGTCGACCGGGCCACCCGGGCGGGCCAGCTCACCCGCGGCCACCGGCGCCCAGGGGATGAAGCCGATGCCGTGGCGGGTGCAGTATTCCAGGACGTCAGCGGAGCCGCGGTCGGTGAGGTTGTAGCGGTTCTGGACGGTGGCGATCTCCGCGATCGCGCGGGCCTGCTCGATCTGGCCGACGGTGACCTGGGACAGTCCGATCGCGACGATCTTGCCCTCGTCCTGGAGCCGCTTCATCTCGCCGACCTGGTCCGCCAACGGGACCTTCGGATCGACGCGGTGCAACTGGAACAGGTCGATGTGATCCACGCCGAGCCGGCGCAGACTCATCAGGGCCTGCTGGCGCAGGTACTCCGGGCGCCCGACCGGCGGCCACGCCGCCGGACCGAGGCGCACCGGTCCCCCGTCGGTCCTGATCACATCGGGCCCGTTGCGGGTCAGCCCGGCCTTGGTCGCGATCAGCACGTCGTCGCGGTAGGGATGGACCGCCTCGCGGATGATCTCCTCGCTCACATACGGGCCGTAGGAGTCCGCGGTGTCGATCAGCTGCACGCCGAGTTCGACGGCGCGGCGCACCACCCGGACGCACTCCTGGCGGTCGTCGGGCTCACCCCACACCCCGAGTCCGGTCAGGCGCATGGCGCCGAAGCCGAGACGGGCGACCTTCTTGCCGGCTATCTCGAAGGTGCCGGCGGCGTCGGACAAAGACGCGGTCATGAGCGGAATTCTCCTTTCTCCGCGGCAGTGGCCTGGTCCGCCACGGCCCCTTCCCGCTCGGACAGCCGGCCGAGCAGGACCAGGGCGTCGGCGCCGGCGCTGCCGGGTTCCGCGCTGTAAACGGACAGGTGCTGTCCGGGGGCGCTGGTGACGGCGAGCGCCTCGAAGTGCAGACGCATCTCCCCCACCTGCGGGTGCCGGAAGCGCTTGTCCTCGTGCGTACGGGGACGGACCTCGTAGCGCGCCCACAGGCCCGTGAACGCGGGGCTGCGCACGCTCAGTTCGCCGACGACCCGCTCGATCCGCTCGTCCCGCGGGAACTGCGAGGAGGACGCCCGCAGGTTGCCCACCGCGATCCGCGCCGCGTGGTCCCAGTCGGCGTAGAACTCGCGCGCGAAGGGATCGAGGAAGATCATCCGCAGCAGGTTGTCGTACCGGGCGAAACCGCCGTACAGCGCCCGCGCCATCGCGTTGGCCGCCAGTACGTCCTGCGCCGCCCCGACCACGAAGGCCGGCACCTCGCGCATGCCCTCCATCAGCCGCAGCAACTCCGGAGCGACGGTCGTCGCGGCAGCCGTTGTGCCGAAGACGGACAGGCCCAACCGGAAGAGATGGGCGGCCGCCGCGCCGTCCAGCCGCAGCGCCCCGGCGATCGCCCGCAGCACCTGCTCGGACGGGTGCCGCTCACGGCCCTGCTCCAGACGGATGTAGTAGTCCATGCTCACCCCGGCCAGCAGCGCCACCTCATCGCGCCGCAGCCCCGGCACCCGGCGGGCCCCGTCGTCGGGCAGACCGACATCCGCCGGCGCGACCGCCGCGCGACGGGCGCGCAGGTAGTCGCCGAGTGCGTTCTCGCTTTCCATGCCCGCCACACTAAATTCCGTGCACGCATCGGGGCGTGGGTGCGTCACACCCCCCCCAGGGTGTGACACTCAGCGACGCGCCCCGGGTAGCCGCAGCGCACCCTCCCCCGCCCGCGGCCGCGCACGTAGCGTCGGCGCCATGACCGGTCACCGCGCCGCCGAGCGCACACCGGCGCCCCCTGCCGTCCTCTCCCGGGCAGGTCGCGGAAGCCGCCACGGCGGCCGTCCGCCGGCCGCCGCGGCGCCCCCTCCCTCCCAGAACCGGAGTTCCTTCATGCCCGAAGCATTCGCCAGCGCTGTCATTCCGGCCCGGGTCACCACGGTGTGGCGCGTGGTCCGCGACTTCGGCGGCCTGGCCGCCTGGCAGCCGGCTGTCGCGGACTGCGTCCTGGCGGGCGCGGAAGCACCCGACCGCGTCGGTTGCGTCCGCACTCTGTCGATGGCCGACGGGGAGACCGTGGTGGAGTCCCTCCTGGCACTGGACGACCGCACACGGTCCCTGACTTATGGCATCGTCAGCTCCCCGTACCCAGTGCGGTCCTACCAAGCCACCATGTGGGTTTTGCCTCTTACCGCCACCGATGAGACGTTCGTCGGCTGGTCGGTGAACTTCGACTGCGACCGGGCCCACACCGACGAGCTGACGAAAACCTTCCGGACCGACGTCTTCGCTGCCGGACTGCGCGGCCTGGCCGACCACTGTCACACGCCGTGATCGACTGCCCGGTCTTCAAGAGCACGTAACGGAATGCGGCTCGCAGTCGGCCCCAGCAGATCAGCGAGCAGGCGTCAGGAGCTCCAAGGGCCGGGGCGGCACCTCACTCCCACCAGTAGCGGCCGACTTCCGTCCCGGCGTAGTGGCTCCCCTTATGGCGGTGCGCCAGTTCGCACCGCGCCCACTTCTTCGGCGGACGCGGCACCTCCATCCCGAAGAACGCAAAGAGCCGCACGTATGGGGCCGTTGGGGCAAGGGACGCCCGTGCCGCGCAGCGCCGCCGCCTCCGGCTCATGTGCCGGCATCCGCCTCATGAGGGTGACGGCGCATTTCGACATTGCAGTCGACCACTTTCGAAAGGTCGCCGGCGTAACGAGCCTTTTCCCGCTGCTCCGCCAGCGCCCCGCACACATCGCACCCGGCAACGGGCCGGGGCTCGGGCCTCACCTCGGGCTCCGGCAGGTGAACGGGACCACTCAGGCGGCACATCGAACATCACCCGCCCGCCGGTGAGGGTGCTGCGCGATGACCCGGTAGAAGCGCGCCTTGGTCTCCGGAACGCTGCTGGCCTTGGCACACTTCGCCGCCGCCACGCAGATCCGGCAGGCGGGGTACGGGATGGGGATGAGCTGGACGGGGGCGTCCAACGGCGCGCTGATGGCCGCCGCTTCGGTCGGCCCGGGGCCAGTGATGGGGGGACGAGGGGGCATGCTCCGCTCCTCTCCGTAGTGGAAGCACTACCGAACGAGACCAGCGTCGCCTAGAGTTGGATGGTCTTCAACGTTCTGGAAACGGAGGGCACGTTGGTCAACATCAAGGAGTTGAACCCCGACGCCTCGCCCCAAGCGGCCTACGGCGCCCGTCTCCGCAGCTTGCGGGAGGCACGCGGGTGGACTCAGGACCAGTTAGCTGAGCAGGTGGGGTACTCGGGGAGGCATATCTCGGCTGTCGAAACAGGGCGCAAACCGCCGACTCGCCGTTTTTCGCAGGCCTTAGACACTGCTTTTGGGCTCTCCGGTACCACAGAGTCGTTCGAACGCGCGTGGGGGGAGATCCGGAACGGCAGCCTGCTGGAGGGCTTCCCGGAGTACAAGGCCGCTGAGGCAAAGGCAGCGGAGATCCGTCTGTACGAAGTAGGCGTAATCCCTGGACTCTTGCAGACCCCGGAGTACGCATCGATTCTTGCCGAGAGCGCGGTCAAGCGTGGTGCGATCACGCCTGAACAGGCGGACGAACGCGTCTCGATCGTCGTCGAACGTCAAGCTGTGCTGGCTCGGCCACGTCCACCGCTGATCTTCGCCGTGCTGGACGAGAGCTGCGTCCGGCGCCCCGTCGGCAGTCGTCAGGTCATGGTCGCGCAGTACGAGCGTCTACTGGAGTTCGCCCAACTGCCGAACACCGTGCTTCAGATCGCGCCCTACAGCATGGGGGAACATCGTCCATTCGACTTGCCGTTGTACGTACTGACGCTGTCGGACCGCTCACTCTTGTCCTACGCCGAGTCTGCACAACGAGGGCACCTTGAGAGGGAAACCTCCTCCGTTCTGCCTCTCTTGACGGCATACCATCAGCTACAGGCCGAAGCGCTCCCTCAGGCAGCCTCTGTGGCCATGGTTCAAGAGCTACGAAAGGGCACCCCGTGACAACCGACTCCCATCGCTGGATCACGTCCTCGTACAGCAACAACGGCGGCGCCTGCATCGAATGGGCGCCGGAGCACGCCCGGAGTGCCGGGGAGGTTCTGGTCCGCGACAGCAAGAACCCCGGCGGGCCCATGCTCACGCTGACCCCGCAGGCGTTCGCCGGGCTGGTGCAGTTCGCCAAGTCCCACGGCTGACGAGGCTCCCAGCGGGACCGCCTGCACGACCATCCTCATCCACATGCAGGGAGAACCTATGAAGTGGGTCAAGTCCTCCTACAGCGGCAATGGCGGTTCCTGCATTGAATGGGCACAGGAGCACGCCCGGAGCACCGGCGAGGTTCTGGTCCGCGACAGCAAGAACCCCAGCGGCCCCATGCTCACCCTGACCCCGCAGGCGTTCGCCGGGCTGGTGCGGTTCGCCAAGTCGCGCGTGTGACGCCGCCGCGTTCGCAGGCCCCGCTGCTCGTTGGCTTCTGAGTGGCGGGGTTTGTCGTGCCGGGCGGGGGGCCGGCGTAGGCGTTACAGGGTGCGGAGGGCGCCGCCGTCGATGTGGAGCATGGTGCCGGTGATGTAGGAGGCGGTGGGCGAGAGGATGACGGCGGCCATGCGGCCGAATTCGTCGGGGGTGCCGTAGCGTCGCAGGGGGATGTTGGCTGTGCGGTCGGCGCGCGTACGGGCCGGGTCGTTGGTGGCCTGTTCCAAGCCCTTGAGGCGGTCGGTTTCTATGGAGCCGACGATGAAGCCGTTGACCCGGATGCCGCGTGGCCCCAGCTCGTCGGCCAGGGTCTTGGCGGCCATGGCGAGTCCTGGGCGCAGGCCGTTGGAGACGCTCATGTTCGGCCAGGGGGATTTGACGGAGAGGGAGAGGACGAAGCCGATCGAGCCGTCGGCGGGGAGTACCGGTGCGGCGGTGCGGGCGAAGCGGAGGGCGCCGAGGAAGACCGACTCGAAGGAATCGCGCCATTGGTCGTCGGTGATGGTGGTGATCGGGCCGGTGGGCGGGCCGCCTACGCTGATCAGCACGCCGTCCAGGCGTCCGAACCGTTCGAGGGCACTGGCCACCAGGCGGTCGGCGGCCTGCGGGTCGGCGTTGTCGGCGGTTGTTCCCAGGGCGTGTTCCGGGCCGCCGAGCGTCGCCACGGCGTCGTCCACCGCGTCCTGGCTGCGTGAGGAGATCACTACGCGGGCGCCTTCGGCGACCAGGGCCCGGGCGGCGGCCAGGCCCAGTCCCTTGGTGCCGCCGGTGATCAGGAAGACTTTGTCGTTGAGTCCCAAGTCCATGGTGTCCCCGTGGGGTTGGGGAGCGGGGGTCGCTCCGGGCCTGCGCCGTCAATTGAGTTAAGCCGCCGCCGTCCCGCATGGCAAGAAGGTGATCTCAGTATGCGGGCGCGGTTCGGGTGGTCATGGGGCCGGGCGGCGGCGGCGTGCGTAGTAGGCGTACGTGAGAGCCAGCACCAGCGGGCCCCACAGCATTCCCGGCGCGATGCATGCGGTGGCCAGGGCTTCCCACCAGGGGTTGGCGTAGCCGACGTTGTGGAAGTCCGCGATGTGGAACCAGCCGAGGGCCGCGGTGCCCCACATGGCCGCGGTGAGGAGCAGTCCGCCGGCGGTCGCCGGGATGATCACCGCGAGTGGGGGGATGCGCCTGCCCCCGATGACGGGCAGCCGGGCGGGTACGGTCTCGCCCCAGCCGCGTACGAGTATCAGGGACAGCAGCGCCAGGCCCTCGGAGGCCACGCTGAGCCCGAAGACGTAGAAGGCCGCCCACCACGGCAGTCCCGGCGCCTGGGGATCGACGGCGCCCATGCGGAAGCCGAAGGCGAACGGCAGACGCCACAGGCACCAGGGCAGCAGGAGGAGGGGGATCGCGCGAGCGGTGTTGGTCGCCCAGCGTGGGACCGGACGTTCGGTGTCGGTGGCCGGCTTCGATGGCGCGTGCAGGGCCCGGATTCTCATGGGTCCAGCTTCCCGGCGGGGACGGGGTGCGTGATCGGCCTGGGGTAGGGCGGCGGTCCGCCTCACGGGGGAGCGTGGGTCCGTCGTGGGGCGGGCCCCACCGCCGCCTGCCCGTACGGCCGGTGGTGCAGGCCGCGCCGACTCCTGCGGGCCCCGGCCGCGTGGCCGGCGGGAACGGGAGGCGTCAGAGCACGGCGAGCCGGTCCGCCAGTAGCTCCACCCTCCGCTCGGCGTCCGCCGGTGGCAGGCGCCCGGCCCGGGTCAGGGTCGCCAGTCCGTGCAGGGCCGCCCAGAACGTCTCGGTGAACAGGCCCGGGTGGACGCCCTCGCCCGCGACCTCGCCGAGGGCTTCCAGGAGGGCGGCGAAGGCGTCCTTCAGCGGCTCGGGGGTGTCCTCGTGCGCGAACGCCAGGCCGCCGTCGAGTCGGAAGATGGCGTCGTAGACCGCCGGGTTGCGCGCGGCGAAGTCGAGGTAGGCGCGGGCGAGGGCGGTGACCCGGGCGCGCGGGCCGTCCGCGGCGGAGGTCGCGGATGTCGTGGAGGTCGCGGACGAACGAGACGCGGTCCAGGCCGTTTGCAGGCGTGCGTGGTCCGCCGGGGTGGGGTGGCGGAGGGTCAGTCCCGCGGGGAGCGGACGATCGGCGGCGGGTGGGCCGGACGGCTGCGGGGCGTCGGCGGATACCGGGGCGTCGGCCGGTGGCTGGTCAGCGGCTTGGGGGATTTCGGGCATGGCCGGCTCTCCTCGGTGGGTGCGTTGCCGGCCAGCGTAGACGTGGGGTGGGGAGCGGGGCGGTGGGGTGGATCACCGCCCCCACCGTCCCGCTCCGGGGCGAACGGGCAGGAGGCGGTTAGGAGTTCAGGGGCTTGCGGGCCACGACGACCCCGTTGGCGGCGGGGGCGGCGAAGGGGCGGACCTCGATGTCGGTGAAGCCGGTGTCGAGGAGCCAGGAGCGGTACTCGGCGCCCGTGTAGTTCCGGCCGAAGGTCTCCACCAGCATGGACAGGCTCATCAGCGTGGCGTCCAGCGGGCCGTCCTTGGTGTCGGCGACCAGGAGTTCGCTGATCAGCAGCCGGCCGCCGGGGGCCAGCGCGTCGTAGCAGCTGCGCAGGATGGCGCGGCACTGGTCGATGTCCCAGTCGTGCAGGATCATCGACAGCAGGACGACGTCCTGGCCGGCCGGCAGCGGGTCGGTGAAGAAGCTGCCCGGGGCGAAGGACACCCGGTCGCCGAGCCCGGCCTGCTTGACCTTCTTCTCGGTGAGGTCGCAGACGAAGGGCAGGTCGAAGATGGTCGCGGACAACTCCGGGTAGGCGCGGCACAGTTCGATGGCATACGCGCCGCCACCGCCGCCGACGTCCAGCAGCGAGCGGGCCGCCGACAGGTCGACCGCCCGGGCCAGCTCGCGGGCCGTGGGGCGGGAGATGGCGCTCATGCCTTCCCAGAAGGTCTCCACGACGACGGGGTTGGTGTCGTCGAAGAGGGAGTCGCGGCGTTCGCTGTCCCAGGCGGTCGGGCGGTTGGTGCGCAGCGCCTCGTCCAGCCGCAGCCAGCCCGGGTAGTCGTGGCGGGAGACCACTTCGACCCAGCCGCCGACGTAGTCGTCGCTGCCGCGGAGGAGGTAGCGGTCGGTCATGGGGGTGTTGCGGTAGCCGGCGCCGTCGCGTTCCAGGAGGCCGAGGGCGGCGCAGCAGGTGACCAGCTGCTCGACCGGGCGCTCCTCGAATCCCAGGACGCCGGCGAGGTCGGCCGGGGTCATCCCGGGGCGTTCGGCGAACCGCTCGAACACCTGGCGTTCGTGCGCGGTCACCAGCGTCTGGGATACCCAGAGGCCGTAGACCATGTTCATGATCGGCATGACGGATACCGGCTCGTCGGCGGAGGTCGTCGTCATTCGTCACTCTTCTCGGTAGGTCGGCTCGGTACGGCAGGGGTCAGACGGTCTGTTCCGCGACCGATTTGCTCCACTCGCGGGCGGTGGGGCTGGCGGCCCGGCGGGTGGCCTCGGACGGCACGACGGGGGTGGCGGCCTTGCGGCCGAACAGCACGTCCATCGGCTCCTCGATGTCGCCGGCGTACCCCATGGCGAAGCAGCCCTGCTGGTAGCCGATCACCTTCAGCAGCTCCTCGGGGAAGGTGCGGGCCAGCTCCGGGGGCGCGACGAGGTACTGGTTCTCCTCCTGGCGGACCCAGCCCGCGCAGTAGCTGAGGATCAGGCCGCGCCGGACGTCGTCGGTGCGGTTGTGGCCGCCGCCGTGCACGACCTTGCCGGAGAAGATGAACACCGAGCCCTTGGTCATCTCCACGGGGATCGAGTCCTCGTGGCTCACCTCGTCGGGCGAGAGCGCGTCGCTGCCGGGGACGACGCGGGTGGCGCCGTTGGCCTCGGTGAAGTCGGTGAGCGCCCAGAAGAACTGGCACATCACGTGGTGGTCGGCGGCGAACGGGAAGAAGTCCCAGACCAGTTCGTCCTTGTGCAGCTTCTGCGCGACCGAGCCCGGGTAGGCGCTGATCAGCTGGGTCTGCGAGAGCTGGAACTCGGTGGAGCCGCTGAGGAGTTCGCGGGCGACGCCGGTGCACAGCGGGTGCGTGATCAGCTCGCGGCCGGTGGCGGAGCGGGCGACGAGGCTGCCGGTCCGCTTGGTCTTCTGGCCGGCGAACGCGTCCGGGCCGAAGGGGGTGGCGTCGATGTACGGGGTCATCTCGGCCAGGAGGGCGTCCACCGTTTCCGGCGGCAGGACGTTCTCGACGACGGCGTAACCGTTCACGCGCATGCTGTGCATGATGGCGTCGAGGCCGGCGTCCTTGGAGAAACGGTCATTGACCTCGGGCTGGACGGATTTTACGGGCTGCACGGATTTCGCGGGTTTCACGGGGTCCACGGTGTTGCTCCCTGGCTCGGGTACGGGGATTGCGGTGCGGCGCCGGGCCGGCCTCCTCCTTTGCGGACTGCGTAAAAGGAGAGGTGGCGGAATGGCGAGAGGGCGGGCGAATTCGTCACTGCCTCGCCTGATGTCGCGCACGGGTGCGCGATGAAATGTCGCACGCACGGCACCGCACGACGGCTTTCCGGCGCGACCGGGAATGCATTCCGCGCCGGAGGTTTCCTGAATAGATCATTACCTGCCGTTGACCATCGGGGCAAGGGTCGTTCGGGCGATCGGCCGGTTTTCGGCCCGGGTGAGCGGGGGCCGGCCGACCGGGTGCGGGCGGGCGATCACCCCTGCCGCCGATCGCCCCCGGGAGTCCGATCACCTGGCATACCCGCAGCTCAGGGGCGCGCGGGGCGGGTTGGCGGCAGGCTTGCGGCGGGCTCGCCGCGACGGATCAGGGCAGCCGCCGCCCCCCGGAGGCCGTGCGCCGGGCCGAATAATGGCCATTCAGCCGGGACCCCCTGCGAATAAGCCATCCGGACACGTACGACCCCCGCAAAAAGCGCCACGCCCCACCGGATTCCAGCCAGCGCGTACACCGGTCGGCCGGATGGCGCGATCCTTTCGCGAATGCTTCCCCGGCGCGTTGCGGGAGGGTCAATTGTTTAGGGCGGTGCGGCGAGGGCCAGGATTGCCCCGTGTGATTGACCCGCACGATTCGGGAGGTTAGCGTGTAGCGTGTTCGGCGGATCAGCGGAGTTCCGCCGCCATAACGCCGCCCAGTGCGCCGCGTATACGATCCGGGTACGGTCGAGTGCCCGCTTTTCCCTGACGCCTTCTCGCGTCACGTTTCCTCCGCGGCACGTTTCCCCTGCGCGTTTCTCGTGACGGTTCCCGTAGCGGATACCCGTACCGATTTCCCCGCTGAGGGATTCCCCCGCGGCTTCCCGTAACGATTCCCGGCCCTGGCCCCGGCCCCGGCCGTCCCGGCCACGCGCCCCCTATCCCCATATCCAAGGAGTGAGAGAGCCATGACCACGACAGTCGACACCACCACCGAGACCACCGAGTCCGTCTCGTTCGACGGCCAGAACCTCGGCATCGAGGACGTCCGGCGCATCGCGGAGCACTATGTGCCGTGCACGGTGACGCCCGAGGTGCTGACGAAGGCGGCGGCCAGCCGGCAGCAGTTCGAGGACATCGTCCGGCAGGGCGCCGCGGTCTACGGCGTGACCACCGGCTACGGCGAGATGATCTACATGCAGGTCGACCCCTCCAAGGAGGTCGAGCTCCAGACCAACCTCATCCGCAGCCACAGCGCCGGCGTCGGCCCGCTGTTCGCCGAGGACGAGGCGCGCGCCATCCTGGCCGCGCGGCTCAACGCCCTCTCACGCGGCTACTCCGCGGTCCGCCCCGAGGTGCTGGAGCGCCTGGCGCTCTACCTCAACCTCGGCATCACGCCCGCCATCCCCGAGATCGGTTCGCTCGGCGCGAGCGGTGACCTCGCCACCCTCTCCCACCTGGCCTGCACGGTCATCGGCGAGGGCTACGTACTGCGCGACGGCGGCCGGGTGCCCACCGGCGAGGTGCTGCGCGAACGGGGCATCGAGCCGCTGGAGATGCGGTTCAAGGAGGGGCTCGCGCTGATCAACGGCACGTCCGGGATGACCGGCCTGGGCTCGCTCGTCGTCGGCCGGGCCTTCGACCAGCTCCACCAGGCGGAGATCGTCTCCGCGCTGATCGTGGAGACCCTGCGCTGCTCGACCAGCCCGTTCCTCGCCGAGGGCCACGAACTGGCCCGCCCGCACCGCGGCCAGGTCGACTCGGCGGCCAATCTGCGCACCCTGCTCGCCGACAGCCAACTGGCCGTCTCCCACAGCGAACTGCGCGAGGAGTACCAGAGCAAGAAGTCCGGCGACGACGTCACCCGCACCGACGTCTACCTCCAGAAGGCGTACTCGCTGCGGGCCATCCCCCAGGTGCTCGGCGCCGTCCGGGACACCCTGCGGCACGCGGCCGGCACCCTGCACACCGAGCTGAACTCGGCCACCGACAACCCCCTGTTCTTCCCGGGCAAGGAGGTCTTCCACGGCGGCAACTACCACGGCCAGCCGGTCGCGTTCGCCATGGACTTCACCACCATCGCGCTCACCCAGCTCGGGGTGCTCTCCGAGCGGCAGAGCAACCGCCTGTTCAACCGGCACCTCAGCTACGGGCTCCCGGAGTTCCTGGTGGCCGGCGAGCCGGGCCTGAACAGCGGTTTCGCGGGCGCCCAGTACCCGGCCACCGCGCTGATCGCCGAGAACCGCACGATCGGCCCGGCCAGCACCCAGAGCGTGCCGTCCAACGGCGACAACCAGGACATCGTCAGCATGGGCCTGATCTCCGCGCGCAACGCCCGGCGGGTGCTCTCCAACAACAGCAAGATCCTCGCGGTGGAGTTCCTGGCCGCCGCCCAGGCCGTGGACCTCACCGGCCGCTACGAGGGCCTGAGCACCGCCGGCAAGGCCACGTACGAGAAGGTCCGCTCGCTGGCGCCGACCCTGGACCGGGACCGGTTCATGTCGGACGAGATCGAGCGGGTGGCGGAGGCGGTGGCCCGGGGCGAGTTCCTCGCGGCGGTCACGTCGGCGGGCGTGGAGCTGCGCTGACGGCTCGTCAGCCGAAACGAGGAAACCACCCGTAAGCGGATCGCCGGAAAGCGGCGAAGGGAGTCGGGATGAACACAGCGGACGCCCTGGCGGTGCTGGACGCCCCGCCCGACGCGGACGTGGACCCGGATGAGCTGGTCCGGGCGGCCATGCAGTGGCACTTCTCACCGGAGACCGGTACGCCGTTCTGGCTCGCCCGGCGGGACCGGCTGGGCTTCGACCCGTGCGCGGACGTGCGCACCCGGGCTGATCTCCGCCGGTTCCCGCAGGTCGTCGACGAACTGCGGTCCACGCCGGTGGAGGATCTGCTGCCCCGGGGCTACGGCGGCGCCGCCGAGGTCATCGGGGTCTTCGAGAGCGGCGGCACCACCGGGGCCCCCAAGCGGGTGGTCTACCTCGCGGACTGGATGGAACGCGAGATGGCGCAGGCCATGCGGGCCATGGACGAGCGGGGCTATCCGCGCGGGGTGAACTGGCTGTCGCTGGGCCCGAGCGGCCCGCACGACTACGCCGAGCTCACCGGGCAGCACGCGCGCCGCCGGGGCGGGCTGCGGTTCGCCATCGACTTCGACCCGCGCTGGGTGCGCCGGTGCCTGCGGGAGGGCCGCCCCGAGGACGCCGAACGGTATCTGGACCATGTGCTGGCCCAGGCCGGGGACGTGCTCGCCAGCCAGCGCGTGGGGGCGATCCAGGCGCCGCCGCCGCTGCTGGAGCGGCTGGCGCGGGACGAGCGGCTGGTGGACCTGGTCCGCGGCCAGGTGCGGGTGATCACCTGGTGCGGGACGAGCATGGACCGGGACACCCGGGACCTGTTCACCCAGGAGGTGTTCCCCGGCATCCCGGTGTACGGGCTGTACGGCAGCACGATGGCGCTGGGCGCGGCGTTCGAGCGGCCGGCCACCGACGACGGCGACTCGGTGTTCGACTCGCCGTCGGTGAACGTCACGTACGAGGTCGTGGACCCCGGCAGCGGCGAGCCGGTCGCGGTCGGGGAGACGGGCCAGGTGGTGATGCACCACCTCAGCAAGTCGGCCCTGCTGCCCAACAACCTCGAACGGGACGTGGCGCGCCGGGTCGCCGCCCCGGCGGGCCGGGTGGGGCACTCGGTCGCCGACGTCCGCCCGGTGGAGGCGTTCACCGGGGTGCCCGTGATCGTGGGGGCGTACTGATGGCGGCGGCGCTCCCGGGCACCCCCGGGACCGCCGTCGCGGGCCCCGCCCCCGGGTCCGCCGTCACCGGCCCGGCCACCGGGACCGGCGGCACGGGTCCCGCCACCGGGGCCGCCGTCGCAGCCGGTGCCCCCGGGGCCGCGCCCGGCCCGCCGCTCTTCCTGGACGCCCTGGTCCCGGCCGGCACCTACCGCACCGGCCGGCGGGAGACCGTACGGGACGTGGCGGGCCGGCCGGTCGCCGAGCTGGCGCTGGCGCCGCCGCTGTACGTCGGGCGGACCCTGGACCGGCTGCGGCGGGCCCCGGCCGTCGCGGCGGGCTGGCCGGCGGCCGAGCGGGAGGCCCGGCTGCGGGCCGCCGCCGCGGCGTTCACCACGGCCCGGCTCGGCGGGCTGGACCCGGAGGCCCACCACCGGCTGGTGGCCCGCACCACCGGCGTGCCGGTGGCCGTGGTGCGGGCCGCGGCGCAGACCGTCGCCGCGTCGCTGGCGCAGGCGGTGGCGGCGGTCGAACGGGCCCGTCCGCGCGGCGCGTTGGCGGCGGACTGGCGGCACGCGGACGTGGGCGCCGGCGGCGCGGTCGTATGGCGGCGCCGGGGCCGGCTGCTGAGCGTCCTCGCGTCCGGGAACCACCCGGCCGTCCACTCGCTGTGGCCGGAGGCGCTGGCGCTGGGCTACCGCGTCGCCGTCCGGCCGTCCCGCCGCGACCCGTTCACCGCGCACCGGCTGGTGCTGGCGCTGCGGTCGGCCGGGTTCGCGGACGAGGACGCGGTGCTGCTGCCGTGCGGCCACCAGGCCGCCGACGAACTGGTCCGGGGCGGCGACCTGGCGATGGTCTTCGGTGGCGACGAGGTGGTGCGCCGGTACGCGGGCGGCCGGGCCGGGCCACCGGTGCTGCCGCAGGGTCCCGGCCGGGTGAAGGTGCTGGTCACCGGCGCCTGGGAGCCGTACCTCGAGGTGATCGCGGAGTCGGTCGGCGGGCTGGGCGGGGTGTCCTGCCTCAACGCCACCGGGGTGCTGGTCGAACGGGACGCGGCGGGCTTCGCCGCGGCGCTGGCCGAACGGCTGGCCGCGCTGCGGCCGCTGCCCCCCGACCGGGAGGACGCCGGGCTGCCCTGCCTGCCGCTCACCGAGGCCCGGCGGGTCGAGGACTTCCTCCGGCAGCGGGCCGCCGGCACCCGGACGGTGCTCGGCGGCGGCGCGTACGACCTGGGCGACGGCAGCGCGGCGCTGCGCCCGGCCGTGCACCTGCTGGACGGGCCCGGCGCCGGACAGCTCGGCGTGGAGCTGCCGTTCCCGTGCGCCTGGGTCGCGCCGTGGTCCCGGGCGGACGGCGCCGGGCCGCTGCGCGGCTCGCTGGTCGCCGGCGTCGCCACGGACGACGACGCGCTGGTGGACGCGGTACTGGACGAACCGTCCGTCCGCAACGTCTACGGCCTGGACCGGCCCACCTGGTGGCTGCCGCCGGGCATCCCGCACGACGGGTTCCTGGCCGAGTTCCTGATGCGCGCCACCGCGCTGGCCCGGCAGTCGAAGGAGGTGATCCGGTGCGTGCCGTAGTCCTGCGCGGGGTGGGCGACGTCCGGGTGGAGGAGGTGCCCGCACCGCGCGTCGAGGAGCCCTCGGACGCGCTGGTGCGGGTGGTGGCGGCGGCGGTCTGCGGTTCGGACCTCGCGGTGCTGCGGGGACTCTCGCCGCTGCCCCGGCCGATCCGCAGCGGCCACGAGTTCATCGGGGTGGTCGAGGACGTGGGCACGGAGGTGAGCGGGCTGCGCCCGGGGCAGTTCGTCGTCGCGCCGTTCAACACCTGCTGCGGCCGCTGCCCGCACTGCCGCCGCGGCCTGCCGATCGCCTGCGAACGGGCCGTGTTCTTCGGGGAGTTCGGGCCGGACGGGTCGGCGCTGGACGGCGGGCAGGCCGAGTACGTCCGGGTGCCGCTGGCCGATACGACGCTGCTGGCCCTGCCGGAGACCCCGCCCGGGGAACTCCTCCCGGAGCTGCTGGCGCTCACCGATGTGCTGCCCACCGGGCACGAGGCCGCCGTCCACGCGGGCGTAGGGCCCGGCGCGACGGTGGTGGTGGTCGGGGACGGCGCGGTGGGGCAGTGCGCGGTACTGGCCTGCCGCCGGCTGGGCGCGGAGCGGATCGTGGTGATGTCGCGCCATCCGGAGCGGCAGCGGCTGGCCCGGGCGCACGGCGCGACCGACATCGTCGCGGCCCGGGGCGAGGAGGGCGCGGCGGAGGTCGCCGAACTGCTGGGCGGCGGCAGCGGCCATGTGATCGAGGCGGTCGGGTCGCTCCAGGCCGTCCGGCAGGCGATCGGCTGCGCCCGGCCCGGCGGCCGGATCGGCTACGTGGGGCTGCCGTGGGGCGTCACCCTGCCGCTGTGGGAGCTGTTCGGCAAGAACCTCGCACTGAGCGGCGGCGGCGCGAACGTCCGCGCGACCATGCCGGAGCTGCTTCCGGACGTGCTGGACGGGACGCTGCGGGCGGGCGGGGTGTTCGACGCCTCGTACGGACTGGGGGACGCGGCGGAGGCGTTCCGGGCGATGGACGGGCGGGGGTGTGTGAAGGCGCTGCTGCGGCCGTGAGGGGGGGCGGGGCGGGGCGGGGG
>NZ_LLZI01000235.1 GCF_001509485.1 Streptomyces sp. NRRL F-4489
GCGGGGGAGGGGGCAGGGGAGCGGGATGGTGGGGAAGGGCAGCGGGCCCTGGGTGACCTGGGGCTATCGCGCCGCGTGAAGGTTTGGCCCGGGGTTGTGTGAGGCCACAGTGAGTTGTCAGGCTGTTGCGGACTGTCAAGCTGTTGGGAGGGCACGTGCCTTTCGGTGAGCAGCCCGCGTACCTCCGCGTCGCCGGTGACCTGCGTCAGAAGATTGTGGACGGGGTGCTGGCCCCGCACACCCGGCTTCCTTCCCAGGCGCGGATCCGGGAGGAGTACGGCGTCTCGGACACCGTCGCGCTGGAGGCGCGGAAGGTCCTGATGGCCGAGGGGCTGGTGGAGGGGCGGTCCGGGTCGGGGACGTATGTGCGGGAGCAGCCGGTGCCGCGCCGGATCGCCCGCGGCGGCTTCCACAGCCGGGGCTGCACGCCGTTCCGGCAGGAGCAGTCGGACGAGCGGGTGCGGGGCACCTGGGAGTCCAGCAGCGAGCAGGAGGCGGCCGGTTCGGCGGTGGCCGCGCGGCTGCGGATCCCGGTGGGGGCGCGGGTGATGCGGACGCGGTACGTGTTCCGGGCGGAGGGGGAGCCGTCGATGCTCTCCACCTCCTGGGAGCCGCTGGAGATCACCGGGCGGACGCCGGTGATGCTGCCGGAGGAGGGCCCGCTGGCCGGCCGCGGGGTGGTCGAGCGGATGGCGGCCATCGACGTGGTGGTGGACAACGTCGTGGAGGAGGTCGGCGCCCGGCCCGGACTGGCCGAGGAGGCGCTGGCGCTGGGCGGGGTGCCGGGGCACGCGGTGCTGGTGATCTCGCGGACGTACTTCGCGGGCGGGCGGCCGGTGGAGACGGCCGATGTGGTGGCGTTGGCGGCCCGGCACCGGGTGGCGTACCACCTCCCTGTGAAGTAGCGGCCCACCCCAACCCCCGCCGCCCCTGCGGTATCCGCACCCCACACGCCGGTTCGGTGACCATGAATTTCGGTCGAGTTTGGTGTCTGGATTGCCCGGTATTGGGTGGGTGTGTCGTCCGGATATCGGTGTTGGAAACCTCACAGAGGCTCAACTGGGCGGGATTTTTTGCCTGGTGTGGGAACCGGATCTTCGGATTCGCTCATACGATGGCGAAGTTTGTGCACGGCACGGGGGAAGACCAGGAGACCAGCACGCGTGAGCACGACGAAGCCAACGAGTGCGGAGCAGGGCTCGCACTCGAACTACCGCCGGTCCCTCGGGACCATCGCCCTGACCGCCACTGGTCTCGGGTCCATCATCGGTTCCGGCTGGCTGTTCGGGGCCGAACGGGCCGCGGCCATCGCCGGTCCGGCCGCGATCCTCGCCTGGGTCATCGGCGCGGTCGTCGCGCTCACCATCGCCCTCACGTACACCGAGCTGGGCTCGATGTTCCCGAAGGCGGGCGGGATGGTCCGCTACGGGCAGTATTCGCACGGTTCGCTCGCGGGATACCTCGCGGCCTGGGCGAACTGGATCGCGATCGTCTCGGTGATCCCCGGTGAGGCGACCGCCTCCGTCCAGTACATGAGCTCGTGGGACTTCGGCTGGGCCAAGGCGCTCTTCGACGGCAAGGAGCTCACCGGCTCCGGCGTCGCGGTGGCCAGCGTCCTGCTGGTCTTCTACTTCTTCATGAACTGGTTCGCGGTCTCGCTCTTCGCCAAGACCAATACCGCGATCACGGTCTTCAAGGTCGTGGTGCCGATCCTCACCGCGGGCGCGCTGATCCTCGCGCACTTCGACACCCACAACATCGAGCGGGCCGGCGGCTTCGCCCCCAACGGCTGGAGCGCGGTCTTCAGCTGTGTGGCGCTCTCCGGCATCGTCTGGGCGTACAACGGCTTCCAGTCGCCGCTCAACCTCGCCGGCGAGGCGCGCAACCCGGGCCGCTCGCTGCCCAAGGCCGTCGCCTTCTCCATCGTCATCGCGCTGGTGATCTACCTCGCGCTCCAGGTCGCGTTCCTCTTCGCGGTGCCGGCCGGGGACCTGAGCAAGGGCTGGGGTGGGCTGAGCTACCACTCCCCGCTCGCCGAGCTGGGCCTGGCCTGGGGCCTGAACTGGCTGGCGCTGCTGCTGTACGCCGACGCGTTCGTCTCGCCGTCCGGTACGGGCATGATCTACGCGGCCACCACCTCGCGCATGATCCAGGGCGTGCAGGAGAACGGCCACCTGCCGGGGATCTTCGGCAAGGTGGACGCCAAGACCGGCATCCCGCGCCCGGCGCTGGTGCTCAACCTCGGCGTGGCGTTCCTGTTCCTGGCGGTCTTCCGCGGCTGGGGCTCGCTGGCCGAGGTGGTCTCGGTCGCCACGGTCATCTCGTACATCACCGGGCCGGTCGCCGTGATGGGCCTGCGGCGGCTCTCGCCGCACATGAAGCGGCCGGTGCAGCTGCGCGCGATGCCGGTCATCGCACCGGTCGCGATGATCTTCGGGTCGCTGGTCCTGTACTGGGGCAAGTGGCCGCTCACCGGCAAGGTCATCTTCATCATGGCGGTCGGCCTGCCGGTCTGGGCGTGGTACGAGATCGTCCGGCCGTGGAAGCAGGGCCGCAAGCCGCTGCGCGACCTGATGCCGCACCTGAAGGCCGGCGCCTGGATGGTCATCTACCTGCTGGTCATGGCGGCCGTGTCCTACCTGGGCGGCAAGGAGTTCGGCGGCAAGGGCTACCTGCCGCCGGGCCTCGACCTCGCGGTGGTCGCGGTGATCGCGCTGGCCTTCTACTTCTGGGGCGTGCGCAGCGCCTGGCGCAACCCCTCGCTGGTGGCCGTCGAGGCCGAGCTGGCCGCGGCGGAGGCGGCCGGCGAGACCAAGGGCGACGAGGCCCGTACCGGCGCCTGAGCGGCCCTCCGCGGCAGCTCTCCTTCTCGTGACACCCGCCCGGCCTGCCCGGGCTTCCACCGGCCGCTCGCGGGCCGCACCTGGGGTTCCCAGGGGCCCGCGGGTGGCCGGTTCGGTCTCTCTTTGTGCCATTCCATATCCGGTGCGTGAAGGTCGGGCGTAGGCTCGGGCATATGCGGATTGCGATTTCGGCATCAGCACAGGAGGGGCGCGCGCGGGCGCGCCGCACGGCGGACGGAGGGGCGCCATGACCGACACCGGGAGCGCGCTGCCCTGGCTCGTCATCCGCCAGGACGAAGGCGGCAACCGCTATCGGGTCGGCCGCTATGCCACCCGGGCGGAGGCGGAGCGGGTCGCCGACCGCCTCGGTACCCGCGGCAATCAGCGGCTTTACGTGGTCGAGCGGGTCGGCCACGGCGTGCCGTGAGCGGAGCGGGGCGGGGAAGCGCGCATGAGGCGGGGGACGTAGGCTGCCGCGCATGACGACGGTGCGCGTAGTGGTGGGCGGTGCGGTGTGCGAGCGGGGGCGGCTGCTGGCCGCCCGGCGCAGCGCGCCGCCCGCGCTGGCCGGCCGCTGGGAGCTGCCCGGCGGCAAGGTGGAGGACGGCGAGACGCCGGAGCAGGCGCTGGTGCGCGAGCTGCGCGAGGAGCTGGGCGTCGAGGCCGAGCCGGTGGAGCGGATCCCCGGCGAGTGGGTGCTGCGCCCCGGCTACGTCCTCCAGGTGTGGACCGCGCGGCTGGTCGGCGGGCGGCCGGAGCCGCTCCAGGACCATGACGAACTGCGCTGGCTGCGGCCCGGTGAGGAGCGCGAGGTGGACTGGCTCGACCAGGACCGCCCGGCCGTCGCCGAGGTGATGCGCCGGCTGGGCGGGCGGCCCGCGGTGGGTATTCCGGGCGCGCGCCTGTAGCTCCACGGGGGCGCCGCCGGGTGCGCGCCCCCGGTGGGCGCGGGTCGCGTTCCCCGCCGTCGTCCCGGCCGGTCGTCCGCCCGCTCGCGCGCGGTGCCCACCGCACCGGCGGCCCGCCGCGAGATGCGCCATTTGTGCCACAGTGCACGGTTCAAGGCGGTACCTGGGGCTCGATATCGGGTATGTCCTGATTGGCCCCTTTCGGCGGGGGCCGGGTTCGACGGGGGACCCCTCGGCCTGGGAAGTGATCGGCGTGAGCGACAGCGCAGCGGCAGAGGTCCCGGACTCCGGCCCCACCGATGTCCGCAAGCGCGGCCGGGCCGCCGGCGGGGCGCCGTGCGCCGAATGGAGCTTCCCCGCCGACCCCGGCGCGGTCCGCACCGCCCGCACCATGGTCCGTCAGGTGCTCGACGACTGGGGCCTGAACGGCGCCGCCGACGTCGCGGTGCTGCTGGTCAGCGAGCTGGTCACCAACTCCCTGCGGTACACCCGCGGCCCCATCGGCGTCCGCATGGTGCTGCTGGGCGCCGGCGCGCTCCTCGTCGAGGTCTCCGATCCGCTGCCCGATCCGCCGCGGACCCGTACCGCCGCCCCCGATGACGAGGGAGGACGCGGCCTCCAGCTGGTCGCGCACAGCTCCCGGCGGTGGGGCACCCGGCAGGGAAAGAGCGGCAAGACAGTGTGGTTCGAGCTGTCGGTGGCTGGTTAGGAGTCAGGAGGAGTCCTGATCGTTGCCATTTCATCGACATTTTGTAGATGGCCTGCGATCGAGACTGTGCTGTGATCGTGAAGACCGTGTTCCGGATAGCCGAGGTGCTGGAATACTCGGCAGGTCCGGTCCGGGCACGATGAGCTGGAGGGGACGGGGCTCGTGAGCGAGAAGTCATCCGGCGGGGTGGTACCCGCGCAGCATGACGGCCGGGACGGCGCGGACGGTCCGCAGGGACCCGGCGGTCACCGCCCTGCGCCCGAGCCGCCCGGCCCCGCCGTGTGGCAGAGCAGCCGGCCCGGCTCGATCTACGACTACATCAAGGTCGCCTCCTTCTCGCTCGGCCCCGACGGGCACATCGACCAGTGGAGCGAGCGGGCCGCCCGGATGCTCGGCATCCCGGCCCGCCACGCGCTCGGCAAGGACCCCGTCGCGGCCTTCGTACCCGGCCAGTTCCAGGAGACCGGGCGGCGCAAGGTCGCCGAGATCCTGGACGGCCGCGAGTGGACGGGCCTGGTCCCGTACTCCCGGGAGCCCGGTCGCGCGCCCGAGGGCCTGGCGGAGATCTATGTGATGCCCGCCGAGAACGAGCACGGTGAACGCGGCGCGGTCTGCCTGGTGGTCGACGTCCGGGCGCTGCGCGGTATCGAGACCGACCTCGCCGCCGCGCAGGCCGTTTTCGGTCAATCCCCCATGGGCTTCACCCTGTTCGGCACGGACCTGAAGCTGCTCCGGGTCAACGAGCGCTTCGCCACCGTCTTCGGCGGACCCGCCGCCAAGTACCGCGGCGGCACCCCGTACGACTTCCTGCCCCGCCCCGAGGCCGAGCGGATGACCGCCGCGCTGCGCCGGGTGCTGGAGACCGGCGAACCGGTCAGCGAGATGCAGCTGGTGGGCAGCGTCCCCGGCGAGGAGGACCGCCGCCGCTGGTCGGTCTCGCTCTACCGCCTGCACGGCGCCAGCGGCCGCCCGATCGGCGTCGCCGCGCTCGCCTCCGACGTCACCGGCCGCCGCCGCGCCGAACGGGAGGCCGCCAACGCCCGCCGCAACCTCGCGCTGCTCAACGAGGCCGGCGCCCGGATAGGCAACTCCCTGGATCTGGAGACCACCGCCCGCACCCTGCTCGACGTCGCCGTCCCGCAGTTCTGCGATCTGGCGTCGGTCGACCTCTACCAGGGGCTGCTGGCCGGTGACGAGGAGCGGCCGGGGATGAGCGACGGCAGCGCGGAGCTGCGCCGGGTCGCCTTCGCCAGCGCGGTCTCCGACGCCCCGCTGGCCGCCGGCACCCCCTACGACGCCCCGGTCGAGGTCGGCGCCGTGCACCGCTATCCGTTCAACTCCCCGTGCGCGGCGGCCCTGCGGACGGCGCAGGCGCAGATCATCCCGGGCCGGGACAGCGACGAGGCGCCGGAGCTGGGCGCGGTGGTGCACTCCACCCTCGCCGTCCCGATGGTCGCCCGGGACACCGTCGTCGGCCTGGTGCGGTTCTCCCGGACGAAGGGCAGCGAGCCGTTCGGCGAACGGGACACCGCGCTGGCGGTGGAGCTGGCCGCGCGCGCCGCGGTCTGCATCGACAACGCCCGGCTGTACCGCCGCGAGCACGAGCGGGCGCTGATATTGCAGCGCAGCCTGCTGCCGCCCGGCGACCCCGAGGCGGCCGGCCTCGACATCGCCTGCCGCTATCTGCCCGGCACCACCGCCACCGAGGTCGGCGGCGACTGGTTCGACGTCATCGAACTCCCCGGCCACCGCACCGCCCTGGTCGTCGGCGACGTGATGGGCCGGGGCCTGCGCGCCGCGGTCGCGATGGGCGAACTCCGCACCGCCGTACGGACGTTGGCGCTGCTGGACCTGGAGCCGGCCGAGGTGCTGGGGGCGCTGGACGAGATCGCCCGGGGGCTGGGCGGCAGCGGCGACCGCGGCGCCATGGCGCGCACCGCCCGCAGCCGGTCGGGCGCGGCGTCCGGCGGCGCGGTCCCGGCCCGCTCGGCGCGTACCGCCGACCTCTCCGAGGTCTACCTCGCCACCTGCGTCTACGCGGTCTACGACCCGATCACCCGGATCTGCACCTTCGCCAACGCCGGGCATCTGCCGCCGGTGCTGGTCGAGGAGGGCGAGGAGGCGCTGCTGCTGGACGTGCCGCCGGGGATGCCGCTGGGCGTGGGCGGGGAGCCGTTCGAGGAGATCGAGGTCGAGGTGCCGGACGGCGCGCTGCTCGCGCTGTACACCGACGGCCTGGTGGAGTCCCGGCACCAGCCGCTGGACGCGGGGCTGCAGGCGTTCCGCCGGGCGCTCTCGGACGCCGGGCGGCCGCTGGAGGACGTCTGCGACCACGTGCTGAGCGAGCTGAACACCTCGCACGGCGAGGACGACATCGCGCTGCTGATGGCCCGGGTGCACGGGCTGCCCAAGGAGGCGGTGGGCGACTGGAGCCTGGCGCCGGAGCCGCGGTCGGTGGCCCGGGCCCGGGAGCTGGCCCGCGACCAGCTGACCGACTGGGGTCTTCAGGCGCTGGTGGACACCACGGAGCTGCTGGTCAGCGAGTTGGTGACGAACGCGCTGCGGCACGGGCACGGGGAGATCAGGCTGCGGCTGCTGCTGGACCGGACGCTGGTGTGCGAGGTGTGGGACGCGGATCTCGCCCAGCCGCGGCGGCGGCGGGCCCGCGATACCGACGAGGGGGGCCGCGGTCTTCAGCTCGTCGGGCTGCTCAGTGAGCGCTGGGGGAGCCGGCGCACCCCGCGCGGCAAGACCGTGTGGTTCGAACTCGCGCTGCCGGACGGCGACGCGGCGCCGGCGGATCCGGCGGAGGCACTGCTGAGCCTGTTCTGAGGCCGCGGTACGGGCGTACGGGCGGTACGGGCGTACGGGCGCCCCTGGGGACCCGGGTGGACGGACCCGGGCTGCGGGTGGGTCAGGCGCCGCGGACGTGCGTGGCGGCCAGTTCCGCCTCGCGGACGACGCGTGCGGTGTCGACGTGCAGCAGCTCGCCGTCCGCCTTGCGGAGGTGGCCGTCGACGAAGACCTCGCTGACGTTCGGCGGCTGGCCGTTGAGGACGATCTGGCTGGTCCAGTCGAAGCGCGGGGCGAAGTTGAGCGTGCCGGGGTCCAGGACCACGACATCGGCGCGCTTGCCCGGGGTCAGGGAGCCGACCCGGTCGGCCATCCCGATGGCCTCCGCGCCGCCGAGGGTGGCCATCCGCAGCACGGCCGGGAGGGTCGGGTGGATCTCGGCGTCCTGGTGGAGGGCGCGCTGGAGGCCGACCGCCGCCTTCATGACGTTGAACATGTCCGAGGTGTCGTTGGTGCCGCCGTCGTGGCCGAGCCCGGCCTTGACACCGTGCCGGTGGTAGGCGGGCAGCGGGCAGATACCGGACGCCAGCCGCATATTGCTCAGCGGGCAGTGCGCGATCCGCACGTCGTGCTCGCCGGTGAGCGCGATCTCCTCGTCGGTGAGGTGGATCGCGTGGTTCATCAGCAGGCCCGGGCCGAACGCGCCGATCTCGCGCAGCGAGCGGATCTGGTCGTCCGCGCGGTCGCCCTTGTTCTCCAGGACGTGCGAGTTGAGCATCACCTTCAGGTCGCGGGCGACCTCGTTCAGCGCCCGCAACTCCTTGAGCTGGTCCATCCCGGCGTGCGCCGAGACCTGGACGGAGGCCAGCGGCAGCGGGTCCAGGAAGTCCTTCTTGATCTTGGGGATGAGGTGGGCGTCGGCGGCGCTCTGGGTCGAGGCGTAGACGAAGCGCAGACCGGCGTCGTCCAGCGCCTGGATGTAGCGCGCGCTGGTGTCGTACGGGATCGGGTGGACCCAGTCGACGACGGTGGTGACGCCGGCCTGGAGGGCGTCGAGGGCGGCCAGGTGGACGAAGCGGTACATGTCCTGGGGGCCGATCTTGGGGAGCGTGGCGCGGTTGCAGCCGCTCAGCCAGCCGTAGAGGTCGTCGCCGGAGCAGCCGCCGCGGATGCTGGACTGCCACAGGTGGTTGTGCAGATCGACGAAGCCGGGCAGCACGATCTTGCCGCGGGTGTCCAGGACGCGGGCGCCGGACGGGGCGGTCAGGCCGCGGCCCACGGCGGCGACGGTGCCGTCCCGGAGCAGGATGTCGACGCCGTTCTCCAGCTGCCCCAGGGGGCCGGTGCCCAGCTTGGGGTCCATGGTCAGCACCAGGTCGGCGCCGCGCAGCAGGGTGGTGCGGCGGGGGCCGGGGGCCTCGGCGGCGCGGGCCGGGCGGTCCTGGGCGACGGCGGGGAAGCCGGCCGCGGCGGCCAGCGGCACGGTGCCCAGACCGGCCAGCACGCGTCGGCGGTTCAATTTTGGAAGATTCATTCCGCTCTTATACCGCGCGTGTTCGATTACGTCGTAAGGCGGTTTCCGGCCATCTGATGCTACGTCAGAAAGGCGGCATGAGCGGGTACTTGGCGATACGGCGGGTTATTCCGTCCGACGCCGGATCTTGTTCCCGAGCCAGACCAGAGGGTCGTATTTCCGGTCCGCGGCCCGCTCCTTCAGCGGGATCAGGGCGTTGTCGGTGATCTTGATCTGCTCGGGGCAGACCTCGGTGCAGCACTTGGTGATGTTGCAGTAGCCGAGCCCGTGGTCATCCTGGGCGGCGCGCTTGCGGTCCAGGCCGAGGGCCGGCGCGGCGTCCAGCGGGTGCATGTCCAGTTCGGCGATCCGCATCAGGAAACGCGGGCCGGCGAAGGCGGTCTTGTTCTCCTCGTGGTCGCGGACCACGTGGCAGGTGTCCTGGCACAGGAAGCACTCGATGCACTTGCGGAACTCCTGCGAGCGGTTCACGTCCTCCTGCCGCATCCGGTACTCGCCCGGCCCCAGGTCCGCCGGCGGTACGAACGCCGGGATCTCCCGCGCCTTGGTGTAGTTGAACGACACATCGGTGACCAGGTCGCGCACGACCGGGAACGTCCGCATCGGGGTCAGGGTGACGGTCTCCGTACGGGAGAAGACCGACATCCGGGTCATGCACATCAGCCGCGGCCGCCCGTTGATCTCCGCGCTGCACGAACCGCATTTGCCCGCCTTGCAGTTCCAGCGCACCGCGAGGTCGGGGGCCTGGGTCGCCTGGAGGCGGTGGACGATGTCCAGCACCACCTCGCCCTCGTTGACCTCCACCTCGAAGTCCCGCAGCCCGCCGCCGTCCGCGTCGCCCCGCCAGATCCGGAAGCGCGCCTGGTAGGACCCGTCGGGCCGCTGCTCCGCCTGCCGCTCGCTCACCGGCTCAGCTCCTCGTCCGTCAGATACTTCACCAGCTCGTCCTTCTCGAAGAGTTCGAGGAGATCGCGGCGGATCGGCGGGGTCTCCCGGCGGGTGAGCCGGATCCGGCCCGGCGCCGGGCCCGGGTCGCCGTCGCCGCCCGGCCCGTCCGCGAGCGCGCAGACCAGATTGACGTTGCGCCAGCGCCGGTCCATCTCCGGATAGTCGTCCCGGGTGTGCCCGCCCCGGCTCTCCGTGCGGGTCAGCGCCGCCCGCGCCACGCACTCGCTGACCAGCAGCATGTTCCGCAGGTCCAGCGCCAGGTGCCAGCCCGGGTTGTACTGCCGGTGGCCCTCCACGCCGGCCCGCTCGGCGCGCGCCCGCAGCGCCGCCAGCCGCTCCAGCGCCTGGCTCATCTCGCCCTCCCGGCGGATGATGCCGACCAGGTCGTTCATCGCCTGCTGGAGCTCCTGGTGCAGGGTGTACGGGTTCTCGGCCGGGCCGCCGGCCTCCTCGGCGCTGAACGGGCGCAGCGCCTCCGCCTCGGCCGCGTCGATGTCGTGCGGCTCGGCGGGCGGCCGGGCGCGCAGCCCGGTGACGTACTCGGCCGCGTACAGCCCCGCGCGGCGGCCGAAGACCAGCAGGTCGGAGAGGGAGTTGCCGCCCAGGCGGTTGGAGCCGTGCATCCCGCCGGCCACCTCGCCGGCCGCGAACAGCCCGGGCACACCGGTGGCCGCCGCGGTGTCCGGGTCCACCTCCACCCCGCCCATGACGTAGTGGCAGGTCGGGCCGACCTCCATCGGCTCGGCGGTGATGTCCACGTCCGCCAGCTCCTTGAACTGGTGGTACATGGACGGCAGCCGGCGCTGGATGACCTCGGCCGGCATCCGGGTCGAGACGTCCAGGAAGACGCCGCCGTGCGGGGAGCCGCGGCCCGCCTTGACCTCGGCGTTGATGGCCCGGGCCACCTCGTCGCGGGGCAGCAGCTCGGGCGGGCGGCGGTTGCGGTCGGGGTCGTCGTACCAGCGGTCGCCCTCGGCCTCGGTCTCGGCGTACTTCTCCTTGAAGACGTCCGGGATGTAGTCGAACATGAACCGCTTGCCGTCGCTGTTGCGCAGCACCCCGCCGTCGCCGCGCACCGACTCGGTGACGAGGATGCCCTTGACGGACGGCGGCCAGACCATACCGGTCGGGTGGAACTGCACGAACTCCATGTTGATCAGCGGCGCGCCGGCCAGCAGCGCCAGCGCGTGCCCGTCGCCGGTGTACTCCCAGGAGTTGGAGGTCACCTTGAACGACTTGCCGATCCCGCCGGTGGCCAGCACCACGGCCGGCGCCTCCAGCACGAAGAAGCGGCCGGACTCCCGGTCGTAGCAGAAGACCCCGGAGACCTTCCCGTCGGTCTTCAGCACGCGGGTGACCGTGCACTCCTGGAAGACCTTCAGCCCCTCCTCGTACGAGCCGGAGACCCGCTGGTCCTCCTGCTGGAGCGCGACGATCCGCTGCTGGAGGGTGCGGATCAGCTCCAGGCCGGTGCGGTCGCCGACGTGCGCCAGCCGCGGGTACTCGTGGCCGCCGAAGTTCCGCTGGGAGATCCGGCCGTCCGGGGTGCGGTCGAAGAGCGCGCCCCAGGTCTCCAGCTCCCAGACCCGGTCCGGGGCCTCCCGGGCGTGCAGTTCGGCCATCCGCCAGTGGTTGAGGAACTTCCCGCCGCGCATGGTGTCCCGGAAGTGGACCTGCCAGGTGTCGTGCTCGTTGGCGTTGCCCATACTGGCCGCGATCCCGCCCTCGGCCATCACCGTATGGGCCTTGCCGAACAGGGACTTGCAGATCACCGCCGTCCGCATGCCCGCCTCGCGGGCCTCGATGGCGGCGCGCAGCCCGGCGCCGCCCGCGCCCACCACGACCACGTCCCAGGTCTGCCGGTCCACATGCGCCATCAGCGGCACACCTTCCCTCGTAAGTCCCTTTGTTCCCTTGCGGATTGGCGGGTCAGAAGAAGCGCGGGTCCTCGAACGCCCCGCTGGCCAGCAGGAAGACGTAGAAGTCCGCCACCGCCACGCTGATCAGCGAGGACCAGGCGAGCAGCATGTGGCGGGCGTTGAGCTTGCTGACCCAGCCCCACAGCCGGTACCGCACCGGGTGCTTGGAGAAGTGCCGCAGCCGGCCGCCGACGATATGCCGGCAGGAGTGGCAGGAGAGGGTGTACGCCCAGATCAGCACGATGTTGGCGAGGAAGACCAGCGAGCCCAGGCCCATATGGCCCCAGCGGTAGTGGTCGTCGCGGAAGGTCAGCGCGGTGTCGTACGTCAGCACCCCGGCGACCACCACCGCGAAGTAGAAGAAGTAGCGGTGGATGTTCTGGAGGATCAGCGGGAAGCGGGTCTCGCCGGTGTACTTCCGGTGCGGTTCGGCGACCGCGCAGGCCGGCGGGGAGGCCCAGAAGCCGCGGTAGTACGCCTTGCGGTAGTAGTAGCAGGTCAGCCGGAAGCCCAGCGGGAAGATCAGGATCAGCAGCGCGGGGGACAGGCCCCACCAGCTGCCGAAGATCTCCCAGTTGGGGCCGCCCCGCATGGTGCGGCAGTTCTCCGCCAGACACGGCGAGTAGAACGGCGAGACGTAGGGGGCGTGGTAGTAGTCGGCGTTCGCGAACGCCCGCCAGGTGGAGTAGACGACGAACGCCAGGAGCCCGGCGGCGGTGCCGGCCGGTGCCAGCCACCAGCGGTCGGTGCGCAGATGGCGGGCGGGGATGGCGGCGCGCGAGGCATCGCGCACGCCGGTCGGGCCCGATTGCGGTGCGGGGTCGATGCCGGTGGCCAACGTCTCGTCTCCGTCCGTCAGGGGGCGTGCCGGTCTTTGCCGCCCAGGCCCTCGTCCTCGGCGTCGGTCCACAGCGCGGAGTTGTAGGGGGTGTCGGGGATCGGGACCATCTCGTCCTCGGCCGCGCCCGGGCGGCCCGGCGGGGCGGCGGCCAGGCTCTGCCTCAGCAGCGCCAGCCCCTCCCGCAGATGGTCCGTGTCGCTGCGGATGCGGCGGACCTCCAGCCCTTCGCCGATCCGCTTCTGGAGCGTGCCGACCGCCTGGACCAGGGCGTCCAGGCTGCGTTCAACCGCCGTCAAGTCGTCCTGTACGGACATCGGGTGCCCTCACTTCGTGACGGGTGGTGGGCGATCTCATGCGCCCGAGAGTGTCGCGCGTCACAGTAGGGCTTGGGAAGGGGGCAGGCGCGAGTACGACGCGATCCGGTGCGTCCCCGGGGGCGTGCGCGGCGGCCCGTACGCCCCTGTCGTGACCCTGTGCGTCCGCCGACCGGAGCAGCGGGGATGGTCCGGGCGGGTGGTGTCGGGCGCGCCGCCGCCGTGTCGGGAGGCGGGGAAGCGGACGGTCACCTTCAGTAGGGATGCCAAAGATGTGATGAGCCGCAAAGTCGGCCGGACGTGTTGCTGCGGCTCGGTGCGGCGCGGGCGAGCCCGGAGGTAACTGTCATGACCGACCACGTCAGCCCAGGCGGCGCGGTGAGCCGGCGGCGCCGCTGTGCCGCGATCGTCGCGGCAGGGGTGCTGCTCCCGCTGCCCGCACTGGCCGGCTGCGGCCAGGGCGACACCGCACCCTCCGTCGCCCGGTCGCAGGACATCGCGCCGGCGCCGCGCGGCGCGCTGAAGAACGGCGGCACGGTCCGCTGGGCGCTGGACACGCTGCCCAGCACCTTCAACGCCTTCCAGAGCGACGCCGACGCCGGCACCACCCGGGTCACCGGGGCGGTGCTGCCGAGCCTGTTCACCCTCGACGCCGAGGGCCGGCCGCAGCGCAACGCCGACTACCTCGCCGACGCCGCCGTCAGCGCCCGCGAGCCCCGGCAGGTCGTCACCTACCGCCTCAACCCCAAGGCCCGCTGGAGCGACGGCCGGCCGATCGGCGCCGCCGACTTCGCCGCCCAGTGGAACGCGCTGCGCGGCAAGGACAGCGCCTACTGGACCGCCCGCAACGCCGGGTACGACCGGATCGCCAAGGTCGAACCGGGCGCCAAACCGCACGAGGTCAAGGTCACCTTCGCCCGGCCGTACGCCGACTGGCAGTCGCTCTTCACCCCGCTCTACCCCAAGTCCGTGATGGGCGACGCGGACGCCTTCAACGACGGGGCGCGGGAGAAGCTGCCGGTCGGCGCCGGCCCGTTCCTCGTCCGCGCGCGGGACGCCGACCGCGGCACCGTCACCCTCGTCCGCAACCCCGCCTGGTGGGGCGACCGCGCCAAGCTCGACCGGCTGGTGCTGACCGCCCTGCCGCGCGGCAAGCGGGCCGCGGCGCTGGCCGCCGGGACCGTCGACGTCGCCGCGGTGGACCGGCCGGCCGCCGAACGGGTCGACCGGGCCGCCGCGCCCGCCGCCGCCAAGAGCGCCCAGGGCGCCGACGCCAAGGCCGCCGGGCCCGCCGCCGCCCCGCACTCCGCGCTGCGCGGCTACACCATCCGCAAGGCCCTGGAGCCCGCCTACACCCAGCTCGCGCTCAACGGCAGCGCCGGACCGCTCGCCGACCAGCGGGTGCGCCGCGCGGTGGCCCGCGCCATCGACCGCCAGGCGCTCGCCGACTCCGTCCTCAAACCCCTCGACCTGCCCGCCCGGCCGCTCGGCAACCACCTGCTGATGGCCGGGCAGCACGGCTACGAGGACCACAGCGACGCGCTCGGCGACGCGGACGCCGGCGCGGCCCGCAAACTGCTCGCCGACGCCGGCTGGAAGCCGGCCGCCCCGGCCGCGCCGGAGCAGGCCGGGGAGCAGGCCGGCGCCGGCCGCGCGATGACCCCGGACCGCACGGGCGACGACGGCCCGGAGGACGGCGGCCCCGGCGCCGACGAGCCGGGCGAGGGCTCCTCCGCCGACCAGCCCGGCGACGCGGTCAGCGACGGCCGCAACGGCCACCGGCCCGCCCGGGCCCGCTCCGACCGCGACGGCACCCGCCCGGCCGCCGCCGAGGCCCCGCTCTCCTTTGCCGGCGCGGTCGGCTCCGAGGTCCAGCAGGCCGCGCTGCTGCGGCAGAGCGCGGCGTTCTACAAGGCCGGCGCCGCCGCCGAGAAGGCCGCGGCCGAGGGCGACACCGGCTCCCCGGCGTACGCCCGCTACCGCCGCTTCACCCAGCGGGCCGCGCAGGCGCTGGGCGCCGCCGAGCGGATCGAGACCGGGCAGGCACCGCACCTGCCGGGCGCCGCCGCGGGCCACGCGGCCGCCTTCCGCACCGGTCACGGCGCGGCCGCCCGCCCCGCGCACGCCGGGTCCTCGCCGGAGGCGGCGGGCCGGGCGCACGCCGCGGTGCCGGTGATGAAGAAGGACGGCCGGCCGCTGGCGCTGCGCTTCGTCCTGCCCGACGGGCCCGGCTCGGAGCAGCTGCGCGCGGTGGGCGGGCGGATCGCCGCGATGCTGAACAGGATCGGCGTGCAGACCGCCATCCAGCGCGTCCCGGACGCCAGTTACTTCCAGGACCACATCGCCTCCGGCGACTACGACCTGGCGCTGTACTCCTGGCCCGGCACCGCCTTCCCGGCGACCGACGCCCGGCCCATCTTCGCCAAGCCGCAGCCCGCCCCGGACGGCTCGCTGACCGTCGAGCAGAACTACACCCGGGTCGGCACCGACCACATCGACCAGCTCTTCGACCAGGCCGCCTCCGAACTCGACGGGGACGCCGCGCACACCCTCGTCGAGCAGGCCGACGCCCGGATCTGGGCGGCCGCCGGATCGATTCCGCTCTACCAGCGGCCGGAACTGGTGGCGACGAGGAAGGCACTCGCCAACATCGGCGCGTTCGGCTTCGCCACCCCGCGCTTCCAGGACATCGGCTACACCCGGTAAGGGCCCTGCCAGAGCTTCTTCTCCGGGACAAAACAGCAGGTCAGAAGTGGTGCGTACGGGCTGGGGCGGCCGTTGCCGCCGCAGCCCCGTACCATGGGGTGAGGCCGTGGCGTCCTCAAGCCCGGCAGGGCGCGCGTACCGGACCGTACGCGATGCCATCCACGATTCCGGGAGAAGCGCCGCACTATGGCTCGTACCGTCGAGCGTCACGACATCCGCAACGTCGCCATCGTCGCCCACGTCGACCACGGCAAGACGACCATCGTCGACGCCATGCTGAAGCAGGCCGGCGCCTTCGCCGCGCACCAGCTCGACTCCGTCGACGACCGCGTCATGGACTCGAACGACCTGGAGCGTGAGAAGGGCATCACGATCCTCGCCAAGAACACCGCGGTGAAGTATCACCCGAAGGACGGCGGGGAGCCCATCACGATCAACATCATCGACACCCCCGGCCACGCCGACTTCGGCGGCGAGGTCGAGCGCGGTCTGTCGATGGTCGACGGCGTCGTCCTCCTCGTGGACGCGTCCGAGGGTCCGCTGCCGCAGACCCGCTTCGTGCTGCGCAAGGCCCTCCAGGCCCGGATGCCGGTCATCCTGTGCATCAACAAGACCGACCGCCCGGACTCCCGGATCGACGAGGTCGTCAACGAGACCTACGACCTCTTCCTGGACCTCGACGCCGACGAGGACCAGATCGAGTTCCCGATCGTCTACGCCTGCGGCCGCGACGGCATCGCCTCGCTGACCAAGCCGGAGGACGGCACCGTCCCCGCCGACTCGGACAGCCTGGAGCCGTTCTTCTCCACCATCCTGGACACCATCCCGGCCCCCTCCTACGACGAGGAGGCCCCGCTCCAGGCGCACGTCACCAACCTCGACGCGGACAACTTCCTCGGCCGGATCGCGCTGCTCCGCGTCGAGCAGGGCGAGCTGCGCAAGGGCCAGACCGTGGCCTGGATCAAGCGCGACGGCTCGGTGCAGAACGTCCGGATCTCCGAGCTGATGATGACCGAGGCGCTCACCCGCAAGCCCGCCGAGAAGGCCGGCCCGGGCGACATCTGCGCGGTCGCCGGTATCCCCGACATCATGATCGGCGAGACCCTGGCCGACCCGGAGAACCCGGTCGCGCTGCCGCTGATCACGGTCGACGAGCCGGCCATCTCGATGACCATCGGCACCAACACCTCCCCGCTGGTCGGCCGCGGCGGCACCGGCAAGGGCGCGGACGCCAAGGCCGCGGTCAAGGACCGCAAGGTCACCGCCCGCCAGGTCAAGGACCGCCTGGACCGCGAGCTGATCGGCAACGTCTCGCTCCGCGTGCTGGAGACCGAGCGCCCGGACGCCTGGGAGGTCCAGGGCCGCGGCGAGCTGGCGCTGGCCATCCTGGTCGAGACCATGCGCCGGGAGGGCTACGAGCTCACCGTCGGCAAGCCGCAGGTCGTCACCAAGGACGTCGACGGCAAGACCTACGAGCCGGTCGAGCGGATGACGATCGACGTGCCCGAGGAGCACATGGGCGCGGTCACCCAGCTCATGGGCGTCCGCAAGGGCCGGATGGACAACATGTCCAACCACGGCTCCGGCTGGGTGCGCATGGAGTTCGTCGTCCCCTCCCGCGGTCTGATCGGCTTCCGCACGGAGTTCCTGACCCAGACCCGCGGCACCGGTATCGCGCACTCCATCCACGAGGGCCACGAGCCCTGGTTCGGCACGCTGACCACGCGCAACAACGGCTCGCTGGTCGCCGACCGGTCCGGTACGGTCACCGCCTTCGCGATGACCAACCTCCAGGAGCGCGGGGTGCTCTTCGTCGAGCCCGGCACCGAGGTGTACGAGGGCATGATCGTCGGCGAGAACTCCCGCGCCGACGACATGGACGTGAACATCACCAAGGAGAAGAAGCTCACCAACATGCGGTCGTCCACGGCCGATGTGGCCGAGTCGATCGTGCCGCCGCGCAAGCTCTCCCTGGAGCAGTCCCTGGAGTTCTGCCGCGACGACGAGTGCGTGGAGGTGACCCCGGAGGCGGTCCGCATCCGCAAGGTCAACCTCGACCAGCGCGAGCGCGCCCGCGCCGCGTCCCGCGCCAAGCACGGCTGAGCCGGCCGCCGCACCGCACGGCTTCTCCACGGCGCCCCGCCGGACTTCGGTCCGGCGGGGCGCCGCCGTATGCGCGGGCGGGCCGGGCGTCCGGGGTCGGTCATCCGGGGGGTTTCCCGGGGGTTCGGAGCAGTGGCGCCCGGCGCCGGGGTGCGCTATGCCCCGCTTTCGGCTCTGATGTGGGCTACGCGCGCATCCCCGCGGACCCGCGCGCCCCGCCCGTCCGGACCGTAAGGAGGCGCCATGCCGACCGCCGTGCGCGCGCAGCGGGCCGTCTGCCTGGCGGGGGCGCTGGTCCTCGCGGCGACGGCGTGCGGCGGCGGGCGCGGCGCCACCGGCGGCTCCGCGGTGGTCAGCGCCTCCTGGGGCGACCCGCAGAACCCGCTGGAGCCGGCCAACACCAACGAGGTGCAGGGCGGCAAGGTCCTGGAGATGCTGCTGCGCGGCCTCAAGCGCTACAACCCGCGCACCGGCGCCGCGGAGAACGTCCTCGCCGAGACGATCGAGACCAGCGACGCCCGGCACTACACGATCCGGGTCCGGCCCGGCTGGACGTTCAGCAACGGCGAGCCGGTCACCGCGCACTCCTTCGTGGACGCCTGGAATTACGGCGCGCTGCTCACCAACAAGCAGAAGAACGCGCCCTTTTTCCAGTACATCGACGGCTTCGACAAGGTGCACCCGGACAGCGGCGCGCCCACCGCGACAACCCTCTCCGGCCTGTCGGTGAAGGACGACCGCACCTTCACCGTCACCCTCAACCAGAAATTCGCCAGCTGGCCGGACACGCTGGGCTACGCGGCGTTCATGCCGCTGCCCCGGGCGTTCTTCCGCGACCACGCCGGCTGGCTGGCCCGGCCCATCGGCAACGGCCCGTACCGCGTGGACTCGTACGACAAGGGCACCGTGCTGCGGATGCGGAAATGGACGAAGTACCCCGGCCCCGATCCGGCCCGCAACGGCGGAATCGACCTGCGGGTCTACACCGACACCGACACCGCCTACACCGATCTCCAGGCCGGGAATCTCGATGTGGTGGACGACATTCCGGCGTCCCAGCTGAAGAACGTCCGGATGGATTTGGGGAAGCGGTACATCAACCAGCCGGCCGGGATCATCCAGACGCTCACCTTCCCCATGTACGACCGGCAGTGGAGCAAGCCGGGCTCGGAAAAGGTGCGGCGCGGGCTGTCCATGGCGATCGACCGGCGGCAGATCACCAAGGAGATCTTCCAGAACACCCGCACCCCGGCCACCGACTGGACGTCACCGGTCCTGGGGGAGAAGGGCGGTTACAAAGCCGGGGTGTGCGGGGACGCCTGCGTCTTCGACCCGGCGAAGGCCCGGCGGCTCATCAAGGAGGGCGGCGGAATCCCCGGCGGCCGGCTGACGATCACGTACAACGCCGACACCGGCTCGCACAAGGACTGGGTCGACGCGGTCTGCAACAGCATCAACAACACTCTCGGCAACGACCGCGCCTGCGTGGGGAATCCGGTCGGGACGTTCGCGGATTTCCGCAACAAGATCACCGCCCGGCAGATGTCCGGCCCCTTCCGGGCCGGCTGGCAGATGGACTACCCGCTCATCCAGAATTTCCTCCAGCCGCTCTACTACACCGGCGCCTCGTCCAACGACGGGAAGTTCAGCGACCGGGGTTTCGACACCCTCGTCAACAAGGCCAACGCCGCCCCCGACACCCGGGAGGCGGTGGCGCGCTTCCAGGACGCCGAGCGGATCCTCGCCCAGCAGATGCCGGCCATTCCGCTGTGGTACCAGAACGGCAGCGGCGGCTATTCCGAGCGGGTGCGGAATGTGGCGCTCAATCCCTTCAGCGTCCCGGTCTACAACGAGATCACGGTCGGCTGACCGCGAAGTGAGGCGGGCTCATGGGACGTTATGTGATCCGGCGGCTGCTCCAGATGATCCCGGTCTTCATCGGCAGCACCTTCCTCATCTTTCTGATGGTCTACGCGCTGGGCGACCCGGTGGCCGCGATGTTCGGCGAACGGGCCCCGGACCCGGCCACCGCGGCCCAGATCCGCCACGACCTCTATCTCGACCAGCCGCTGTGGAAGCAGTACCCGCACTACATGTCCCAGATCTTCCAGGGGAATTTCGGGACCGCGTTCAACGGCCGCCCGGTCACCGAGCTGATGGCCACCGCCTTTCCGGTCACCCTCCGGCTCACCCTGATCGCCGTCGTCTTCGAAACGCTCATCGGTATCGCGCTGGGCGTCTTCAGCGGACTGCGGCGCGGCCGGGGCGTCGACACCACCGTCCTCGTCCTCACCCTCGTCGTGGTGTCCGTACCGACCTTCGTCAGCGGATATCTGCTGCAGTTCGTCTTCGGGGTGAAACTGGAATGGGCCGCGCCGACCGTGGCGTTCGAGACGCCGCTGGGCGAAATGCTGCTGCCCGGACTCGTCCTCGCGCTGGTCTCGCTCGCCTATGTCACCCGGCTCACCCGGACCTCCATCGCGGAGAACGCCCGCGCCGACTACATCCGCACCGCGGTCGCCAAAGGACTGCCCCGGCACCGCGTCATCACCCGCCATCTGCTGCGGAATTCGCTCATCCCCGTCGTCACCTTCATCGGCACCGATATCGGCGCGCTGATGGGCGGCGCCATCGTCACCGAGCGCATCTTCAATATCCACGGTGTGGGATTCCAGCTCTACCAGGGCATCCTCCGGCAGAACTCACCGACCGTGGTGGGTTTCGTGACGATCCTGGTGCTGGTCTTCCTGATCGCCAATCTGCTGGTCGACCTGCTGTACGCCGTCCTCGACCCGAGGATCCGCTATGCCTGAGCCGCACGTCCCCAAGGAAGCCATCGGCCACGGCGACGGCGGCACCGCCGCCCTGGCCATCGGTGAGGCCGAATCGCTGGACCGCGCCGGGGCCGCCGGCCCCCCGCCGCCCGGCGGCGAACCCGCCGGCCGGCCCCGCAGCCTGTGGAGCGACGCCTGGCACGACCTGCGCCGCAACCCGGTCTTCGTGCTGTCCGCGCTGGTCATCGTCTTCCTCGTGGTGATCGCCATCTGGCCGCAGCTGATCGCCACCGGCAACCCCTACCGCGCCGACCTCGCCAAGGCCCAGCACGGCCCCGCGCCGGGCCACCCCTTCGGCTACGACCTCCAGGGCCGCGACGTCTACACCCGGGTCGTCTACGGCGCCCGCGCCTCCATCACCGTCGGCACCTGCGCCACCGCCGGCGCCGCCCTCCTGGGCAGCCTGCTCGGCGGGCTGGCCGGCTTCTTCGGCGGCTGGTGGGACGCCCTGCTCTCCCGGCTCGCCGACATCTTCTTCGGCATCCCCGTCCTGCTCGGCGGGCTGGTCTTCCTCTCCGTCGTCACCAGCACCACCGTCTGGCCCGTCATCGGCTTCATCGTGCTGCTCGGCTGGCCGCAGATCGCCCGGATCGCCCGCGGCTCGGTCGTCACCGCCAAACAGCACGACTACGTCCAGGCCGCGCGGGCCCTGGGCGCCGGCAACGGCCGGATGCTGCTGCGCCATATCGCGCCCAACGCCGTCGCGCCCGTCATCGTCGTCGCCACCATCGCGCTCGGTACGTACATCTCCCTGGAGGCGACGCTGTCCTACCTCGGCGCGGGCCTGAAGCCGCCCACCGTCTCCTGGGGCATCGACATCTCCGCCGCCTCCACCCACATCCGCAACGCGCCGCACATGCTGCTCTGGCCGGCCGGCGCGCTGAGCCTGACGGTGCTGGCGTTCATCATGCTCGGCGACGCGGTCCGCGACGCCCTCGACCCCAAACTGCGCTGAGGAGGCGGGACATGACCCACGGCGGCGCGCCCCCCGCGGAACCCCTGCTCGACGTCCAGGACCTGAAGGTGGAGTTCCGCACCCGGGACGGCGTGGCCAAGGCCGTCAACGGCGTCAGCTACACTGTCGCGGCCGGGCAGACCCTCGCGGTGCTCGGCGAGTCCGGCTCCGGAAAGTCCGTCACCGCGCAGGCCGTGATGGGCATCCTGGACTCCCCGCCCGGCTACGTCACCGGCGGCCGGATCCTCTTCCGGGGCCGCGATCTGCTCACCCTGGGCCGGGAGGAGCGCCGCCGGGTCCGCGGCGCCCAGCTCGCGATGATCTTCCAGGACGCGCTCTCCGCGCTGAACCCCGTGCTCACCGTCGGCACCCAGCTCGGCGAGATGTTCCGGGTGCACAGCGGCGCCTCCCGCAAGGAGGCCCGGGCCAAGGCCGTCGCGCTGATGGAGCGGGTCGGCATCCCGGCGGCCCGGCAGCGGGTGGGGGACTACCCGCACCAGTTCTCCGGCGGGATGCGCCAGCGCATCATGATCGCCATGGCGCTGGCCCTGGAACCCGCCCTGATCATCGCCGACGAGCCGACCACCGCCCTCGACGTCACCGTCCAGGCCCAGGTCATGGACCTGCTCGCGGAGTTGCGCCGGGAGTACCGGATGGGCCTGATCCTGATCACCCACGACCTCGGCGTGGTCGCCGACGTCGCCGACACCATCGCCGTGATGTACGCCGGCCGGGTCGTCGAGACCGCCCCCGTCCACCAGCTCTACAAGGCCCCCGCCCACCCGTACACCCGCGGCCTGCTGGAGTCCGTCCCCCGCCTCGGCCCCAAGGACCGCCCGCTGCACGCCATCAAGGGCCTGCCGCCCAGCCTCACCGCCATCCCGCCGGGCTGCGCCTTCCACCCCCGCTGCCCGCTGGCCCGCGACATCTGCCGCACCGACCGGCCGCCGCTCTACGACGCCGGGCCGGACCGCGCCAGCGCCTGCCACTTCTGGAAGGAGACCCTCGATGGCGCCCGGTGAACCGCTGCTGGAGGTGGCCGACCTGGTCAAGCACTTCCCGCTGACCCAGGGCGTGCTGGTCCGCAAGCAGGTCGGCGCGGTCAAGGCCGTCGACGGGATCGCGTTCACCCTGCGCCAGGGGGAGACGCTCGGCATCGTCGGGGAATCCGGGTGCGGCAAGTCCACCGTCGCCCGGATGCTGGTCGGCCTGGAGCGGCCCACGGCGGGCGCGATCCGCTACCGCGGCCAGGACATCACCCGCCTGTCCGGCCGCGCCCTGAAGGCCGTCCGCCGCAACATCCAGATGGTCTTCCAGGACCCGTACACCTCCCTCAACCCCCGGATGACGGTCGGCGACATCGTCGGCGAGCCCTACGAGATCCACCCCGAGGCGGCCCCCAAGGGCGAGCGGCGGCGCCGGGTCCAGGAACTCCTGGAGGTCGTCGGCCTCAACCCGGAGTTCATCAACCGCTATCCGCACCAGTTCTCCGGCGGCCAGCGCCAGCGGATCGGCATCGCCCGCGGTCTGGCGCTCCGCCCGGAGATCATCGTCGCGGATGAGCCGGTGTCCGCCCTCGACGTCTCCGTCCAGGCGCAGGTGGTCAACCTCCTGGCCCGGCTCCAGGGCGAGTTCGGGCTCTCCTACGTCTTCATCGCGCACGACCTGTCCGTCGTCCGCCACCTCTCCGACCGGGTCGCGGTGATGTACCTCGGCAAGATCGTCGAGACCGGTACCGGCGAGGAGATCTACGACCACCCCACCCACCCGTACACCCAGGCCCTGCTCTCCGCCGTCCCGGTGCCGGACCCGGAGGCGCGCGCCCACCGGGAGCGCATCCTGCTCAGCGGGGACGTGCCCTCGCCGGCCGATCCGCCGTCCGGCTGCCGCTTCCGCACCCGCTGCTGGAAGGCGCGCGAGCTGTGCGCCCGGGTCGAGCCGCCGCTGGCCGTCCCGGCCGTGCTGGCGGACGCCACCGGCCCGGCCCGGCACGCCTCCGCCTGCCACTTCGCGGAGGAGCGGCGGGTGGTGCCCCAGGGCCCGTAAGGCCCTTGGAGAACCCCTGGACGCGCCGGAGCCCGCCTCCCGGGAGGGAAGCGGGCTCCGGCGCGCGGGGGCGGGCGTCAGTCCTGCGCGGCGGACGGGCCGTCGCCGGCGGCCGCCTCCTCGATCGCGGCCAGCGCCGGGTCCAGGATGATGTCCTCACCGCGCGCGGCGGTGGTGGGCTCCTCCGGGAAGTGGCAGGCCGTCAGGTGCCCGGCGTCGTTGCCGGACAGCTGGACAAGCGGCGGCTCCTCCGTCGCGCACTTCTCCTGCGCCTTCCAGCACCGGGTGCGGAAGCGGCAGCCGGACGGCGGGTTGACCGGCGACGGCACGTCCCCGGCGAGCCGGATCCGCTCCCGCTCCTCCTCGCCCTCGGTCAGCTTGGGCTCGGGCACCGCCGACAGCAGGGCGTGGGTGTACGGGTGGCGCGGCCGCTGGTAGATCTCGTCGCGGGTGCCCACCTCGACGATCTTGCCGAGGTACATCACCGCGACCCGCTCGCTGAAGTGCCGCACCACGGCCAGGTCGTGGGCGATGAAGACGAACGCGATGCCCAGCTCGCGCTGGAGGTCCTGGAGGAGGTTGACCACCTGCGCCTGGATCGAGACGTCGAGCGCGGAGACCGGCTCGTCGGCGACGATCAGCTTCGGGTTCAGGGCCAGCGCCCGGGCCACCCCGATGCGCTGCCGCTGGCCGCCGGAGAACTCGTGCGGGAAGCGGTTGTAGTGCTCGGGGTTGAGGCCGACCGTCTCCAGCAGCTCCCGGACCCGCTTCTCGCGGCCGCCGGGCGGGTTGATGCCGTTGATCTCCATCGGGCCGCTGATGATCGTGCCGACCGTCTGCCGCGGGTTCAGCGAGGCGTACGGGTCCTGGAAGATCATCTGGATCTCGGAGCGGATCGGCGCCAGCTGCTTGCGGTTGGCGTGCGTGATCTCGTGGCCCGCGTAGGTGATCTTCCCGGAGGTGGGCTCCATCAGCCGGGTCAGCAGCCGCCCGGTGGTCGACTTGCCGCAGCCGGACTCGCCGACCAGGCCGAAGCTCTCACCGGCGTGGACGGTCAGGTCCACCCCGTCGACCGCCTGGACGGCCCCGACCTTCCGCTTGAACGGGAAGCCGCCGTGGATCGGGAAGTGCTTGGTGAGCCCCTCCGCGACGAGCAGCGGCTCGCCCTCGGCGGGCGCGGCGGCCCGGGGTGCCGGGAGGGTGTCGTTCTTGGCCATCGTGGTAGCTCCCTAGCCCAGCCGGGGCTTGATCTGCTCGGTGAAGAAGGTCTGCTTCTGCTCGGCGGTGAGGTGGCAGGCGGCGGCCCGGCCCGGCGCCAGCGGCGGCCGCTCCCCGGAGCACCGGTCGCCGTCGACCTCCGCGGTGAACGCGCACCGCGGGTGGAACGGGCAGCCGGACGGCGGGTTGAGCAGGCTCGGCGGGGAGCCCGGGATCGGGTGCAGCGACTCGCTCACGTCCGAGGTCAGGCGCGGCATCGAGCTGAGCAGGCCCCAGGTGTACGGGTGCCGGGGCTCGTTGAGGATCTCCTTGACCGTGCCGCGCTCCACGGCCCGGCCCGCGTACATCACCAGCAGGTCGTCGGCGGTGTTGGCGACCACGCCGAGGTCGTGGGTGATCAGGATGATCGCGGAGCCGAACTCCTGCTGGAGGTCCTTGAGCAGGTCCAGGATCTGCGCCTGCACGGTGACGTCCAGCGCGGTGGTCGGCTCGTCCGCGATCAGCAGCTGCGGATTGCAGACCAGCGCCATGGCGATCATCGCGCGCTGCCGCATACCGCCGGAGAACTGGTGCGGGTAGTCGTCCACCCGCAGGTTCGGCTGCGGGATGCCGACCTTGGTCAGCATCTCGATGGCGCGCTGCCGGCCCTCGCGCTTGCTGGCGCCGGTGTGCTTGATGAACGGCTCGGCGATCTGCCGGCCGACGGTGTAGTACGGCGACAGGGCGGTCAGCGCGTCCTGGAAGATCATCGCCATCTTGTTGCCCCGGAGCCTCTCCAGGGTCTTCTCCCGGGCGCCGGTCAGCTCCTGGCCGTCCAGGTGGATCTCGCCGGTGATCTCGGTGGACTTGGGGTTGTGCAGCCCCAGCACCGCGAGGTTGGTGACGGACTTGCCGGAGCCGGACTCGCCGACGATGCCCAGGGTCTTGCCGCGCTCGAGGTCGAAGGAGAGGCCGTCGACCGCCTTGACGATGCCGTCCTCGGTGGAGAAGCGGACATGCAGGTCGCGGACGGAGAGGAAGGAAGCGGCACCGGATCCGTTCGGGACCGGCGTCTCCTCGGTCTTGGTGGGTGTGGTCACGTCTGGCTCTCCTAGGACAGGCGCACGCGCGGGTCGATGAACGCGTAGGCCGCATCCACAATGATGTTGAAGATGAGGATCAGGGCGGCGCTGAAGATCATCACGCCCATCACCATCGGCAGGTCGAGGGTGACGACCGACTCGACCGCCAGCCGGCCGATCCCCGCCAGCTGGAAGGTGAACTCGGTGATCATCGCGCCGCCGAACAGCGAGCCGAGGTCCACACCGAGGATGGTGATGATCGGGATCAGCGAACCGCGCCAGGCGTACCGCAGGAAGACGTAGCGCGCCGGCATGCCCTTGGCCTTGGCGGTGCGGACGTGCTCCTCCTGGAGCTGCTCGATCATCGTCGAGCGCGCCATACGGGTGTACTGCGCGGTGAAGATCGTCGCCATCACCAGCCACGGGATCAGCAGGCCCATGAACCACCCGACCGGGTCGCTGGTGAGGTTCACGTACTGCGGCGCGGCCATGATGCCGCTGTAGACGAAGATGCCCAGCACCACGGGCCCGAGGATGTAGATCTGCACCGAGCTGAGGACCATCGAGATGCCGGTGACGGTCTTGTCCAGCAGCGAACCGCGCTTCCAGGCCGCGAGCAGGCCGGCGCCCAGGCCGATCACCAGGAAGGCCACGATGCCGCCGATGGCCAGCGACGCGGTGAGCGGGAGCCGGTCCATCATCGTGGACCAGACGTCCTGCTTGGTGGCGAAGGAGTAGCCGAAGCACGGGGCGCTGCAGTGGCCGAGGGTGAAGTCGCGGCCTGCGAAGATCCCGACCAGGAAGTGCCAGTACTGGACCGGCACGGGCTGGTCCAGGCCCAGATTCTTGTGGATCAGCGCGACGTTGTCGGCCGTGCAGTTCTTACCGCAGGCCATCATCGCGGGATCGCCTACGGAGAAGAAGACGAAGAAGGTGAAGGCGCTCAGCAGAAGGAGGATGACGACCGCGCCGATCGTCCGGCGAAGGAGGAAGGGAAGCATGACAGTTCGCTGCTCTCAGGACGGCGGCTGCAGTGGGGTGAGGGGTGGCGGGAAGGCCCGGAGTGCGCGCCCCGCCTTGCGCGCGCACTCCGGAGTGCCTTCGGCATCAGGTGCGGTGCGGCCTACTTCTTGATGAACAGGGTGTTCACGTCGAGGTAGTTGGTGTCCGAGTTGTAGCGGATGCCGCCGATCTTGGAGCCGTACAGCTGGAGCACCTTGGTGTAGAAGACCGGCACGGCCGGGTTGACCTTCTCCACGATGTAGTGGTGCAGCTTCTGCCACTCCTCGGTCTGCTGCTTGGTGTCCGGGATCTGCTTGATGCGCTTGATCTCGTCGGTGACGTGCTGGTCGCGGATGTGCGAGTAGTTGGTGCCGCCGTCGGCGATCGTCGTGCCGTCGTAGGACGGCGGGATGACGGTCGAGGCGTCCGACCAGTCCTGGCCCCAGCCGGTCATGTAGATGTCGAAGCCGTTGTCGACCTTGCCCATCTGCTGGTACCAGGAGGAGGAGTCGACCTCCTTCTTCTGCACGTCGAAGCCGGCCTTGGCCAGTCCGTCGGCGATGGCGACCGCTTCCCGCTGCCGGATCTCGGTGTTGGCGTAGGCGTAGACGAGCTTCATGCCCACCTTGCCGGCTTCCTTCAGCAGCTGCTTGGCCTTCTCCGGGTCGCCGTTCGGCTTCTTCAGCTTGCCGTACGGGTCGTAGCCCTTCTCGTAGCCCGCGACGGTCGGGGAGAGCAGACCGCCGGCGATCTCGCCGCCGTAGCTGCCGCCCTCGATGCGGACGACCTGCTGGCTCGGCATCGCGTAGGTGATGGCGTCACGGATCCGCTTGTCCTTGATGCGGTCCATGTTCATGTTCATCTGCCACACGTAGGGCTGGTAGCCCTGGACCAGGCGCTTGCTGGCGCTCGCGTCGGACAGCACGTCCTTGGTGAGCGTCGGGTCGACGGAGTTGGTGAAGCTGATCGCGGTCTTGTCGTCGCCCTGGTCGGCCTTGAGCCGCTTGGTGGAGTCGGAGAACTGGTGGTTGAACGAGATCTTGTAACCGTCGACGTACTGGTGGCGCGCCGGGTCGGTCTTGGGGTCCCAGTTGGTGTTGCGCACCAGCTCCATGGACTTGCCGGACTTGAACGACGCGATCTTGTACGGGCCGGCGCAGACCGGGGCGACGTCGTAGCTGTCCTTGGTGTCCTTGGCGCTGTCCGGGACGGCGCTGTAGCCCGCCATGGCCAGCGCGTAGGGCAGCTGGGTCTGCGGGGCCTTGAAGTGGAAGATGACGGTCTTGTCGTCCGGCGTGTCCAGGACCGACTTGGGCAGGTGGTCGCCCTTGTACGGGCCGTCCGGCAGCGCCTTGCGGTAGGCCGTGCCGTCACCCGAGAGCCACTGCTGGATGTAGGTCGGGCCCTCGGTGACGAACGGCGCGTACGTCCGCTCGATGGTGTGCCGGATGTCCTTGGACGTGATCGGCGTCCCGTCCTCGAACTTGATGCCGTCCTTGAGCGTGTACTTCCAGGTCTTGCCGCCGTCCGACATCTGGCCGGCGTCCGTGGCGAGGTCACCGACCAGCGTCTTCTCGCCCTTGTCGGTCTGGGTGTACGTGGTCAGCCCGCGGAAGATCAGCTTGGCCAGGTCGCCCTGGTCGCTGACGTAGATCTGCGCCGGGTCGAGGTGGTTGAAGCTGTCGCGCTGGTAGACGGTGATGGTGCCGCCGTTCTGCGCGCCGGGGACGGCCTTGGCGGGGCCGCTGGACTGGGCGGCGGTGCCCAGCGGCACCACCTTCGACTGGGCCGCCGCGTCCTTGTCGGTCTGCGCACTGTCCTTGCCCGAGCTGCTGCCGCCGCTGCACCCGGTCAGCGCGAGCGAACCGGCCGCCAGGGCCACGATCGCCGCGCGGGCTCTACGCGTGGAGAGTGTTTTCATGAGGAACCAAGCACCTGCCTGTCAGTCGTTGTCCCGATGTGCTGTCGGACGCATCCGGTGGACGGAACCGGCGCGGGGGTGACAGCCGCCCCCCGTCAAGTGGGCTGTCAGCGGCCGGACTTGGGGTCGAAGGCGTCCCGGACCGAGTCCCCGAGCAGGTTGAAGCAGAGCACGAAGATCACCATCGCCCCGCCGGGGAAGAGCAGGAAGGTCGGGTCGTTCTCGTAGACCTGGCCGGCCGTGTGGAACAGCCGTCCCCAGTCGGGGGTCGGCTCCATGATGCCGACGCCGAGGTAGGACAGGCCCGCCTCCGCCGTCACGAACAGCGGGAGCATGTAGGTGCTCTGCACCAGGATCGGAGTGACCACATTGGGCAGCAGCTCCTTGGTGATGATCCGCCAGGGCGAGGCGCCGGTGATCCTCGCCGCCTCGACGAAGTCCCGCTCCCGCAGGGACATCACCTGGCCGCGCAGCAGTCGTGCCAGACCCATCCAGCCCAGCGCCCACTGCACGATGATCAGCGCGATGACGCGGATGTAGGTGGGCGTCTCGTCGCCCGGCGCCACGAACAGCGCCACCACCACGGGCATGAACGCCACGAACGTCAGCTGGCTGGGGAAGGCGAGCAGGAAGTCGATGACCCGGCCGAGCCAGTAGTCGGTCTTGCCGCCGAGGTATCCGGCGGTCACGCCGAGGATGGTGCCGGTGATGACCACCAGGATGGTCACCGCCACCGAGATGCCCAGCGAGGTCCGCATGCCGTACAGCAGGTTGGTGAACAGGTCGCGGCCGAGTCCGGGTTCGATACCGAACCAGAAATCGCCCGAGATTCCGCCGTTGGGGGCGGCCGGATAACTGAACTCGTCCAGCAGGGTCGGGTCTTCGCTCCCGTAGAGCGTGTACGGATTCTTGCCGTAGAGCGAAGCGATCACCGGTGCCAGCGCCGAGACGACGAAGAACGCCAGCACGACGATCCCGCAGATCACGCCGGTGCGGTCGCGTTTGAAACGCGTCCACATCAACTGCCCGGGGGAACGGCCTACCAGTTCACCGCCCGGGCCTTTCTTTTCCTTCTTCAGACCTTTGGACGCGCGCCCCGGGGTTTCGGACGTGCTTACCGCGGTCTGGGATGGACTGGTCATCGCGAAGTGCCCCCGCGCCGAGTTCTCTTGGAACGTGAAGCGGCACCGGTCGCACCGCTGGATGAGCGCGACTTTCGCAAGTGATTTACGGCGGAGTCAAGGGTATGAGGTGTGCTTGTGCACAGGTCGTTCGCTTCTTGAGCGAACATTGCGCAGATCGACGCCCGGGCGTGCTTGACACGTGGCCGCCATGTACGGCATGACGGACATATCGGCACCAAACGCTTTAACACAGCGGCAACTTGCCCGTCGCATCACCGATATACGGACGCGCCATGATGAACACCGTACGGCCGTGCGGGTGCCGTAGACCGGCCGGGACGCCATCGGCGCCCCGGCCGGCTCTCCTTTTGTGCCCGTTCCGCCTACTGGTCCCGCCGTGTCCGTTGTCCGCGGACCGAGATTGGTGTAGACCTGTGGTGGTGTCTTCACGATTGCGTCGATGGCGTGGACGTGCGGGAACGCCGCCGGGCGCCCGGCGCGGAGTGTCCACACTGCGGGCAGCCCGGCCGGCGCCGGCACCGGCCGGGCCGTTTCAGGCCAGGCCCAAGGACCGCTTGAGGAAGTCCGCTTGGAGCAGCAGGAGGTTTTCGGCCACCTGCTCCTGCGACGCCATATGCGTCACGCCCGACAGCGGCAGCACCTCGTGCGGCCGGCCCGCCGCCAGCAGCGCCGAGGAGAGCCGCAGGGAGTGCGCCACCACCACGTTGTCGTCCGCCAGCCCGTGCACGATCAGCATCGGCCGGTGCGGCTCCGCGGCCCCGGACAACCCCTCGTCGGTGACCAGGGAGTTCAGGGCGTAGACCGCCGGCTCCTCCTCCGGGTGGCCGAGATAGCGCTCCTGGTAGTGGGTGTCGTACAGCCGCAGGTCCGTCACCGGGGCGCCGACCACCGCCGCGTGGAAGACGTCCGGGCGGCGCAGCGCGGCCAGCGCCGCCAGATAGCCGCCGAACGACCAGCCGCGGATCGCCACCCGGCTCAGGTCCAGCGGGAAGGATTCGGCCAGCGCGTGGAGCGCGGCCACCTGGTCCTCCAGAGCCACCGGCCCCAGCCGCCGGGAGACCGCCTTCTCCCAGCCGGGGGAGCGGCCCGGGGTGCCCCGGCCGTCCGCCACCACCACCGCGAAGCCCTGGTCGGCGAACCACTGCGAGGTCAGATGGGCGTTGCGGGCGGCCACCACCCGCTGGCCGTGCGGACCGCCGTACGGGTCCATCAGCACCGGCAGCGGGCCGTCGCCCTCGGTGTAGCCGGCCGGCAGCAGCACCGCGCACGGGATCTCCCGCTCGCCGGCGCGCACCAGCCGCGGCCGGGGGGTGAGACCCGGTGTCTCGGCATACGAGCCGAGGACGGCGACCACCTCCGCCTCGCCGTCCGGGCCCGGCCGCACCACCTCCGTGCGGGTGCCCGGCCACTCCAGCGACGCCTGCGTCAGCACCGCCAGCCCGCCGGAGCGCACCGCCGAGGTCACGGTCGGAGACGGCCGCCCGCCGACCCGCTGCCAGCCGCCCTGGTCGCCGCTGCCGCGGAACCAGGCCCGGTAGACCCCGATGTCGTGGGTCTCCGGCCCGCTGGCCGAGAAGAGGATGTCCTCCTCGCCGATGTCCAGCACCGCCCGGACGTGCAGCGGCGCGCCGGTCAGCGGCCGGTCGCCGGCGAACAGCTTCCGCACCCCGCCCTCGTCGGCGATCCGCACCAGCCGCCCGTCCGGCGTCCAGGCCGGCACCCCCGGATACGGCTCGACCCAGACCGGGTCCTCGTCCTCGTGCACCAGGGTGGTGGCACCGGTGGCGGTGTCGACCGCCAGATAGCGCTGGGCGCGCTGGTCGCGGGTCTGCACCAGCAGCAGCGGCGGGCCGGCCGCCGACCAGTGGACGCGGGCCAGATACGGATAGCGGGCGGTGTCCCAGATGACGTCCGTCCGGGAGCCGTCCAGGCCGAACAGCGCCAGGGTGACCTCGGCGTTGGCGGTCCCGGCCGCCGGGTACGCGACCCGCGCGGGCTCCCGGTCCGGGTGCGCGGGGTCGGCGATCCACCACCGGGCCACGGGGCTGTCGTCCACCCTGGCGGCCAGCAGCCGGTCGCTCTCCGGGGACCACCAGAAGCCGCGGTAGCGGCTCATCTCCTCGGCGGCGATGAACTCGGCCAGGCCCCAGGTGACGTGGGGCGCGTCGGGCTCGGCCAGGGGGCGGTCCTGGGGGGCGGGGGCGTTGGCGCCGTCAGCCGGGGCGCCGTCCGCTGCGATGACCCGTAGGGCGCCGCCCGCCACGTAGGCGATGTGGCGGCCGTCCGGGGAGGGGCGCGGGTCCACCACCGGCCCGGTGGCGGGGAGTTCGCGGGTGGTGCCGGCGCGCAGCTCCGAGACGAAGAGCCGGCCCGAGAGCGTGAACGCGGCCAACTCCACGGCGGCGTCGACCGCGTAGCCGACGATGCCCCCGGACCCCTCGCGGGTGCGCTCGCGGCGCGCCCGCTCCTCCGGGGGCAGTTCCTCCTCCGCGCCGGCCAGCAGGGCCCGCGGATCGGCCGCGGTGAACTCCTTGCCGCTGCCGGGGTCGAGGACCTGGAGGCAGTGGGAGCGGTCGGTGCCGGAGGGGGAGCGCAGGAAGACCACGCGGGTGCCGTCGGGGGCCAGGGAGATGTCGCGCGGCGCGCCGAGCGTGAAGCGCTGGGTGCGCGCCGCGTGCCGGGGGAAGGGCAGCTGTCCGGTCATGGCGCCGAGCCTACGGCGGAGGCCGTCCGGAGGGGCCGTACCCGCGGAATCGGCGTGCGCCCCCGCCGTGCTCCGGTGCACCGACTTATGCGCGCGGACGGAAAGTTATGATCCCATGCGCGTAGCGGGTGCGGGGTAAGGAGCCCTTGGCGCACCCGGGTGCGTGGCGCCGCCCCGGTCGCTCACGTACCGTCAACTCTGTCCGGACCGTGTGTACTTGGAGGTGGGCCGCCGTGGCACTCTCGATTTCGGCGGTGGTGCTGCTGGCGATCGTCGTCTTCTTGTTGATCAAGAAGTCCGGACTGAAGGCGGTGCATGCCTTTGTCTGCATGCTGCTCGGCTTCTATCTGGCCAGCTCCTCCATCGCCCCGACGATCAAGAGCCTGACGACCAACGTCGCGGGGATGCTGGGCGGCATCAGGTTCTGAGCGGGGCGGGGCGGTCCCGGTCGGCCCCGGCGGGCCGGTCCCGGCCTGTGCCGCGCGCGACGTCCCGTGTCCGCGCGCGGTGGCCGGGCGGCCGTCCCGGTGGCCGCGGGTGGGCGGGCCAGGGGGTGCCCCGGTCGGCCTCGGGTGGGCCGGCGGGCGCCTCGTAGGCTGTCCGCATGACGTCCCACCCGTCGCCCACCGCCGCCCCCGGAGCGGACGCCGCGCACCGCGGCGCGCCCGCCCCCGCCCGCCGCCTCCTCCTGGTGCACGCGCACCCGGACGACGAGTCGATCAACAACGGCGCCACCATGGCCCGGTACGCCGCCGACGGCGCGCACGTCACCCTGGTGACCTGCACCCGCGGCGAGGAGGGCGAGGTCATCCCGCCCGCGCTCGCCCACCTGGCGCCCGACCGCGACGACACCCTGGGCCCGTACCGCGTCCGCGAGCTGGCCGAGGCGATGGCCGCCCTCGGGGTCGCCGACCACCGCTTCCTCGGCGGGCCCGGCCGCTACCGCGACTCCGGGATGTACGGGGCGCCGCAGAACGACCGGCCCGGCTCCTTCTGGCGCGCGCCGGTGGACGAGGCGGCCGCCCATCTCGTCGCCGTGATCCGCGAGGTCCGCCCCCAGGTGCTGGTCACCTATGACCCGAACGGCGGATACGGCCACCCCGACCACATCCAGGCCCACCGCGTCGCCATGCGGGGCGCCGAGCTGGCCGCGCGGGCCGATTTCCGCCCGGACCTCGGCAGCGCGTATGCGATCGAAAAGATTTACTGGAACTGCAACCCCCGCTCGGAGGTCGAGGCGGGCCTGGCCGCACTGCGCGCCACCCGGCACGGCTTCTCCGGGGTCGCGGCGGTGGACGACATCCCCGGGGTGGTCCCGGACGAGGCGGTCACCGCGTCGGTGGCGGGCGCCGGCCGCTGTGCGGACGCGAAGGCCGCGGCGATGCGGGCGCACGCCACGCAGATCGTGGTCGAGGGCGGGTACTTCGCGCTCTCGAACGACCTGGGCCAGCCGCTCGTCACCACCGAGCACTACCGGCTGGTGCACGGCACGCACGGCGCGGCCGCCGGGGAGCGCGAGGACGATCTCTTCGCGGGAATTGGGGAATCGACCGATTCGACGGGTATGCGGAACAGTGCCCGGGGTGAGGAGGCGGCGGAATGAGCACGGGCAAGGACGGCGGGGACGCGGACCGGGGCGGTGCTCCCAAGGGCGCGGACCGGAGCGGCGCTTCCCAGGGGGGCGCCTCGAAGGGCGGTGCCTCCAAGGGGGCTTCCCCGGGCGGTGCTCCCAAGGGCGGTGCCTCCAAGGGGCAGCGGACGCGGGCGTCCGGCAGCGGGCCGGCCGCGGCGCGCGGTGGTGGCCCGGTGGCCGGGCGCGGTGGCGGCGCCGCGGCGCCCGCGGGCCGCCCGGCGGCCGGTGCGCCGCTCACTCCGGGCCGGGTGGGCCTCTACGTCCTGCTGCTGGTCGCGGGCGTGCTGCTGGCGATCGCCGGCTCGCTGCTGCAAGGGGCCTGGTCCCCGGGCGGGTTGCTGCTGGCGCTGGCCGGCCTGGCCGGTCTCTTCCACGGCGGCGGGCGGGCCACCGGCACCGCCGGCGGGGTCCTCGTCCCCGGCGCCGCCTGGCTGGTGACGGTCTTCCTGCTGATCAGCGACGTCCGGCCGGAGGGCGACTTCCTCTTCGGGCCGGGGCTCGGGTCGTACGCCTTCCTGCTGGGCGGCATGGTGATCGCTGTGATCTGCGCCACCGGGACCAGGCTGCGCGCCGTCGCCCCGCCCCCGGGCCGAGTCGGCGGATGACGTGGCCCATACAGGGACGGATGCCGCGCCGTTCCGGGTGACCGGCGGGTTTTCCGGACCGCCGGCCGGGCGGGCGGGGTTCCCGCGCACCCGGGGTACCGCCCGGCGGCGGACAGTATGGTGGTGCGCGCCGCCGCGCCGCCCTGGGGGCACCTCCCGGCCTGACGAGGCCGGGGATCATCTCTGACGAGCGGCGGAGCCAACCGGGAGAACCTGCTTTGAGTCGTGAATCTGACAGTTCGTCCTCCGGCCCTGGGGGCCGTGGCGGAGCCGTGTACCCCTCGGGGACACCGCCCTACGGCTCGCCCAGGGGAGACGCCGGCGAGACGTCGGCGCCCGGAGCCGGGGAGCGGCCCGAGGAGCCCAGAACCGAGACCACGCTGACGACGCGGATCAAGATCAACATTCCGGGGTCCCGCCCCATCCCGCCGGTCGTCGTGCGCAAGCCCGTCGGTGAGGAGTCCGGCATGAACGCATCGGCTGCATCCGGCGGTTCGGCCGGCCCGTCCGGTTCCCGGGGGGCGTCCTCCGGCCCGGCGGGCGGTGAGCGGGCCGCCGAGCGGACGGCGGACACGCCGCGGCCGCAGGCGGCGGACGAGCCCGCCGCACCCAAGGAGAAGACGACCAGCGACTGGTTCGCCCCGCGCAAGCCGCAGGGCCAGGCGGGCGGGAAGACCCCGGCCGCCGGGAGCCGTCCGGCAACCGGTGCGGCGGGGGCGGCCGGGGTGACCGGTGGCGCCTCGGCGACCCGCCCGGCGTCCGGTGCGTCCGGACCGGTCGGCGGCACCTCGGGGAGCCGCCCGGACCTCCCGTATTTCTCGGACGCCCCGGCGTCCTCCTCCGGGGCCGCCACACCGTTCGACGGCCCCCGGGGCCACGGCGCGCCCTCCGGCAGCGACCCGCTCGGCGGCGACCCCTTGGGCGGCGCTCCCCTGGGCGGCGACCCGCTGTCCGGTGACCCGCTCTCCGGCCCGTCCCCGTTCGACGGCGGGGCGCGGGGCGCCGGGTCGCCCTTCGACGGCGGTCCGCACGGCGGCTCGCCGTTCGACGGCCCGGCGCGGCCCGCCCGCGACCACAGCCCGTTCGACGCCCCGGCGGGCGGCGGCGCGGCGCCCAGCGGCCCCACGGCCGGTCCGGCGCGCGGCGACTCGGCGCTCGACCTCCCGCCCGGCTTCAGCGACCCCGGCGCGGGCAAGAGCACCGCGCGGCTCAGCGACGACACCGCCGAACTGACTCCGCAGCCCCCGGCGCCGCCGGCCGGCCCCGGCGTCACCGGCGGGATCACCGGCGGTACGGGCGCCCGTCAGGGCAAGGCCGGGAAGGCCGGCTCGCCCTTCGGGTCCGGCGGGTCCGGCCCCAAGGGCGGCCCGAAGAGCGGCCGTCCCGGTGCCGGGGTCTCCGGCGACACCCTGGTCAGCGGCATCCCCAAGGTGCCCGGTAAGGACGGCCCGGCGGCGGTCGACCCGTTCGCCGGCGCGTCCGGCGGCGGCACCGAGAGCGCCGCCCCCAAGCCGCGCCCCAAGATCCCCGAGCCGATCAACCCGCCCAAGAAGGGCCGCAGCAAGCTGGTCCTGGCCGGTGTCGCGGTCGTGGTGCTGGCGGGCGTCGCGTACGGCGCCGGGCTGCTGCTCGACCACGCCGACGTGCCCAACAACACCACCGCGCTCGGCGTGGAGATCGGCGGCACGTCCAAGGACGAGGCGGTCAAGAAGCTGGAGGCGGCCCTGAAGGACCGCCGCACCGCGCCGCTGAAGCTCACCGTCGACGGCAAGGCCGAGACCCTGCTGCCGTCCCGGGCCGGGCTGGACATCGACCTCCAGGCGACCGTCCGCAACGCCGCCGGCCGGGACTACAACCCGGTCTCCGTCATCGGCTCCCTCTTCGGCGTCAAGCGCACCGCCCAGCCCGCGGTGATCACCGACAAGGAGAAGCTGGCGGTCGCGCTGCGGAACGTCGCCGGGCCCGGGGGCGCCGACGCGGACGGCGGGATCACCTTCGAGGACGGCAAGGCGGTGCCGCACTACGGGGCGCCGCACAAGGCCATCGACCCCGCGGCCTCCGAGAGCAAGATCACTGAGGCGTACCTCAACCGCGTCACCACCGGCAGCGACGCCCCCGTGGTGCTCGCCGCCACCACCCAGCAGCCCCGGGTCAGCAAGGCCGCGGTGGACAAGGCGCTCAAGGAGTTCGCCGAGCCGGCCATGTCCGGGATGATCACCGTCCGCACGGACGCGCTGCACCGGGTCTCCTTCAGCCCGCAGAAGTCCATCCCGAAGTTCCTGTCGTTCAAGATCGTGGACGGCCAGCTGGTGCCGTACTACGACCGGCCGGCGCTCAAGGAGCTCTACGGCAACACCTTCGACGGCGTCATGGTGACCAAGGGCGACGGCAGCAAGCACCCGGTCAGCGTCGAGGAGGTGGCCGGCGCGGTGGGCCGGGCGCTGGTCGGCAAGACCCCCGCCGAGCGCGTGCAGACCATCGCCACGGACGGCAGCTGACGGCCGCACCCGCTCACCCGCGGCGCGCCGCCGCCTAGCGAAGTAGCAGGTCAGAGGCCCTCTGGGGCGGATCCTCCGGGATTCCCCCTAGGGGGCCTCCCCCATGACATCTGTCATGCCGGTCTGCGGACACCTGACACTGCCGGGCGCCGCGCGGATCACCGAAGCTTGATGCCATGACGACGACAGCGACCACTCCGGCCCCCACCGCGCGGGACGCGGCGGCGGTCCCCGTGGTCAGCTTCCAGGGGGTCAGCAAGAGCTACGGCGCGGTGCGCGCGGTGGCCGATCTGCGCCTGGAGCTGCACCCCGGCGAGACCGTGGCCCTCCTCGGCCCCAACGGCGCGGGCAAGTCCTCCACCCTCGACCTCCTCCTCGGCCTGCGCGCCCCCGACACCGGCACGGTGTCCCTCTTCGGCACCACCCCGCAGCGCGCGATAGCGCAGGGCAGGGTCGGCGCGATGCTCCAGAGCGGCGGCCTGATGGAGGGCGTCAAGGTCCGGGAGCTGGTCAGGCTGGCCCGCGATCTGCACCCGCGCGGCCACACCGTCGAGCACATCCTCGCCGCCGCCGGGATCACGGACATCGCCGACCGGATGGTCGGCAAGCTCTCCGGCGGCCAGGAGCAGCGCGTCCGCTTCGCCCTCGCCACCGCCGGCGCAAGCGATCTGATCGTGCTGGACGAGCCCACCACCGGCATGGACGTCTCGTCCCGGCAGACCTTCTGGGGCGCGATGCGCCGCCAGGCCGAGGAGGGCCGCACGGTCCTCTTCGCCACCCACTATCTGGAGGAGGCCGACGAGATCGCCGACCGGGTGATCGTGCTGCACCGCGGCCGGGTGCTGGCCGACGGCACCGCCGCCGAGATCAAGGCCCGGGCCGGCGCCCGCCGGATCACCTTCGACCTCGACGGCCCGGCCGACCGCGCCGCGCTGGAGGCCCTGCCGCACCTGACCTCCCTGACGGTCTCCGGCAGCGGCTCCGGGCACACGGTCCGCATCCGGTCCCACGACGCCGACGCCACCGTCCACGCCGTCTACGGCCTCGGCCTCTACCCGCGCAATCTGGAAGTCTCCGGCCTCGGCCTGGAGCAGGCGTTCCTCGCCCTGACCACCGCCGAGGAGGCGGCCCGATGACCACGCTGATCAAGCTGGAGATCCTCCGCACGCTGCGGAACAAGAAGTTCATGTTCTTCTCGGTGATCTACCCCCCGGCGCTCTACCTCATCGTCGCCGGCGCCGCGGACGGCAAGCCGATCCCCGGCACGCACCTGAGCACGGGCCTGTACTACATGGTCTCCATGGCCGCGTTCGGCGCCATGACCGCCGTCCTGCTGGGCAACAGCGAGCGCATCGCCAAGGAGCGCCAGGCCGGCTGGGTGCGCCAGCTGCGGCTGACCGCGCTGCCCGGCCGCGGCTACGTGGCCGCCAAGATAGCCGCCGCGGCGACGGTCAGCCTGCCCTCCATCCTGGTCGTCCTGGGCGCCGCCGCGCTGGTCAAGGGCGTCCGCCTGGAGCCCTGGCAGTGGGGCGCCATCGCCGCCGGCACCTGGCTCGGCAGCTTCGTCTTCGCCGCCCTGGGCGTCGCCATCGGCTATCTGGCCACCGGCGACGCGGTCCGCCCGATCTCGATGCTGGTCTACTTCGGACTGGCCTTCCTCGGCGGCCTGTGGATGCCGATGACCCTGCTGCCCCAGTGGGTGCAGAACATCGCCGAATGGCTCCCCACACACGCCTACACGGCCCTGGGCACCGCCGTCGAGGGCGGCGGCGCACCGCACGCCAAGGACATGGCCATCCTGCTGGGCTACCTCCTCCTCTTCGCGGGTGGCGCCGCCTGGCTCTACCGCAAGGACACCCGGAAGGCATGAGACCGTGAAGACGAAGAGCGCATCCGACGACCGCAACCCGGTCCTGATCGGCCAGCGGCCGCGCAGCCGCCGCCAGGCCGTGACCAAGACCCTGTCGATCGGCGTCTGGCTGCTCTACCTCGCCGGTCCGGTGGGTGAGCTGGCCGGCCCCCGGTACTCCATCGGGCAGCGGGTCTGGGGCGCGGTCGGCCTGGCGCTCTTCGTCCTCGCCTACACGGTGCTGATCTTCCGCCATGTCTGGTGGCGCCCGCCCGTCCTGCTGCGGTACGCCCCGCTGGTCCTGATGCTCGCGCTGTCCATCGCCCTGTCGTGGACGCTCGGCTCCACCTGGCTGGTGCTCTTCATCTTCACCAGCGTGGCCTCCGCGGTGGTCCTGCCCTGGCAGCGCTCCCGCTGGGCGATCCCGGTGACCACCGCCGTGCTGATCGCCGTCGGCGCCCGCTTCCCCGAGATACGCGCCTACTACCTCTTCGCCTACGCCCTGCCCGCCCTCGGCAGCGGCTACGTCATGATCGGCGTGCAGAACCTCATCCGCACCACCAAGGAACTCCGCGCCGCCCGGGAGGAGGTCGCCCGCCTCGCCGCCAACGAAGAACGGCTCCGCCTCGCCCGCGATCTGCACGACCTGCTGGGCCACTCCCTCTCGCTGATAACGCTCAAGAGCGAGCTGGCCGGGCGGATGCTGCCGGGCAGCCCCGAGGAGGCCGCCAAGCAGGTCGCCGACATCGAGCGGGTCAGCCGCCAGGCCCTGGTCGACGTCCGCGAGGCGGTCACCGGCTACCGCCGCCCCCGCCTCGCCGTCGAGCTGGCCGGCGCCCGCGCCGCACTGCGCACCGCCGGGATCGCGCTCACCGCCGACCCGGCCTTCGAGAGCGGCCACCCCGGTCTGACCGACGACACCGAGGGCGCGCTGGCCTGGGCGCTGCGGGAGGCGGTCACCAACGTCGTCCGGCACAGCCGCGCCCGCCGCTGCGAGCTGCTCCTCACCGAGGAGCGGGAGACCGGCGAGCGCCGCTCCCTCTGCCTCACCGTGACCGACGACGGCGACGGCCCGCCCCGCTCCCGCTACGACGGCAACGGCCTCACCGGCCTCCGCGAACGCCTCACCCTCACCAACGGCCGCCTGGAAACGGCCCCCGCCACCCCCACCCACGGCTTCACCCTCCGTGCGTACGTCCCCATAACGACCCCAGCCTCGCCCGAGCCCATATCCCTCCCGGACTGCCCCCGGGAGGGCGCGAACGAGGCGGGGTAGGGGAGGGCCGCACGCCCAGCGCCGATCGCGGGTCCGATCTGACCGCAACCCCTGCGGCCCTGACCGCACCCCCTGCGGCCCTGATCGCACCCCCTGTGGCTGGCCCGGGGACCGTACCCGTCCCGGCCATGGCCGGCGCTCGGCGCGGCCGTTGCCCGGGGCCGCCGCCCGCCCCCTCCCGCCGCCCTCCCGGGCGGGCTCGGCCGGCCGGGCGGTGGCGCGGGAGACCGTAAGCTGGGCGCATGATCAGACTGCTGCTGGCGGAGGATCAGTCGATGGTCCGGGAGGCGCTGGCGGCGCTGCTGTCCCTGGAGGACGACCTGGAGGTCGTCGCGCAGGCGGCGCGCGGCGACGAGGTGGTCGGCGCGGCGCGGGCGCAGCAGGTCGATGTCGCGCTGCTGGACATCGAGATGCCCGGCCTGAGCGGACTGGACGCCGCGGCCCGGCTGCGGGCCGAGCTGCCCGGCGTGAAGGTCGTCATCCTCACCACCTTCGGCCGCCCGGGCTATCTGCGCCGGGCGATGGAGGCGGGCGCGGACGCGTTCCTGGTCAAGGACGCCCCGGCGGCCCAGCTCGCGGACGCGGTGCGCCGGGTGCTGCGCGGCGAACGGGTCATCGACCCGGTGCTGGCGGCCGCCGCGCTGGCCGAGGGCGCCAATCCGCTCACCGACCGCGAGCGGGAGGTGCTGCGGTCCGCCGCGGACGGTTCCACCAACGCCGAGATCGCCGGACGGCTGCACCTCTCCCAGGGCACGGTCCGCAACTACCTCTCCCTCGCCATCCAGAAGACCGGCGCCCGCAACCGCGCCGAGGCGTTCCGCGCCGCCCGCGACAAGGGCTGGCTCTAGCCACCCGCCCGAGAGCCCGCCGCCCCGCCCCTGTGCGGGCGCGGGCGACGTCCCGCAGGCTTGAAGTGTCATGCCTGCCCCTCGTTCCGCCGACGGCGGCGTCCTCGCCCCCGCGCTGCTGATCCTCGCCATCGTGGCCGTCGCGGCGGTGGACGCCACGACCGGCCCCGAGCTGCACATCTCCGCGTTCCTCGGGATCGCCCCGCTGGTCGCCGCGCTGCGCTGCTCGTACCACCGCACGCTGCTGGTGGCCCTGGTCTACGTCGTCTGCCTGACCTACGTCGATCTGCTGACGGTGCCCGACTGGGCCCCGGCCAGCCGGGTCGTCGGCGTCTTCGGGGCGTTCCTGGTGGGCGTCTTCGCCCTCGTGCTGTGCCGCACCCGGCTCGAACGCGAGGCCCTGCACGCCCGCACCTCGCTCGTCGCCGACACCGTGCAGCGGGCCATGCTGCGCGAGCTGCCGCTGCGCGCCGGCCCCCTGGAGGCGTACGGCTTCTACGTCTCCGCCCAGGAGGGCGCCCGGGTCGGCGGCGACATCTACGAGGCCGTGGACACCCCGCACGGACTCCGGCTGATGATCGGCGACGTGCAGGGCAAGGGCATGCCGGCGATCGGCGCGGGCCTGGAGGTGCTCGCGTCGTTCCGCGAGGCGGCGCAGTACCAGGAGTCGCTGGAGGGTGTGGCCGACCGGATGGAGCAGGCGCTGACCCGTTACAACGCCCGGTCCGTGGAGGAGGGCACCGCCGAGCGGTTCGTGACCGCGCTGCTGCTGGAGGTCCGGGCGCCGGGCCGGGCCCGCGTCCTGTCCTGCGGCCACATCCCGTACTACCTGATCCGGGACGGCCGGGTGGAGGAGCGGTCGGACGGTGAGGGCGGGCTGCCGCTGGGGCTGGGGCAGCTCAGCCGCGAGCCCCGGCACGGCGTTCCGGTCCAGCCGCGCCCGGGCGACTGGGCGGTGCTGTGCACGGACGGCGTCACCGAGGCCCGCGGCGGCGACGGCCGCTTCTACCCGCTGGCCGAGCGGCTGGCCGCCTGGACCGGCCGCGAACCGGCCGACCTGGCCCACGCCCTCCGCTCGGACCTGGAGCACTTCACCGGCGGCCGCCTGCGCGACGACGCCACGCTCCTCGTCGTCCGCCGCGTCCCGGGCCCGGAGCCGGACCCGAACTCGCACCCGGGCGCGCACTCGCACCCAGGCACGGCCCCTGGCGCCGACCGGTCTGCCGCCCCTGGCTCCGACCAGGACCCGGACCGCCCCGCGGCCACATGAACAGGACGCCGCCACGACCGGAACGGCGCCACGACCGGAACGCCGCCATGACCGGAACGGCGCCATGATCAAGACGGCGACATGATCGGGCCCTGCCCCGCCCCCTCAGTTCAGCCGCGCCCTGGCCGCCACCGCCTCCTGGCGCAAGGCCGTGGCGGCGGTCGGCCGGATCGGCTCCAGGACGCGCGCGTACTCCTCCAGCTCGGCCGCGCCGGCCAGGAACTCGCCGCGCTGGACGAGGAGTTGGGCCCGTTCGTGGCGCAGCCGGGCGGGGTGGCTGGGCAGCAGCAGCGACAGGTCCAGGGCCCAGAGCTGGACCGCGCTGTGCTCCGGGCGGGCCTGCGCCCAGGCCCGGATGTTGTTCAGGATCCGCTGGACGATCTCCAGCGGGCCGGCCGGGGCCAGCATCTCCGGGGCCAGCGCCTCCCCGGTCGCCCCGGCGACCAGCGTCGCCGCGTCCTGGCCGGTGAGCGGCCGCCCGCCCGCGAACGGATCGGCCAGTACATGCCGCCCGCCCGGATCGCCCAGCCCGATGACGAAGTGACCGGGCAGCGCCACCCCGTACACCGGCGCCCCGGCCCGCCGGGCGACCTCCATCCACACCACCGACAGCAGGATCGGCAGCCCGTGCCGCCGCCGCAGCACCTGGTGCAGCAGCGACGACTCCAGCCGCCGGTAGTCGCCCGGCGAACCCCGGAAGCCGAGCCGGGTGCCCAGCAGCTCGGCGAGGTTGCGGGCCCAGGCGCCGGGGCCGCCGGCCGGGGCGTACGGCAGCAGGCCGGCCAGCCGGTCGAGCTCGATCTGCGCCGCGTCGATGCCCGCCTGGTCCAGCTCCGGATCGGCCTCGGCGCCGATCAGCAGGCAGAGCAGCGCCAGGTCCGGCCGCTCCTCGCGGGCCGCCGCGGCGAACTGCCGCCGCCGCTCCGCCCGCGCCGCGTCCCGCTCCGGCGACGGCTCCCCGCCGCGCTCCGCTCGCTCACCCATACCCGACGCATACCCCTCAGTCAGTCACCCCGTCAGCCGGACCGGGCCCCGGGCCGCGCCGACGCTCACACAGCGGCCGAAGGACACCCCGGCGCGCCCCCGCTCACGCGCCCCCCGCCGAAGACGCCACTCCCCGCCGGTAGTGGTACCCATGGTGCTCCGTGAACCCGAGCCGCCCGTACAGCGCCAGGGCGGGCGCGTTGTCCGCCTCGACCTGGAGGTACGCCGCCGAGGCGCCCTCCGCCAGGGCCCGCTCGGCGAGCGCCGCCATCACCAGTGTCGCCAGTCCGCCGCGCCGCCACGCGGGATCGGTCTCTATCGCCGAGAAGCCCGCCCACCGGCCATCCACCACCAGCCGTCCGATCGCCGCGGTGCCGTTGTTCGGCGCCGGCACCCGCGCGAACCACACCGAGGGCCCGCCGGTCAGCACCGCCCGCGCCGCCGCCGGCCGGTCCGCGCCGGCGCGGTGGTACAGCCCCAGCCAGCCGTCGTCCGGCTCCCGGGAGAGCAGGACCCGCGCGCGGTCCCCGGCGGCGTCGGCCAGCGGCGCCAGCGGCGCGGTCCGCACGGTCGTGTGCGCCTCGGCCGGCCAGCCCCGGGCGGCCAGCTCCGCGGCCAGCCGCTCGCCGGCGCTGTCCCCGGTGGGGACGGTGAGCAGCACCGGGAGCCCGCGCGCCGCATACCACCCTTCGACGCGGTCCAGCGCCTCGGGCAGCGGGATTCCGGGGTCGCCGAGCGCCAGGGCCGAGTTCGCCCGCCGGGTGAAGCCCTCGGAGGCCCGTAGCGTCCACTCTCCGAGACGTTCCGTCTCAAGTGCTGGCCATCCCCGGGCCGCGACCTCCTCCAGCTCCCGCATCGTGGCCGCCGGACCCCTTCTGCGGGCCGGTGCCGCCGGGACGACCTTGGCCGCGACCAGCGAAGACTCCGGGATCCGGACGCACTCCCCGCCGCGCCGTGTGATGCTCAGCACACCCTCGTCCCAGGATGTGAGAACGCCGACCGCGTCCGTGAACGCGGGCTCCCCGGCACCACCCCCGGTCAGACGCCGGACGGATACCCTTTTGCCCACGTCAGCATGGGTGATGCGGACTTCCGCCCGACCGCCGGCGAGGAATTCCATCGCTCTGTACCCGCCCCTCTTGTTCGTCTCGTGCCCGGGAACGGAGATACTAGGTGGCGGGCATCGACGACGCCGCGCTCCCGCGCGCCCAGCGGCGGTACCGCCGATCGGTCCGCCGGCCCTACCGAGGAGGAACGACAGCGTGACCTACGTCATCGCGCAGCCTTGTGTCGACGTCAAGGACAAGGCATGCATCGAGGAGTGCCCCGTCGACTGCATCTACGAGGGCTCCCGGTCCTTGTACATCCACCCGGACGAATGCGTCGACTGTGGTGCCTGTGAGCCGGTCTGCCCGGTTGAGGCGATCTTCTACGAGGACGACACCCCGGAGGAGTGGAAGGACTACTACAAGGCGAACGTGGAGTTCTTCGACGAGCTCGGTTCCCCGGGTGGTGCCAGCAAGCTCGGCCTGATCGAGCGCGACCACCCGTTCATCGCCGCGCTGCCGCCGCAGAACCAGGACCACTGACACCCCCGGAGGGACGTCCGGGAGCCGCCCGCTCCCCGTCCCCCGGACCGCTGGGGAGCAGCCCCGGCCTGAGCTGGGGAAGGCCGCACGGCGCCGCCCGGTCCCGTACGGCCAGCCCGCCGTACGGGACCGAGGCGTTTTCGCGCGCCGGAGGCGCCGCCGCGCACACCGAGGCGTAACCGCGCACCGCAAGCGCGCACCCGCCGTCACGCGCCGCCCTCCCCGCGCCGCCGCCCCCCGCGCCACCCCGTACGAGAAAGAGAGCACCGTGGGCGCCGACTCCACCCGCCACCCCGCCAGGGACTCGCTCCGCGACCGGCTCCCGGCCTTCCCCTGGGACCGCCTGGAGCCCTACAAGGCGACCGCCGCCGGGCACGCCGACGGCATCGTCGACCTCTCCGTCGGCACCCCGGTCGACCCGGTGCCCGCGCTGGTCCGGGAAGCGCTCGTCGCGGCGGCGGACAGCCCCGGCTATCCCACGGTGTGGGGCACCCCGGCGCTGCGGGACGCGCTCACCGGCTGGGCCGCCGACCGCCTCGGCGCCCCGGGGCTCACCCACCGCAACGTCCTCCCGGTGGTCGGCTCCAAGGAACTCGTCGCCTGGCTGCCCACCCAGCTGGGCCTCGGCCCCGGGGACAAGGTCGCCTACCCCCGGCTGGCCTACCCCACCTACGAGGTCGGCGCCCGCCTGGCCGGCGCCGAACCCGTCGTCTACGACGACCCCTGGGACCTCGACCCGGCCGGGCTGAAGCTGCTCTGGCTCAACTCACCCTCCAACCCCACCGGCCGGGTGCTGACCGCCGGCGAGCTGCGCCGCACCGTCGCCTGGGCCCGCGAGCACGGCGTCCTGGTCTTCAGCGACGAGTGCTACCTCGAACTGGGCTGGGAGGTCGAACCGGTCTCGGTCCTCCACCCCGACGTCTGCGGCGGCTCCCACGAGGGCCTGGTCGCCGTCCACTCGCTCTCCAAGCGCTCCAACCTCGCCGGCTACCGCTCCGCGTTCCTGCTGGGCGACGCCGCGGTCCTCGGCGAACTGCTGGAGATCCGCAAGCACGGCGGGATGATGCTGGCCGCGCCGGTCCAGGCCGCCACCGTCGCGGCGCTCGGCGACACCGCCCACGTCGCCGAGCAGCGCGACCGCTACGCCCGCCGCCGCACCGCGCTGCGCACCGCCTTCGAGGCCGCCGGGTTCCGCATCGAGCACAGCGAGGCGTCGCTGTACCTCTGGGCGACCCGCGACGAGCCCTGCTGGGACACCGTCGGCGACCTGGCCAAGCGCGGCATCCTCGTGGCGCCCGGCGACTTCTACGGCACCGCGGGGGAGCGGCACGTCCGGATCGCCTTCACCGCCACCGACGAGCGGGTGGCGGCCGCGGTGCGCCGCCTGGCCGGGTGAGCCGCCGCCGCTGAGCACACGCGCGGGGCCCGGGGATACGTCTCCCCGGGCCCCGCGCCGTACCGCGTACGGAAGATCAGCCGTACCGCGTACGGAAGATCAGCTGCCGCCGAGCGGCAGACCGCCGAGCAGGCCGGTGGCGGGGCCCAGCAGCCCGGTGGCGGGCTTGAGCAGTCCCTCGGGCGAACCGACCAGGCCCTTGAGGGCGTCGGTGGCCAGCGTGTTGGTGGAGATGCCCCGCTTGGCGACCGGCCGGACGACGCCCTCGGCGCGGTCCGCGGTCTCCTGGGTGAGCGGGTGGGCCTTCTCCACGACCGGGCCGAGCGTCTTGACCAGCGCGGGCGCGAGGGTGTGCGCGGCCTGCGTGCCGGTCTCGTTGACCAGGCCGACGCCGGTCCGGGCGGTGCGGTCCAGGGTCTTGCTGGTGTTCGCGGAGTCCAGCGCGGTCAGTCCGCCCAGCTCGTTGCCCTTGGGAGGCAGGTCCACGGCGCTCGCGGATCCGGCCGCAGCGACCACGGGAGCGGCGCCCGCTGCGACCAGCAGGGCGGCTCGGGCGATCCGACGCGTAACGGGGAGGGACATGGTGCTCCTTTTACGGAGAAGGACTCGTACTTCTGACAGATGTGCCATGTCCGCCGGGCGGACGGACGCCCTGACTACCGCGCCAGATGCCCGAAGGTTGCGGTGAACTCCGGTAAAGAATTGGCAACGTGTCACATAATCGGCCCGCGATAAAGAAGGGCGATATGCGCGCGCGCCGGAGCCGTGCGGAAACGTCACAGACCCTTAAACGCAAGGGAATTGAGTGAGGATACGGCCGCAACCAGGTGAAATTCGGGGGTGGGAAAGGGTATTGCGAGCGCCCGGGCCGGCCCGCCTACCGGCGCGGCCCATCCCGCGTGGCCCGCGCGCTGCTACCGCGCGGTGACGATCCGCACGGCGTCCCCGGAATCCCCGGAATCCCCGGTTCCCGCGGCGTCCCCGGTGCCCGCCGTCTGCCCCGCGCCGGCCGCGTCCCCGGCCGCCGGGCGCTGCCACCCCTCGTCCGAATCCGCCGCCGTCCACGTCCGCCCGGCGTACGAGATCCGCTCGATGTGCAGGTCGGCGGCGTGCGCCAGCGCCCAGTTCGCCAGCTGCCAGCCGCGCTGACCGGCCTCGCCCGGCGCCGCCGCGGCCACCCCGTCCGGCCGCACCGGCACCGTCACACTGCGGTCCGCCGCCGCGTCCGTCCCGCCGGTGGCCGCGGTCCGCGGCAGCACGGCGGCGCCGAACTCCCGCACCAGCTTCTCGCGCACCTTCGCCGCGCCGTCCGGCCCGGCGCCGTCCACCGGGTGGCTGACCGTGCAGCTCAGCGCGTCCCCGCTGCGGCCGGTCAGCGCACCGGTCAGCAGCGCGGCATTCGCCTCGTGTTTGGCGTACGCCTGCGGATAGCCGCTGCGCTGCACCCGCTGCGCGGCGACCGTCAGCGGCAGCCGCGAATAGCCCGGCACTTTCACCAGATGCCGGTAGAACTCCCCGGACGAATAGACCGGGTCCATGATCTGTTTCACGGTGCCCCAGTCCTGCGATGGCCGCTGCTGGAAAAGCCCCACCGAATCCCGGTCGCCGAAATCGATGTTGCGCAGCCCCGACTCCTGCATCGCGGTCGCCAGCGCGATCGTCACCGCCCGCTCCGGCAGCCCCCGGGAGGCCGCCACCGCGGAGATCGTCGCGGCGTTCGCGGCCTGCTCCGGGGTGAGTTCGTACGGGTCCCCGCCCCCCTGGACACGCACCGTGCAGCGCGGCGCCCCGGGGCCGCTGTTGACGTACTGCACCAACAGGTACGCGGCCACCCCGAGCAGGACGGCGACGGCCGCGGCGGTACGCCACAGGCGGGCGCGGCGGGCAGGGGGAACGGGCTGGGCGGACACGCAGCACAACGTACCCGAGGGCTGCCGATAGGGTCGGCCCCATGGAGCGCTCCACTCATCCCCGCCTTGACCTGTCGCTGGACGCCGCCGCGCTGACCGCCCGGCTCGTCGACCTCCCGTCCGAGAGCGGCGACGAGAAAGCGCTCGCCGACGCCGTCGAGGAGGCCCTGCGCGCCCTGCCGCACCTCACCGTCGACCGGCTCGGCAACAACGTCGTGGCCCGCACGGACCTCGGCCGCGCCGAGCGGGTGGTGCTCGCCGGCCACCTCGACACCGTGCCGATCGCCGGCAACGTCCCGTCCCGGCTGGACGAGCACGGCGTCCTGTGGGGCTGCGGCACCTGCGACATGAAGTCCGGCGTCGCCGTCCAGCTCCGGGTGGCCGCCACCGTCCCCGCGCCCAACCGGGACCTGACCTTCGTCTTCTACGACAACGAAGAGGTCGCCGCGCACCTCAACGGCCTGGGCAAGGTCGCCGAGGCGCACCCCGACTGGCTGGCGGGCGATTTCGCCGTCCTCCTGGAGCCGTCCGACGGCCAGGTGGAGGGCGGCTGCCAGGGCACCCTCCGGGTGCTGCTGCGCACCCGGGGCGAGCGGGCGCACTCCGCGCGCAGCTGGATGGGCGCCAACGCCGTGCACGCCGCAGCGACCGTCCTGGCGAAGCTCGCCGCCTACGAGCCGCGCCGCCCGGTCATCGACGGCCTGGAATACCGCGAGGGCCTCAACGCCGTCCGGATCGAGGGCGGCGTGGCGGGCAACGTCATCCCCGACGAGTGCACCGTCACCGTCAACTTCCGCTACGCGCCCGACCGCACGCCCGAGGAGGCGCTGGCGCACGTCCGCGAGGTCTTCGCGGACTGCCCCGTGGACGAGTTCGTCGTCGACGACCACTCCCCGGGGGCGCTGCCCGGGCTGTCGCACCCGGCCGCCCAGGCGTTCATGGCGGCGGTCGGCGGCACCGCCAAGCCCAAGTTCGGCTGGACCGACGTCTCCCGCTTCAGCGCCCTGGGGGTGCCCGCCGTCAACTACGGCCCCGGGGAGGCGCTGCTCGCCCACAAGACGGACGAGCGGGTCGCCGTGGACCGCATCCTGCACTGCGAGGAGCGGCTGCGCGCCTGGCTGACCGCCGCGCCCCAGGACTGACCGCCGCTCCCCGGCAGGGGGCGCGGCGCCCGCCCGTCCCCCCCCGCCGGCCCGGGGACCAGCCGAATTCCCCTCCGCTTCACTCCGCCGGATCTACGCTGAAGTGGCAAACGATCTGCCAGCGGAGGGAGCACGTCATGGCCAACCCCGAGGGGGCGTACGGTCCCGAGGAGAAGCGGCTGGGTCCCGTCCTGCGCCGCCACGACCAGGCGCAGGGCGGTACGACGACGGACCAGCGGCTGCTGGACTCCGAGGGCCCCTCCGAGTGGGTGCACACCGATCCCTGGCGCGTGATGCGGATCCAGGCGGAGTTCGTCGAGGGCTTCGGCGCGCTGGCCGAGCTGGGCCCGGCGGTCAGCGTCTTCGGCTCGGCCCGCACGCCCCGGGGCACGGCGGAGTACGACGCCGGGGTGCGGATCGGGGCGGCGCTGGTCAAGGCCGGCTTCTCGGTGATCACCGGCGGCGGCCCCGGGGCGATGGAGGCCGCCAACAAGGGCGCCTTCGAGGCCGGCGGCACCTCCGTGGGCCTGGGTATCGAGCTGCCCTTCGAACAGGGCATGAACGAGTACGTCAACCTCGGCGTCGACTTCCGCTACTTCTTCGTCCGGAAGACCTGTTTCGTGAAGTACGCGCGCGGGTTCGTCGTCCTCCCCGGCGGACTCGGCACCCTCGACGAGCTCTTCGAGGCGCTGACCCTCGTCCAGACCCGCAAGGTCACCCGCTTCCCGATCGTGCTGTTCGGCTCCGACTACTGGCGCGGCCTGGTCTCCTGGCTGCGCGAAACCCTCGTCGCCGAGGGCAAGGCATCCCCCCACGACCTCGAACTCTTCCACCTCAGCGACGACGTGGACGAGGCCATCGCACTGGTGACGAAGGAGGTGGGGATCTAGGGGGCGTCGGTCGGCCACCGGGGGCGCGGGGGCCGGGGGCCGGGGGCGGGGGGCGCCCCCGGCCCCTTCCAGTCCTGTCCGTCCCGCCTCGTCCGTCCAGTCCCGTCCTTCCTGGGCGGTCCCGTCCGTCCCGCCCATCCCGCCCAGGCCCGATCGGGAACGCCCTCGGCCTCGGTCCCGTTCGGGTGCCGTCCGTCCGCGCTTGTCCGGCGAG
>NZ_LLZI01000236.1 GCF_001509485.1 Streptomyces sp. NRRL F-4489
CCTCGGCGTGGCGGGCGACTTCGGCGCGCAGGGGGTGGAGGCGGGGGCCGAGAGCGGGGTGGGCCGCCAGGGTGGCGTCGTAGCGGGCCAGCAGGGCGCGGCTGTCGCGGGCCGCGCGGGCGCGGGTGCGTTCCGCGGCCGCGGTGTGCTCGGCCGGGGGCGGGCCGGGGTCGCCGCCGTCGCCGGCGCATCCGGTGAGCAGGGCCGCGCCTCCCAGGGCGGCGCCGGCCAGCAGGGTCGTTCTGCGTGTGAGCGCCACATTCGGCACGTTGCACTTCCCGGGGTCTTCCGTCGTGATCACCGCAGGCGAGGGTATCCGCGACCACCCGCCGAATCGTCAGTACCCCGCCGGAACCGATAGGCTTTGACCCGACACGCGACCTAACCACAACAGCACACGCGGCCGAGGAGTCACCCGGATGAGCACCACCCAGAGCGAGAGGCTGCGCGGACTGCTTGAACCGCTCGTCGCCGCGCGAGATCTGGATCTGGAAGAGATCGAGGTGACACCCGCCGGCCGGAGCCGGGTGCTGAGGATCGTGGTCGATTCCGATGAGGGCGTCCAGCTGGACGAGTGTGCCGAGCTGAGCCGCGAGGCATCCGCGGTCCTGGACGACTCCGATGTGATGGGCGGCGCCCCGTACACCCTCGAGGTGTCCTCGCCCGGCGCCGACCGGCCGCTGACCGAGCCGCGGCACTATCGCCGCGCCGTCGGCCGCCTGATCAAGGCCCGCCTCCACGAGGGCGGCGACCTGGTGGCACGGATCATCGCCATGGACGACACCGGCCTGGATCTCGAGGTGCCGGGCGTCAAGGGGCGCAAGCCGACCGGCCGCCGGGTCGCGTTCGACGAGATCGCCAAGGCGCGCATCGAGCTGGAATTCAACCCCAGGCCCGCCCGGACGGGGCAGGACGGGGCGCCGCAGGGCGAGCAGAACGACGAGAACAAGGAGGAGGCGTAGCCGTGGACATCGACATGAGTGCCCTGCGGGGTCTGGTGCGGGAGAAGGAGATCTCGTTCGACCTGCTGGTCGAGGCGATCGAGTCGGCCCTCCTCATCGCGTACCACCGCACCGAGGGCAGCCGCCGCCGGGCGCGGGTGGAGCTGGACCGCAGCACCGGGCATGTGACGGTGTGGGCGAAGGAGGACCCGGAGGACCTGGAGGAGGGTGCCGAGCCGCGCGAGTTCGACGACACCCCCTCGGGCTTCGGGCGGATCGCGGCGACCACCGCCAAGCAGGTCATCCTGCAGCGGCTGCGGGACGCCGAGGAGGAGATCACGTTCGGCGAGTACGCCGGGCGGGAGGGCGATGTCGTCACCGGCGTCGTCCAGCAGGGCAAGGACCCCAAGAACGTCCTGGTCGACATCGGCAAGCTGGAGGCCATCCTGCCGGTGCAGGAGCAGGTCCCCGGCGAGGAGTACAAGCACGGCACGCGGCTGCGGTCGTACGTCGTCCGGGTCGTCAAGGGCGTGCGCGGCCCCTCGGTCACCCTCTCGCGCACCCACCCCAATCTGGTGAAGAAGCTCTTCGCCATGGAGGTGCCGGAGATCGCGGACGGGTCGGTGGAGATTTCCGCCATCGCCCGCGAGGCCGGCCACCGCACCAAGATCGCGGTGCGTTCGACGCGGTCGGGCCTGAACGCCAAGGGCGCGTGCATCGGCCCGATGGGCGGCCGGGTGCGGGCCGTGATGGCCGAGCTGAACGGCGAGAAGATCGACATCGTGGACTGGTCGGACGACCCGGCCGAGCTGGTGGCGAACGCGCTGTCGCCGGCCCGGGTCAGCAAGGTCGAGGTGGTGGACCTCCACGCGCGCTCCGCGCGGGTCACCGTCCCCGACTACCAGCTGTCACTGGCCATCGGCAAGGAAGGGCAGAACGCCCGGCTCGCGGCGCGGCTCACCGGATGGCGGATCGACATCCGCCCGGACACCGAGCACGCGCCCGCGCAGGGCTGAGCGCCGCACGGCGGGGCGCGGTGGCCGAAAAAGAGTGGTGCCGCGGCGCCCCGCGGGGAATTCTTGAGCACGGATCGGTCTTTACCCCATCGGGGTGGAGCGCCCGTGGGGAGGTAGACTTAAGCAGTGTCTGGCCGGACGCATGCCCGCGCATGCCCTGAGCGCACATGTCTGGGTTGCCGGGAGCGAGCGGCCAAGGGCGAATTGCTGCGGATCGTGGAGATCGAGGGCGAGTGTGTCCCCGATCCTCGCGGTACGCTGCCCGGCCGGGGTGCTTATGTGCACCGGACACTGGTCTGCCTCGACCTGGCGGTTCGCCGCCGGGCGTTCCCCCGGGCCTACCGGGGCCGCGGCCCGTTCGACACGGCGGAGTTGCGCCGGTTCATCGAAGGGGGCGCGGAATGAGCAGCCGCCAAGGCAAGAAGGCACAGCAAGACACGCACAGCGCACGGAGAAACCGTGCGGTCAGGTACCTCGCGAGTCGGAAGTAGGTCGAGATTGCGATGAGCACTCGATGAGTACGCGATGAGTACGCCCATGAAGTAGCGACGGTCCGGTGGACACCCGGACCTAGAAGGAGCGAAGTGGCTAAGGTCCGGGTTTACGAACTCGCCAAGGAGTTCGGTGTGGAGAGCAAGGTCGTCATGGCCAAGCTCCAAGAACTTGGTGAATTCGTCCGTTCGGCGTCCTCGACGATCGAGGCGCCGGTTGTTCGCAAGCTGACCGACGCATTCCAGGCGGGCAGCGGCGGCGGCCGTTCCGCCGGCAAGCCCGCGGCGCCGCGCAAGTCGGCCCCCGCGAAGCCGTCCGCGCCCTCTCCGGCGCAGGCGGCCCGTCCGGCTGCCCCGAAGCCGGGCGCCCCCAAGCCGGGTCCGGCGGCCCCGGCCGCCCCGGAGGCCCCCGCGGCCCCGGAGGCCCCCGCAACCCCCAAGCCGGCCGGCGGCCCCACCCCGGGTCCGCGTCCGGCCCCGGCGCGCCCCGCCGCGCCCAAGCCCGCCCCGGCCGCCCCCGCGCAGCCGGAGTTCCAGGCCCCGCCGTCCGCGCCGGCGCCCGCCGCGCAGCAGGGCGGCCCCCGTCCGGGCGCCGCGCCCGGTCCGCGCCCCGGTGCCCGTCCGGCGTCCGGCGGCCAGGGCCAGCGAGGCGGCCAGGCCCCCCGTCCGGGTGGCCAGGCGCCGCGTCCCGGCGGTCCCCGTCCGGCCGGTCCCCGTCCGGGCAACAACCCCTTCACCTCCGGTGGCTCGACGGGCATGGCCCGTCCGCAGGCCCCGCGGCCCGGTGGCGCCCCGCGTCCCGGCCAGCCCGGTCCGCGCCCGCAGGGCGGCGGCCAGGCCGGTCCCCGTCCGCAGGGCCAGGGCGGCCCCCGTCCGACCCCCGGTTCGATGCCCCGTCCGCAGGGTGCGGCGCCCGGCGGTGCCGGTCCGCGTCCCGGCGGCGGTAACCGCCCGAACCCGGGCATGATGCCGCAGCGTCCGGCCGCGGGCCCGCGTCCGGGTCCCGGCGCCGGCCGTCCGGGCGGCGCGGGCCGTCCCGGTGGCGGCGGCGGTCGTCCCGGTGGTGGCGGCGGCTTCGCCGGCCGTCCCGGTGGTGGCGGCGGTGGCGGCCGTCCGGGTGGCGGCGGCGGTTTCGCCGGCCGTCCCGGTGGCGGCGGTCCCGGTGGTGGCGGCGGCTTCGGCGGCCGTCCGGGCTTCGCCGGCCGTCCCGGTGGCCCCGGTGGCCGCGGCGGCACGCAGGGCGCCTTCGGCCGTCCCGGCGGTCCGGCGCGCCGCGGCCGCAAGTCGAAGCGGCAGCGCCGCCAGGAGTACGAGGCGATGCAGGCGCCCTCGGTCGGCGGCATCATGCTGCCGCGGGGCAACGGCCAGGTCGTCCGCCTCTCGCGCGGTGCCTCGCTGACCGACTTCGCGGAGAAGATCAACGCCAACCCGGCGTCGCTGGTCCAGGTCATGCTGAATCTGGGCGAGATGGTCACCGCGACGCAGTCCGTCTCCGACGAGACGCTGCAGCTGCTGGCCGACGAGATGAACTACGTCGTCGAGATCGTCAGCCCGGAGGAGGAGGACCGCGAGCTGCTCGAGTCCTTCGACATCGAGTTCGGCGAGAACGAGGGCGGCGAGGAGATGCTCGTCTCCCGTCCGCCGGTGGTCACCGTCATGGGTCACGTCGACCACGGCAAGACCCGCCTGCTGGACGCGATCCGCAAGACCAACGTGGTCGCGGGCGAGGCCGGCGGCATCACCCAGCACATCGGTGCCTACCAGGTCGCGACCGAGGTCAACGACGAAGAGCGCCGCATCACCTTCATCGACACCCCGGGTCACGAGGCGTTCACCGCCATGCGTGCCCGCGGTGCGAAGTCGACCGACATCGCGATCCTCGTGGTGGCGGCCAACGACGGTGTGATGCCGCAGACGATCGAGGCGCTGAACCACGCCAAGGCGGCCGAGGTGCCGATCGTGGTCGCGGTCAACAAGATCGACGTCGAGGGCGCCGACCCGACCAAGGTGCGCGGTCAGCTGACCGAGTACGGCCTGGTGGCCGAGGAGTACGGCGGCGACACCATGTTCGTCGACATCTCCGCCAAGCAGGGTCTGCACATCGACGAGCTGCTGGAGGCCGTGGTCCTGACCGCGGACGCGGCGCTCGACCTGCGGGCCAACGCCGAGCAGGACGCGCAGGGCATCGCGATCGAGGCGCACCTCGACCGCGGCCGCGGCGCCGTGGCCACCGTCCTCGTCCAGCGCGGTACCCTCCGCGTCGGTGACACGATGGTCGCCGGCGACGCGTACGGCCGGGTCCGCGCGATGTTCGACGACAAGGGCAACAACGTCGAGGAAGCGGGTCCGTCGACCCCCGTCCTGGTCCTGGGTCTGACCAACGTCCCGGGCGCCGGCGACAACTTCCTGGTCGTCGACGAGGACCGCACGGCCCGGCAGATCGCCGAGAAGCGCGCGGCCCGCGAGCGCAACGCCGCGTTCGCCAAGCGCACCCGCCGGGTCTCCCTGGAGGACCTGGACAAGGTGCTCAAGGCGGGCGAGGTCCAGCAGCTCAACCTCATCATCAAGGGCGACGCGTCCGGTTCGGTCGAGGCCCTGGAGTCGGCGCTGCTGCAGCTGGACGTCGGCGAGGAGGTCGACATCCGGGTGCTGCACCGTGGCGTCGGTGCGGTCACCGAGACCGACATCGACCTGGCGACCGGTTCCGACGCGATCGTCATCGGCTTCAACGTCCGCGCCGAGGGCCGCGCCACCCAGCGCGCCGAGCGCGAGGGCGTCGACGTCCGGTACTACTCGGTCATCTACCAGGCGATCGAGGAGATCGAGGCGGCCCTGAAGGGCATGCTGAAGCCGGAGTACGAGGAGGTCGAGCTCGGCACGGCGGAGATCCGCGAGGTCTTCAAGTCGTCCAAGCTGGGCAACATCGCCGGTGTCCTCATCCGGTCCGGCGAGGTCAAGCGGAACACCAAGGCCCGCCTGCTCCGCGACGGCAAGGTCATCGCGGAGAACCTCACCATCGAGGGCCTGCGCCGCTTCAAGGACGATGTCACCGAGATCCGCGAGGGCTTCGAGGGCGGTATCAACCTCGGAAACTTCAACGACATCAAGGTCGACGACGTCATCGCGACCTACGAGATGCGGGAGAAGCCGCGCGGCTGACGCGCAGCACCGACCGGGGCCGGTCGGCGGAGAGTATTTCCGTCGATCGGCCCCGGCCGTTGCGTGTACGGTTCGAAATGACCCAAGCACCCCAAGGCCCCACGGGTGGCTCTACCCGTCGTGCATGTATGTAGGGACGCTGTCCTTCGACCTGCTTCTCGGCGACGTACGGTCGCTGAAGGAGAAGCGCTCCGTCGTCCGCCCGATCGTCGCCGAGCTGCACCGCAAGTTCGCGGTGAGCGTCGCCGAGGTGGGGGACCAAGATCTGTACCGCAGGGCCCGGATCGGCCTGGCGGTGGTTTCCGGGGACGCCGGGCATCTCACCGAAATCCTGGACCGCTGCGAGCGCCTGGTCGCCGCACGGCCCGAAGTGGAGCTGCTGTCCGTACGCCGGCGGCTGCACGGCGACGACGACTGACCCGCGCGACCGGGCGGCGCGTCGCCGGTGGAAGCACAATTGTGGAAGACAAGAAGGAGACGGACCAGTGGCCGACAATGCGCGGGCGAAGAAGCTGGCGGACCTCATCCGGGAGGTGGTCGCCCAGAAGCTGCAGCGCGGAATCAAGGACCCGCGGCTCGGCACGCATGTGACCATCACCGACACCCGGGTCACCGGCGACCTGCGGGAGGCGACGGTCTTCTACACGGTCTACGGCGACGACGAGGAGCGGGCCAGCGCGGCCGCCGGGCTGGAGAGCGCCAAGGGCGTGCTCCGCTCCGCGGTGGGCGCGGCGGCCGGCACCAAGTTCACGCCGACGCTGACGTTCGTCGCGGACGCCCTGCCGGAGAACGCCCGGACCATCGAAGACCTGCTCGACCGGGCCCGGGCCTCGGACGCCCAGGTGCGCCAGGCGTCCTCGGGCGCGACGTACGCCGGTGAGGCGGACCCGTACCGCAAGCCGGGCGGCGAGGACGACGAGGACGCAGCGGCGGAATGAAGCGGCAGAGCAACAAGCCGGGCGGCCTGGTCATCGTCGACAAGCCGTCCGGCTTCACTTCGCACGACGTCGTGGCGAAGATGCGCGGGATGGCCCGGACCCGCCGGGTCGGGCACGCCGGCACCCTGGACCCGATGGCGACCGGGGTGCTGGTCCTCGGCCTGGAGCGGGCCACCAAGCTGCTCGGGCACCTCGCGCTGACGGAGAAGGAGTACGTCGGGACGGTCCGGCTGGGCCAGACCACGGTCACCGACGACGCCGAGGGCGAGATCACCGCGTCCACGCCGGCGCACGGCCTGGCCCGGGAGGAGATCGACGCCGGGGTCGCCAAGCTGTCCGGCGCGATCATGCAGGTGCCGTCCAAGGTCAGCGCCATCAAGATCGACGGCAAGCGCTCGTATAAGCGGGTGCTGGACGGCGAGGACGTGGAGATCCCGGCGCGGCCGGTCACCGTCTCCTCGTTCGCGGTGCACTCGGTGCACGAGGCGGAGGCCGCCGACGGCACGCCGGTGACCGATCTGCTGGTCTCCGTGGTCTGCTCGTCCGGCACCTACATCCGGGCGCTCGCCCGCGACCTGGGCGCCGGGCTGGGCGTCGGCGGCCATCTGACGGCGCTGCGCCGCACCCGCGTCGGGCCGTACAAGCTCGACCGGGCGCGGACGCTGGAGCAGCTCCAGGCGGCGGTGGACGACCCGGAGGGCGGCGGCCTGCCGGTCATGCCGCTCGCGGACGCCGCGGACGCCGCGTTCACCCGCTGGGACGTCGCCGAGGCGCAGGCCCGGCTGCTGCTCAACGGCGCGCGGATCCCGATGCCGCTCTTCGAGGGCGACGGGCCGGTGGCGGCCTTCGGGCCGGACGGGACGTTCCTGGCGCTGGTGGAGAATCAGGGCGGCCGGGCCAAGAGCCTGGCGGTCTTCGCGTAGTCCGCGCCGGCGGTCTCGCGCAGCGCGCGCGTGACCGCCGGCCGGGGGCCGCCGCGGGGTGGCCGGGGCCACAGCGGCCAGGCCACCCTTCGCGCGAGGCAGCGCGCGCGGCATGGCAGTCTTAGACCTGCGCCCTGCCGACGTGGCACGGCGCAGGACGGACAAGAGTTCGGGCGAGGAGCGGGCACAGTGCAGCGCTGGCGTGGCTTGGAGGACATCCCCGAGGGCTGGGGGCGCAGCGTCGTCACCATCGGCTCGTACGACGGAGTGCACCGCGGCCACCAATTGATCATCGGCCGGGCGGTGGCCCGCGCCCGCGAACTGGGCGTCCCCGCCGTGGTCGTCACCTTCGACCCGCACCCCAGCGAGGTGGTCCGCCCCGGCACCCACCCGCCGCTGCTGGCGCCGCACCACCGCCGGGCCGAGCTGATGGCCGAACTGGGTGTGGACGCGGTGCTGATCCTGCCGTTCACCAAGGAGTTCTCGCAGCTGGCGCCCGCCGACTTCGTGGTCAAGGTGCTGGTGGACAAGCTGCACGCGCGGCTCGTCGTGGAGGGCCCGAACTTCCGCTTCGGCCACCGCGCCAAGGGCAGCGTCGAGACGCTCGCCGAACTGGGCCGGACCTACGACTACACGGTCGAGGTCATCGACCTCTTCGAGCGCGGCAGCGCGGGCGGCGGCGAGCCGTTCTCCTCGACGCTGGTGCGCCGGCTGGTCGCGGCGGGCGATGTGGCCGGCGCCCGCGAGGTCCTGGGACGCCCGCACCGGGTCGAGGGCGTCGTGGTCCGCGGCGCCCAGCGCGGCCGCGAACTGGGCTTCCCCACCGCCAATGTGGAGACCCTGCCGCACACCGCGATCCCGGCCGACGGGGTCTACGCGGGGCTGCTGCACGTCGGGGGCGAGGCGATGCCGGCGGCGGTCTCGGTCGGCACCAACCCGCAGTTCGACGGCAAGGTCCGCACCGTCGAGGCGTACGCCATCGACCGGGTCGGGCTCGATCTGTACGGGCTGCACGTCGCGGTGGACTTCCTCGCCTACATCCGCGGCCAGGAGAAGTTCGACACCCTGGACGCGCTGCTGGAGCGGATGGCGATCGATGTGAAGCAGGCCCGCGGGCTGATCGCGGAGTCCGGCCAGGGGTAGCGCGGCTCTCCCGTACGGAAAGGGGCGGGGCCCGGCAGTCAAGTCAACTGCCGGGCCCCGCCCCTTCGTTCACCCCTCGCTCACTGCGGCGGGGGCTGCTGCGTCCAGCCGCCGTGCTCGGGCAGCGGCGCGTCCGGAGCGGGCTGCTGCTGCCAGCCGGCCGGCGGCTGCGCGGCGGGCTGCTGCTGCCAGCCGCCCTGCTGCGGCGGATAGCCGGCCGGGGGCTGGCCCTGCTGCGGCACCTGCTGCTGCGGCTGCTGGCCGTACTGCGCCTGCTGGGCGTACGGGTCGGCGGCCATCTGCTGCTGGCCCATCTGCGCCTGCGCGTACATCCCCTGGGCCTGCTGCTGGCGCGCGAAGTCCTCGGCGACCAGGGCGGAGAGGTTGAAGTACGCCTCGCGGGTCTTGGGCCGCATCATGTCCAGATCGACCTCGGCACCGGCCGCGAGGTGCTCGTCGAACGGCACCACGACGACACCGCGGCAGCGGGTCTCGAAGTGCGACACGATGTCCTCGATCTTGATCATCTTGCCGGTCTCGCGGACCCCGGAGATGACCGTGATACCGCGCTGGACCAAGTCGGCGTAGCCGTGCGCGGAGAGCCAGTCCAGGGTCGTGCTGGCGCTGCTGGCACCGTCCACCGACGGGGTGGAGATGATGATCAACTGGTCGGCGAGGTCCAGCACTCCGCGCATCGCGCTGTAGAGCAGGCCCGTACCGGAGTCGGTGAGGATGATCGGGTACTGCTTGCCGAGGATGTCGATCGCGCGGCGGTAGTCCTCGTCGTTGAACGTCGTGGAGACGGCCGGGTCGACGTCGTTGGCGAGGATCTCCAGGCCCGAGGGGGCCTGCGAGGTGAACCGGCGGATGTCCATGTAGCTGTGCAGATGCGGGATGGCCTGCACGAGGTCGCGGATGGTGGCACCGGTCTCGCGGCGGACCCGGCGGCCGAGCGTGCCGGCGTCGGGGTTGGCGTCGATCGCCAGGATCTTGTCCTGCCGCTCGGACGCCAGGGTGGCGCCCAGCGCGGTCGTGGTGGTGGTCTTGCCGACGCCGCCCTTGAGGCTGATCACCGCGATGCGGTAGCAGGACAGCACCGGCGTGCGGATCAGCTCCAGCTTGCGCTGGCGCTCCTCCAGCTCCTTCTTGGCGCCCAGCTTGAACTTGGACGGCTGGGCGTTGGCGCCCGGCTTGCGCTTCTTGGGCTGATTGCGCAGCAGGCGGTCCGAGGTCAGCTCGACCGCGGCGCTGTAGCCGAGCGGCGCGCCCGGGGTGGCCCGCTGCGGCTGCTGCTGGCCCGGCTGGGAGTACTGGGCGTAGTTCGCCGCGGCGTTGGGGTCGCCGAACTGCTGGGCGGCGTTCGGGTCGGCGTACTGCTGGGCCGCGTTGGGGTCGGTGAACTGCTGGCCGGGGAGCTGCTGGGCCTGCTGGGGGTAGCCGGGCTGCTGTCCCTGCTGGGGCTGCTGCGGCTGGGCCTGCTGAGGCTGCGGCTGCTGCTGGGGATAGCCCTGCTGCGGGTAGCCGTACGCGGGCTGCTGGGCCTGGGGGTTGGGCTGCTGGGCCGGCTGCTGCTGGGCCTGCTGGGGGTAGCCGTAGGCGGGCTGGGGGTAGCCGTAGCCGCCCTGCTGGGGGTGCTGTTGGGCCGGGGCGGGCTGCTGGGCCTGCTGGGGATAGCCGGCCTGCTGCGGCTGCTGGGTCTGTTGCGGATAGGCGGCCTGCTGGGGCTGCTGCTGTGCCTGCTGGGGCGCGGCGGCCTGCGGGTGGCCGGCCTGGGCCTGCGCCTGGGCCATCCGCGGATCAGCGGGCTGGAACTCCGGCGGCAGCGGCGGCAGTCCGCCCTGCTGCGGCTGGCCCTGGGCGGGCAGCGGCTGCCCGTCCGCGCCGGCCCAGGGCGCGCCCTGCTGCGGCATGCCCTGGGGCGCCCCCTGCTGCGGCGGTACGCCCTGCTGGGGCGCGGGCTGCTGGGGCGCGGCCGGCGGCTGCTGCTGGGCCTGCTGAGCCGCCTGCGGGGCCTGCTGGGGCTGCGGCTGGGCGGGCTGGGGCTGGGCGACCGGCTGGGCGGCCGCGGCGGCCTGCGCGGCCGCTGCGGCGGCGTCGGGGGCCTGGGCCGCCTGCGGTGCCTGGGGTGCCTGAGCGGCCTGGGCCGCCTGCGGTGCCTGAGCGGCCTGCGGGGCCGCTTCCGGCTGCGGGGCCGCGGCGGACTGCGGCTCGGGCGCCGCGGCCGCCTCCGTGTCGTCCTCGTCGTCGTCCCAGAGGGAGGCCGAGGGGTCCGGACCGGAGCCCGAACGGACGTTGCCGGCCGAGGCGTCGGCACCGGCCGGGGCGTCGCCGCCCGCGTCCTGCGGGCGCAGCGTCGGGAAGCCGGGAGGCGCGGCCGGGCCGGCCGCCCCCTGCTGCGGCAGGCCGGGGACGGGAGCGCCCTGGGACGGGCCGGACAGCGGCTGGCCGGCCGGCGGGGCGGCGCCCTGCGCGCCGGCGGACGGCGTCGCGGAGGTGGCGCCCGCGCCGCCACTGGTGTCGTTGCTGCCGTACCAGGCCGGAGCCGCGAAATCGATCTTGAACTCACCGGTCAGGTCGAACTCGGACTGGTCGTCGTCAGGATCGTTCCCGTCCGGGCGGAAAGCCTCCTGGTCTTTCACTGTGCCTCCTGGTCTACTGCAACGCACCTGAACGGCAGGACCGGATACAGGCGGATCGATCGGATGTAACGGAAGTCGGAGCACGCCACCCGGGGTTGCGCCACCACTGCTTGTCTCCATCCCCGTATCGACTGCCGTCGTGCACTGCCGGTGTGATGTGCTCCTGCGGCTCACCCCACAGCCTAATCAACAGTCGGCCCATAACGGCAGTCGATGCCATGTCGTCTTCGAGCCCGCCCGGCACGGCGACGGGCGCACCCGTGGATGCGCCCGTGGGCCGAGCCGGCGGAGAGTGCGGCGGGGCCGCGCGGAATCAGTCCATCCGGCGCGGACCGCCCAGCAGATTGGTCTCGGCCTCGGTGGGCTGGGTCATGACGAACTGGTGGCCGCCGTCCCGCCGGCACCACAGCATCGCGTTGTCGCTGAGCGTCGGCAGCACCGCCCCGACGTTCTCCGGCAGCCGCATGATCCGCGTCACGACCTCCGCCTCCTCCGGCGAGAGCCGCTGCAGGCCGACGACGTCCACCCGGCTGAGCATCTGCGGCGAGCGCGGCCCGAGGAACGGCAGCACGGTCAGCACGGTCTGCCAGGGGCTCGGCGCGAGCTGGTTGCGCGGCGGCCGCGCGCCCATGTCGCGGACGACGAGAACGGGGCTGGAAACCGACGGTCCCTGCGGCGCGATCTGGCGCACGTCGAAGACCGAGACGCACTGCTGCCCGCCGCCGGCCGCCTGCGCCATCTGGCCCCAGGCCGGCGGGCGGGCGGTCTCGACCGCGACCCGGGCGCCGGTGGCGACCGTGCGCAGCGCCAGCACCTGCGCCATCCACATGCTGCCGACCAGCGCGACCTCCATCGGCGCCGGGCGCAGCAGGCTCAGCACCGCGGGCTGGTTCTGCGGATCGATGCCGATGATCACGCCGTCGTCGCCGACCGGCAGGGTCAGCGCGGCCAGCGATTCGGCGGTCAGCACATGGGGGTTGCGGCGCGGGCCGCGCAGCCCGTAACCCGGGCGCGGCTTCGGCCCGGTGGGCGCGGCCTGCTGCTCGTCCGGTCGCGGCTGGTGGGAGAGCCGGCCGCCGGAGACGCCGGTGTTGGTCGGGGTGCGCCAGCCGTCGCTGCTGACGCTGACACGGGGCTGATACGTGGGAGTGCCCATCAGCGGGTACCTCCGAGGGGAAGCGTGGCCAGCAGGCCGGGCAGCTGCTCGCGGTCCAGGCGCACCAGCCCGACCTTGACCGAGCCGGAGCGGCGCTCCAACTCGCTCTGCGCGGCGGAGAGTTCGTTGTCGCTGCGGGTGGACAGCCGGACGTAGCCGGAGATGGCCGGCAGCCGGCCGCCGCCGTGCGTGGCGGTCAGCGCGAAGGTGCTGGCCATCGCCCGGGTGCTGGTCAGCAGCTGGATGATGGCGGCCAACGGGGCGCCGCCCGGGCCGAGTTGGGGCCAGCGGCCGATCCAGTACGTGGAGTGCCAGCGGTCGTCGCAGCGCATCGCGCGGGTGGTCTCCTGGGTGCGGCGGGCGGCCCGGCCGTCCCGGCCCATCGCGCCGTTCGCGGCCCGCGGGCTGACGCACACCGCGGTGCCGACCGCGGCCACCACCTCGCGCTCGTCGAGCACCCTGGCCCGTACGCCGCGCGCGGTGAGCCGGCTGACGAGCTGGTCGGCGGCGCGCAGCAGGGAGCGCTGGGCGCCGCCCATGCCGCCGCCGCGCGCCTCGATGGCCTCCGCGCACAGCTCCGGGTCGAGCTTCAGCGCGATCCAGGTCAGCTGGACCGCGGGGGTCTGCGCCTGGGCCTGGAGCGGCGCGTAGGAGCGGGCCGCGACGGCCTGCTCGGGCAGGTGCGGCGCCGGGGCGGGCTGGGTGTACTGGACGAACTGCACCGACTCCAGGTGGATGTCCTCGACGTCCAGCGCGGTGTGCAGCAGCTCCAGCGGCACCATGTGGCTGCCGCGGTGCGGCCGCAGCGGTTCGTCGCGGGCGTCGACCTGGACGATGGCGGTCAGGAACGTGCCGTCGCCGACGAAGCCCACCGGGCGCTGCTCGGCGTCGACGTACTCGTACGTGCGCAGGGCCGGATCGCACTCCACCACCGGGGCGAAGGCGGGGTCGACGCCCTGGGTGGCGGCGAGGTTCTCGGTGGCGGTCTTGCCGCGGCGGTTCATCGCGCGCACGGTGGTGATCCACTCGGGCAGCGGGATCCGGCGGCGGCGGCCGAGCGCGAAGACGACCAGCACGACCGCCACCACTCCGGCCACGCCCAGCACGATCGCGTTGTGCGCCGCCAGGCCCACCAGCACCAGCGCGGCGGCGAGTTCGATGATGGCCAGCTGCTGGACGCGGACGCCGCCGATGGTGCCGGCCTGCTGGCGCAGCCGCGGCGAGACCGGTCCGGCCGCGGTCCGGCCGCCGTTTTCCCTGCCGCCCGGAGCTGTACCGTTCTGGCCCGTATTTCCCGTTGAATGCGGTGCAGCGGAAGGCTGTTGCTGCTGTTGCCGCCCGTTGCGGCGTCGAGCCCTGGTGGCGCTGGACATCCCCCGGCCTGCTCCTCTACTGGTGGTGTGCCTCTGGGCGTATCGGCCGCCGCTGAGACTGGTGCTTCGGAAGGTGGCACCCGTACCGTACGGCTCGATCGATACACGGCATAGTAGAGGGCGCTACGGCGTGAGTGCCGGGGGCGGTCGATGTGGATCCAACAGGCGGGGAGAGAAAGCAACAATGGCATCACGTCGGGACGAGCTGAATGCGTATTCGTTTGCTCGAAAGCGTACGAATGCGGCATTTCTGAAGCCGCTGCCGAACGGCTCGATCGAAAGTGCCCCCAAGCCCCTGAAGGCCGTGTTGCCCAGCGTGGTGATGGGGGTCGTGATGCTCGTGGGGTTCGGGGCCTGCGGCATTCTCAAGCCGGTCGCCCCGGCGGGATGGGACACCGTGGGGGCAAATGTCCTTGTCGGTGACGAATCCACCACCCGCTATGTCGTCCTCGAAAGCACCGACGCCAATGGCAAAAAGCAGAAGCTGCTGCACCCGATCCTGAATCTGGCCTCCGCCAAACTCCTTCTGGACCCGAAGAAGTTCCAGGTCGTCAAGGTCAAGGAATCGGAGCTGGACGGAAAGCTCTCGCACGGCGCGGCGATCGGCATTCCGTACGCCCCGGACCGGCTGCCCAGCCCGTCCGACGTCGACAAGCCCAAGACCTGGGCGGTGTGCGACCGCCCCGGCAGCGGCGAGAACAGCAAGACCCAGCAGGCGGTGTTCGTCCTCGCCGGCAAGGACCGGGACGCCATCGACAACCCCAAGAAGGGGAAGCTCGACCTCCACCAGGCGCTGTACGTCGAGGACCCGGACGGCGTGAAGTGGCTGGTCGACCAGAGCGGTTTCGCGTTCCAGATGATCGCCGACGAGCAGCAGGCCGCCATGGAGGCGAAGTCCGGCATCAAGCACACCGACTCCGAGGCCGACCGCGCCCTGCGCCGCATCATCTTCGGCACCCAGGCCGAACCCCAGAAGGTGTCGGCGGAGTTCATGAACACGCTGATCAAGAGCCCGTACGCGATCAGCATGCCGAAGGTCCCGGGCGCCGGCCAGCCGGTCTCCAACCCGGCCATCCCCGCCGAGGCGCGCAAGGTCGGCGCGATCCTCCGGGTCGGCGACGGCGCGAAGTACGTGGTCCTGAAGGACGGCGTCGAGCAGGTCTCCAACTTCGTGGCCAACCTCCTGGAGCAGGGCCCCAACGCCGAGGCGGTGACCGGCTCGGCCGGCAAGGCGCTCACGCCGGTGAGCGCCGCCACCGGCAGCGTCAGCCCCAAGCTCGACGCCACCAACCACCCGGTGACGTTCTACGGGAAGGTCTGGAACACCGACCTGGACAACCCGTGGCCCAAGGAGATGGTCAGCGCGGCCAACGACTTCGCGCACGGCTCGCAGACCGGCGGGCTGTCCACGCCCACCAAGGACGGCGTCTCCTGCAGCGTCTACAAGGGCACCACCACCAAGTACCCGGGCGTCGACAAGCTCGGCTTCCCCAACGGCATCCCGGACATGACCACCTGGGTCGGCAAGGAGTACCCGGCGAAGATCGCGCCCGGCTCCACCGCCTACGTCACCCCCGGCAGCGGCCTGCTCTACCAGCAGGTGGCCACGCCGACCGCGACCTCCGGCAGCCTCTTCCTCGTCACCGACACCGGCCTGCGCTACTCGGTCCCGCGGAACAACGACTCCGCCAACAAGGCCGGCAGCGACAAGCAGGAGGTCGACCAGGCGCAGGTCCACCTCGGCTACGGCGACGCCCACCCGCCGCTGCTGCCCGAGGCGTGGTCCAAGCTGCTCTCCGCCGGGCCGTCCCTGGACGTCAACAGCGCGAAGCAGCCGCAGGCGTCCTGATACGGGCCCGGGCGGGCCGCACGGGGGCTTTCGGGCGTCCGTGCGGGGCCGTCTGCGTACCCGTACGGGACCGCGCCGGATGGCCGCCGGGCCGCGCCGGGTACCCTCGTGGAGGGCCGGCGCGGCTTTGGCCGGCGGGACGCGGTACGACCGCCCCGCCCCCGCCGCCCGACCGAAAGCTCCACCTCTGCCCGATTCCGCTGAACGTCGGCTTTCCGCCGCCCAGTTGACAATGTTGTGATCCCGTCACAACCGCGCTCCCCCTGTTGGGAACAGGCGTGTGGAGTAGGTAATGTGGCAGGAGGCGTCAGCAGGAGATGCCACCCGCGCACCGCCTCGCCGGTGCCGCGCGGCCGACGTACAAGTCTCATGGGGGACGTTGACCATGGCTGGTCAGTTCACAACCACGCACGAGGAGATGGTCGCGTTCAGCGGCAAAATCGACTCGGTCAACCAGGCGATCCAGGGCGAGATCCAGCGCCTGCAGACGGTCGTCGACACCATCACCTCGGGGTGGAAGGGCCAGGCGGCCTCCTCGTACCACCAGCTCCAGTCGCAGGTGAACGAGGACGGCAACCGGATCAACCAGCTGCTGGCCGAGATCAAGGAAGCGATCGACCAGACCACGCAGAACTACACCTCCTCCGAGGAGGAGCAGGCCCAGTCGATCTCCCACGTCACCGCTCAGGCCTCCCCGTTCGGATGATGGGGCCGCGCCACTGACCCGGCGCATCCGCCCACCCGCCGCGGCGTGCCCGGCCGGACCGTTCCGGTTCCCGGCCCGCCCGCGCGGTATGTGAATCGACTAGGCAGCAACAACTCCTGAGGAGACCCCATGTCCGGCCAGATCCTCGTCAATTTCCAGACGATCAGCCAGGCAAGTTCCGACGTGCGTCAGACCGCCAACAACATCCGCCAGCAGCTCGACGACCTCGAGGCCGGCGTCAAGAAGATCGCCGCCAGCTGGGAAGGCGCCGCGCAGGAGGGCTACCAGGCCCGCCAGCGCGAGTGGGACCAGCGCGCCGCGCACCTCCAGCAGACGCTGGAGGCCATCGCCAAGGCGCTGGACACCGCCGCGCAGAACTACCAGAGCACCGAGCACAAGAACGCCAGCATCTGGGGCGGCTGACCTCGCGTCCCGCGAGGAGGCAGGCACGACGGCACACGGCTGAGCAGCCCCCGACGGCTCGCACAGTGGTCCATGAGGGCGAGCGCGCTGCACCAGTGCGCTCGCCCTTCTGCCGTCCGCCTCCCCGCACCCCACCCCCCCCTCCTTTTTCCTCACAGCGGCGGCGCAACACCACCGCCGTTGCTCCCCCTCCTCCCTTCCTCCCGCCCCTCGCCGCACCTCACGCCCCTTCTCAACCCGCTACGGAGAGCAGACAACCCGTGGGATCTCGCGCCATTGGTCTACGAGCCGGGCACCGCCGCCGCGCGACGGGCGCACTGGTCACGGCGGCCTGCATCGTCGGCCTGTCGAGCGCCGCCGCCGCACCGGCGGTCGCGGACGACAACACTCCGCTGCAGAGCGGCGAGTGCAAGTTCGGCACCGACGACATCAAAGAGACCCCCTGGTCCCTCCAGCGGCTGCTGACCAACCAGATGTGGGCGAGCGGCCAGGGCGAGGGCATCCGGGTCGCCGTCGTCGACACCGGCGTCGACGCGGGCAACAAGCAGCTCCAGGACGCCATCGAGGGACCCGGCAAGTCGTACGTCGGCGGCAAGCCCACCCAGGACCGGGTCGGTCACGGCACCAAGGTCGCCGGCATCATCGCCGCCCGCCGCACGCCCAGCTCCGGCTTCTACGGCATCGCCCCCAAGGCCAAGGTCATCCCGTTCCAGCAGACCAGCGACGAGAAGGCCGGCACCGCCGACACCCTCGCCAAGGCCATCGACGACGCGGTCGCCGCCAAGGTCGACGTCATCAACATCTCGCAGGGGACGGCGGCGAGCGAGGACCGCCTGCCCACGCTCAAGGCGTCCGTCAAGCGGGCCCAGGACGCCCACATCCTGATCGTCGCCTCGGCGGGCAACAGCGGCGCCAGCGGCGAGGAGAAGAACATCTACCCGGCCGCGTTCAGCCAGGAGTTCGACAACGTCCTGGCCGTCGCCGCCTCCGACCGCAACAACGAGCGCGCGCCCTTCTCCCAGCCCGGCCCCTTCGTCGGCATCGCCGCGCCGGGCGTCGACATGGTCTCGACCGTCCCGCTCGGCGGCAACTGCGTCGACCAGGGCACCAGCTTCTCCGCCCCGTACGCCACCGGCGCCGCCGCCCTCCTGATCGCCAAGCACCGGCACGACAAGGAGGCGTGGGGGCCGCAGCAGATCATCTGGCACCTGGAGCAGACCGCCGACCGCGTCCGCCGGGGCCGCGACAACAACATCGGCTGGGGCGTCGTCAACCCGGTGGCCGCCCTGAACGACGACAGCCGGCCCACCGCGCCGCCCACGCCCGACAAGCCCTCCGGCGTGGCCGACGGCTCCAACATCCTGCCGGCCGTCGCCACCCTCGGCGAAACCACCGAGGAGCGGCGCGCCCGCATCGCCATCTACATCGTCGGCGGCGGACTCCTGGCCGTCGCCGCGGTCGTGGGCTCCTCGGTCGCCCTGCGCGACTGGCGCCGCAAGACCGGACTGACATCACACGGGGAGGCCAAGCATGGCTAGTAAGGAATACGGCGTCGATCTCGACGCGCTCGACCAGCTCGTCAAGGAACTGAACCAGGTCCTGAAGGACATGGGCGGCCCGAAGGACAAGGCGAAGAACCAGACGTACCTGCCGGACAACGCGCTGGGGAAGGGCTTCTCCGAGCGCGACCGGATGCACAAGGCCCACAACGACATGAAGGACTTCATCCAGACCCAGATCGTCGACAAGATCGAGGGCCTGATCGACGATTTCGGCAAGAAGTCCAAGCAGACGAAGGACGCCTACGCGGACGCCGAGCACAACAACACGATGAAGTGACGCTGGTAACAAGCCGGTTGACCGGTAGGTGAGGAGAAGGGGGTCCACTGATGGGTGGAGACGCGGCCAGCGCTCCCACGGGTGGCAACACCTGGGAGACGTTCACAACCAAATTCAACGAGCACGACCTCGACGGCCTCAAGGGCATGCTGGACGGCGCCAACGTCCAGCTGGTCCGGGACGTCGCGCAGCACTGGCAGGACCTGCACGACCAGCTGGTCGGACCGGGTGACGGCGGCGGCGGTATCCAGAAGCGGTTCGAGGACGCCGTGAAGAAGGTGCTGGAGTCCTGGCACGGCGACACGGCGGAGAAGTTCGCCAAGCGCGCCCAGGAGATCAGCGAGAACTTCCGGGCGGGGGCGCCGTACGCCTCCCACACCGCTCAGGTCATGGGCCTGACGGCACAGGACCTGCAGAAGGCCATCGACAAGGTCAAGCCGATCGACGACGGCTGGAACTGGAGCGATGACGTCTGGGGCGAGATGCCCTGGTCGGACCAGATCGACGACGACGACCTCAACAAGGTCCTGAAGTCGGGCGCGAGCACCGAGGGCGTCCTCGAGGCCAACAAGGACAACCTCTCCGGCCACCAGAAGAAGCGGCTCGAGGCCGCGGTGGCGATGGAGAACTTGGGGACGGCTTATGTGGTGCGGGCTTCTGGGCTGAAGCCGCCGGGACGGAACATGGTCGACGACAGGATCCCCGATCACAGGGATCCCTCGGATGGCGCTGCTCTGGGGCCCATGCCCATGCCCATGGGGCCGGGAGGCGGTGGGCTCGGCGGCGCCGGCGGCGGTGGCGGCGTCAAGCTCCCCACGCGCGGTATGAAGGCCACCCCCGCGCCCAAGATGCCCGAAGCGCCCAAGATGCCGAATACGCCTGGCATCAGTGGCGGTGTCGGTTCCCTGAAGCCCAAGATGCCTGACGTCACGACGGGTCTGGACGGCCTGCACGGTGGTGGCCCCGGCGGTCCTGGGGTCAAGGTTCCCACCAGTGGCCTCGGTGGCGGTCCCGGTGTCCATGTGCCCGGCGGCGGTCCTGGAGGCGGTCCCTCCGGCATGCCGGGGATTCCCGGCGGCGGCATGCCCGTCCGCGGTGCGGGAGGAGCGAAGGGCGTCCCCGGTGGCACGGGTGGAGTGAAGTCCGGGCCCGGTGGAGTGAAGAGCGGCCCTGGCGGTGCGGGAGCTCCTGGCACCGGTGGCGCTCGGGCCGGCCGTCCGGGCATGCCCGGCATGGGCGGTGCGCACGCCGGTGGTGCCGGGAAGGGCGGCGCGGGCGGCCGCCCCGGCGCCGGCGCCGGCGGTGCCCAGGCGCGTCAGAAGGGCGGAATTATCGGCTCATCCGGTGGCAAAGCCAGTGGTGGAGCGCAGGGTGGTTCCGGCCTGCACCGCAGCCGTGGCGGGACGGCGGCCGGGGCCAACTCCGGCGGCGGTCGCCGCCCGGCGGGCATGATGGGCGGCGCCCACGGGGCCCACGGAGGCAAGGGCGAGGGCAAGGGACAGAACGGAAACCGTCCCGACTACCTCGTGGAAGACGAGGAGACCTGGACTCCGGAGCGTAATGTGGCTCCCCGGGTCATCGAGTAGGACCGGCCGGACAAGCAATCGGCAGACACGCTTGGGGCCCGCAGCTCTCGGGCTGCGGGCCCCAGTTCTGTGAGGAAGGTGTAATGGCATGAGCTTCACGCGGACGCTGCGTGCGGTGGGCGGCGCGGTAGTGGCGGGGGCACTGCTCTTCGGCACCGCGCCGGTTGCTTCGGCTGACCAGATGAGAAACGATCAGTGGCCTCTGAAAAAATTCGACGCTGAGTCGATTTGGAAGATTTCAACAGGAAAAGGCGTCACTGTCGCAGTTCTCGATACTCCGGTGGATGGTAGCCATCCCGACCTTGCTGGCAATGTCTTGCCTGGCAAAGACTTCATCACAGGTACTGGTCCTGCGGATCACGGGACAGGAAATGACGCAGACCACGGTACTGCGATGGCGTCGATAATTGCTGCTCATGGGCATGGCCCTGGTGGAGCCGAAGGCGTCAAAGGGCTCGCGCCAGATGCAAAAATTTTGCCTGTCGCTATTCCTGCTGCGAATGATGGGATCTCTAAGTCAGGTGATGGAGATTTCGGCGCTGCCCTGAAATACGCGGTCGACCAGGGAGCGAAGGTTGTGAACATGTCATTCGTTAATGGCGGTTTGGAACTGGCGCCCAGCGAAAAGCAAGCTATCGACTATGCGCGTAAGCATGATGTTCTTCTCGTTGCTGGCACAGGGAATGATGGGGTTAGTACGCCGCGTGTCCCAGCGGCCGCTCCAGGAGTTCTAGCGGTCGGCGCCGTGGACGACCATGGTTATGTCTGGGATAAGTCCAACTACGGGTCGCATGTGAAGCTGATTGCACCGGGCGTGCACATCAGATCCGCTAGCTCTGTGGTGGACGTCAACGGAAAGTACCGCTTGGCCAACGGTACTTCCGACGCCACCGCCTACGTCTCTGCCACTGCGGCTCTCCTTCGCTCCAAGTTCCCGGACCTGACTGCCGGTCAGATCGCAAACCGTATGATCAAGACGGCTGGCGTCCCGGAAGGCAAGCCCAATCTGCAGCTTCCGGATCCGCACTACGGCTACGGCTTCATCAAGCCCTACAGCGCCCTGACCAAGGATGTCCCGGCCGGCCCCAAGGACGGGCCGTTTCCGGCGCTGAAGGGTGGTGCGTCGTCCGACCCGTCGAGCGCGGCCGGTAACAACGCGGCAGGCCCAAAGATCACCAGCCAAAAGGGACTGAGCGCTCCGTTCATCATTCTCATTGCCGTCGTCGGAGTTCTTCTTCTGGCCGTCATCGTGGTCATCGTCCTGGTGGCCAAGAAGAAGAACCGGCGGAACGGGCCGCCGCCCGGTGGTTTCGGTGGGCCGGGCGGGCCTGGTGGGCCCGGGGGGTTCGTGCCGAATCCGCAGGGGCCGTATCAGCAGCAGCCGGGTGCGCCCGGGGCGTATCCGCCGGCGCCGCCCACGCAGCCGCCCGGTCGGTAGCGGCTGACGAGGACGCAATGATGTAAGGGCTGGGCCCGCAGCTTTCCTGCTGCAGGCCCAGCCCTCTTTTTATGTTCTGCCATCAGCTGCTCGGCGGAGTCGTTCAGGGATAACTAGGCGCCGTTCAGCCTTTCAAGGAGCTCATACGTAAGAGCGTTACGGTCTTTATGACTTTTGTGGCTCGACGATCGGGAAAAGCCTGACCTTGTTGTTCTTGTCTCTCGTACCCCTCCACGAGGAGTTGCGGTGAGGGGGGTGTGTGGGCAGGGCGCCGCCGGGGCTGGGTCAACCGGATGGCCTCAGGTCGTCGCGGCGGACCAAGCGGATGCCGCAGAAGTTCTTGGGCGGGTCCGGCATACGGAGGTCCGACCGCTCGGGGCGGTTGATGCGGCGGAACCAGTCCGAGACGTACGCGTAGGCGATGAAGAGGTAGCCGGCCAGCCAGCGGCGGAAGAGCCGGGGCAGGCGGGGGCGGTCGCCGGTGCTCGAAAGGACGACGCGCGTGCGGGTGATGAGCTTGCCGAGGCTGGCGCCGACGATGCGGGTCAGGAGGACGTGGTTGACGAAGGAGAACGCCACGGCCACGCACAGCCCCGTGATGACGCCCTGTCGGGGGTTGCCGGTGAGCCGGAAACCGAGGAAGCCGACGGCCGCGGCCAGTATCACGTCGATCGTGCTCGTCCAGAAGCGGCGGAATTCGCTGACGGCTTCGGGGATGTTTGGGGTCGGTGCCGGTGCCGGGGGCGGAGTTGGTTGGTACTGGTACTCGTACTGGTTCTGGTACTGGTTCTGGTGCTGTGGGTACTGGGCGGGTGGTTGTTGAGATGGCGGCTGCTGGTAGGTCGGCTGGTATCCGTACGGTTGCTGGGGTGGCTGGGGCTGCTGATACGGGTTTGGCGGCTGCTGCTGGTAGGGCTGGGGTGGGTACGGGCCGTACTGCGGGTTTGGTTGGGGTGGGAAGTCTTGGCCTGACATGGCAGGGATCCTTGCACGGTGCGGGGCCGGGCGTCAGTCGGTGTGTCACTTCGGTTGGTTGGTGGGGAGTGAATCGGCCGGGGGGGGGGCTGGCAGAGGCCCCGGGGCTGTGGCTGAAGGGAAGTTGCCTGGGGAGAGGTTGTCCGGCGGCCGCGGTGGGTTTGGGTTTTTGATTACCGACGGCAATTAGGGGCTACGGTACGCTTATTGGCGCAGTGTAGGGATATGGAGCGAGAAACAAGGGGGGGCGCACCGTGGCAGGTTCTGGGTACGAGATCGACCCGCATGTGCTGCGAGAGCAGGGGAAGAACTTCTCGGACATTGCGCACAATTTTGGTGGCGCCGCGGAGAAGTTCAAGAGCACCGTCACCGAGTGCGAAGAGGGCTGGGGCGACGACAGCGTGAAAATCGTCGAACAGCTCCTCAAAGGGTACAAGCCGGTGAGCAAGGTCATCATGATGGCGCTTCCTCACCTTCAGGACGCGCTCGGTGATATCGGTACGAAGCTCAACACCATCGCCAAGGACTACGAGGCGGCGGAGCTGGAGCAGGTCACCGTGCTCTCCCAGGCCGCGTCCGAGGGGCAGGGCCGGGCCTAGTCCCTTCTCGCGGCAGCGGCTGCGGCCGCGCCGGTTCGCCCATCAACAGGTGCTTTTTCAGGGGGAGTACATCGTGTCCATCATGCTGCCGGCAGAAGTCGACTGGGTCCTGGACCTGCTGGGGTTTGAATGGCCCAATCTCGACGAAGACAAGATGCTGGAGGCGGCGACGGCCTGGCGCAACTTCGCGCAGACCGTCCAGCAGACCCAGAACGAGGGGGATACCGCCGCCAATACGGTGCGCGGTGCGAACTCCGGTGACGCGATCGACGGCTTCACCAAGGCGTGGGACCGCTTCACCAAAGACGGTCTCCTCGCATTCGGCTATCTGGAAGCGCTGGCCGGCGCCGCCGAGATCCTGGCCGCGCTGCTGGAGACCTGCGCGATCATCGTCGTAGCGCTGAAGATCTACGTCATCGTCCAGCTCATCGACCTGGCCATTGAATTCGCCATCGCGCAGGCGTCGGCCCCGGTCACCTTCGGCGCCTCCGAAGCGGCCCTGGCCGGCCGCATCGTGATGGTCCGGGCGCTCGTCAAGCGGGCCCTGACGGAAGCCGCGGAGAAAATCACCGCGAAGGTCACCGAGTCCCTGGCCAAGCGGGAAGTGGTGTCCGTCAAGGAACTGCTCATGAACCTCGGCAAGGAGACGGCCACATCGGTCGGCAAGGAAGTCTTCAATCAGGGCAAGGCCATTTACCAGGGCAAGCAGGACGGCGTCAACTGGACCGATCTGGGAGTGGCGGCGGTCAATCCCGCCCTCAAACCGGTCGCCGGCACGATCACCAAGGGCGAGAACGGTGAGTACGGCTTCCAGGCCGACGGCGCCGGCAAGGTCGCGATGGGCATGTACCACCAGGCCCAGGGCGTCGGGAAAATCGCGGAAGGGGATTTCTCGGGTGGCGCCAAGCAGATAGCGGACGGGGGACTGGAGCAGATCGGCGGGATCAAGACCGTCTACGAGACCGGTACGAAGGAGAAGGAGCCCGCCGGGGAAGAGGCGCCGGGGTCCGGCGGCTCGGGATCCGGCTCGGGCAACAATCATGCGGCGTCGGGGAGTTCGGGTGACGAGCGTCCGGCGCATCCGCGTCCGGCCCCGCCCCCGCCTCCCACCACCGACTCCGGCAGGGCCGAGGAGAACCGCGCCCGTTCCACCTTCGGCTGAGAGGAATCCCCACGATGCGCGACAGCAATTCCCCTACCGACGCTCTCGGTGAGCGCGACTATCCCATCGAGGAGAAGGACCTCACCGAGGAGCAGAACGAGCACCGCACCACGACGCTGCGGGCGGTACGCGACAATCCGAACGCTCCCGCCGCGTTGCGGGATCTGGCGAAGAAGATGCTCAGCGGGCGGGTCCAGCTCAAGGACGTCCTGGACGATCCCGCGGGGCACCGTGCGCTGAGCGAGGGGCTGGCCCCGCTCCGGGAGCAGTGGCGGGCGATGTCGCCGCAGCAGCGCCAGGCCGTCCGGCAGTACGACCCGGACGAGGCGCCGGGGAGTGGAGGCGGCCCCTCCGGCAGCCGGTCGCCGCGGTCCTGATAGCGGGCCGGCGCGAGGTGAGGACGGGCGGCTCCGGATGAGCCGGAGCGGGCGGCACCGGGGGTCCGGTGCCGCCCGCTTGTCCCGGTGGAGAGCCGACCGGGCGGGGTGTGGGGAGAAGCCCGGGCTCAGCCGAAGACCGAGCGGACCTGCTCCCGGACGGTGTCCTTGGCGCCGTCGGTGACGCCCTGGTGGCGGGTGGCCGCGCCGCCCGTGCGCTGGTCGACGTGCTTCTGGGCCTGGTCCAGCCCCCGGTTCGTGAGGTCTTCCCGGGCGTGGTCGATATACGTCTTGGGGTTGGTGAGATCGTCGGCGCCCTCTTTGAGCCCGTCGACGTATTCGCCGGCCTTTTCCTTGCCGATGTCCGCGGTTTCGCTGAGCTTGATGCCGTCGCGTTCGCCGAAGTGAGTTTCGATGCCCTGCTCGACGATGTTCTGGGCCATCTCCGTGCCGGCTTCGGTGGCCTTCTCCTTGGCCGCGTCGACGACCTTCTCCTTGACGGTGTCCTTGATCGTGTCCTTGACCGTCTTCTTGGCGTAGTCCATTGCCAGTTGGCGGGCTTCCTTGGAGACCGCCTTCTTCGCCAGCTTCTTGATGGCGTCCATGGTGGCGTGCTCCATGGCCTTGGTGGCCGCCTGCATGACCTCTTGCCTGATTTTGGCGAGGATCTGGCGGACGATGACACGGGTCGCCTGGGTGGCGCCGGCCGCACCGATTTCCGAGAGGCCGAAGGTGAACGGGGCGGCGGCCTGGGCCGCGATGATTTCCGCGGCCAGGATGACGAGTTGCGCGATGACCGCGATTTTTCCGGCGAGCACCGCGATGGCCGCCGCGTCGAAGGCGACGGCGATGACCTCGGCCGCCGCGGCCGCGTCGCGGAGGTAGTTGTCGCCGCTGCCCCCGGAGCCGTTGAACTCGCCCCATTCATGGGAAAAGCCGTCAATGGCCTCGCCGGAGTTGGCGGAGAGCACCTGATTGGCCGCCGATGTGCCCTGGGACTGGGTCTGTTCGACCGACTGCGCGAAATTGCGCCAGGCCGTGGCACATTCGTGGAGCTTGTCCTCGTCGGCGTCGGGCCAGTCGTAGCCCAGTAGGTTCAGGATCCAGACAAGCTCACCTGGCAGCTGCAATGACACAGTGTTCGCCCCCGTGCGGGTATGACCGAATGCGGAGTGGATGGAGAGGCGGGGAAGGGAAGGAGAGGACAGCGCGGGGCGGCGGGGGCGGGGCGATCACGCCGGCCTCCGGAGCCGCCGCGTCCGGCCGCCGCACGACGCGGCAGCCGCCGGCGTCAGAGCTGCGGGCGGCCGACCGCGCTGATGACGTGGATGCCCTGCTCGTCCGATTCGGAGTACGTCCGCGCCATTCCCTGGAGCTTGTCGCCGATGCCCTGGAGGCGTTCGCCGAGGGAGTCCATCGACGTGAACATGCCGTCCCTGATCGGGGTGTAGATCGTCTCGAAGGCGTCGCCGAAGTCGCAGTTCTCCCACGGGCTGCCGAGCCCTTCGAGGTCGTCCTGGAGCTTCTTGGACGCCTTGCTGAAGTCGCTGCCGATGTGGACGAAGGCGTCGCCCTGCGTCTTCAGGACGTCCGGATCGACGTCGAATTCCTTGCCGGCCATCATCGCCCCCGTATTCACAGTATTCACGGTGTGTCCGTGATCGTGTGCGTCACGCCTGACCGGTTACAGGTTAGGCGGTCCGAGTGTAGACGTGTCAAGGCGAGAGCCGGGTAGGGGAGGAGGGACCGCGGGCGCCTCAACGGATATCGGAATTCTGGGGTTTTGGGCGGGTCGGGCTCTTGGTGGCCTTTGTTCGCTTCGCGGAATCGGAGGAGGTGCGGAAATGGGGTACATATGGCGAAGGCGGTGTGGAGGCCGGCGCGGACGGGGTGGGTGATTCCGGTAATCCACGGTCCGGGATGGAGGAGGGTGGCGTCAACGGCGTTCGGCGCCAAAAATCCGGCCGCTTTCGGGGGAGTTGAGGCGGGGGAAATCGACGCCGGCGCGGACGGCGGGGCGGCGGCCCGGACGACCGGTCTCGGCGACCTCGGCGAGTCCCGGCGCGTTCGGCCCGCAGGACCTGCCGGACCTGCCGGACCTGCCGGACCTGCCGGACCTGCCGGACCGGGCGGGCGGACGGCGTGATCACGGGCTCCCGTAGCATTTCCGCTCATGGACGCAGCGGGGAGTGCAGCGCGGAAAGAACCCGGGGACGAGCGGCCCGGCGAGCCCGTTCCCGGGGACGAGGGCGAAGGCCCGGAGGGCGAGGGGGAAGGCCCGGAGGACGAAGGGGACGGCCCGGAGGGCGAGGGGGAGGGGACTGGCGACGAGGCGGAGGACCCGGTACGGGAGGGCCGTACCGGCCTGACGCCGCGTCAGGCCCGTCGCGTACGGGTCGTGCTGGCGTCCGTGCTGATGGCCGCGGTGGCGGTCGTGCTGGTGATCCGCCTCGCCTCGCGCCACTCGGTGCTGGTGGTCGGGGTGTACGGCGCCGCGCTCGTCCTCTGCGGCATCGTCATCGAACTGGCCCGGAACGGGCGCACCCGGCTGGGGACCTGGCTGCTGGGCGTGGGCCTCGCGGCCGCGATCGCCGCCGACTGGCTGCTGCTGCCCTGAGGACCGGGCCCGCGCCGTGCGGTCGTCCTTGCCGGACGGCGTGAGGCGGAACCACGGGCGGCCGCGGGCGCGTCGTCCTCCCCTGATAGGAATGGGGCCCCTGTTTCCAGACCCGAGGAGTTGCCGTGCGGTTCGGAGCGCGCCGGAAGGCGCAAGGTGTCGGCATAGCCGTGCTTGCCATGTCGTTCGCGCTGGCGGGGTGCGGGACGGGGACGAAGCTCGGGGGTGCCGACGTGGCCAAGAAGGTCCTGCCGCCGGGCGAGAGCCTGCCGGCCGAGCTCCGGACCGTGGCCGACAAGCCGTCCAGCCGCCCGCTGGCCGCCAAGAAGTGCAGCTACTTCTCGGACACCCCCGGGGGCTGGTGCAAGGACGCCGTGGCCGCCGGTGACGCCGGGTACCGGAGCAGCGACAAGAGCAGGACCGCGCGGTTCCACGTGGTCGTGTACCGCAGCGACACCGCGGCCAGGAAAGCCTTCCGGCTGTGGGGTCCGTACGTACGGAACAGCTCGACCAAGTACCAGGTGCTGAACGCCGAGACGCTCGGCTCCGAGAGCGTGGCGTTCGCGGGCAACAAGGACTGGACCCGGGACGACCAGAAGCTGGTGATACACCAGGGCCAGTTCATCGGCACGGTCGAGTACCGCGGGAGCACGGCGCAGGGCACCGCCGACCCGACGCTGATCAAGCTGGCGAAAATGTTCACCGAGCGGATGCGACAAGGGGATTAGGAACGCTGTCGCGGAACGGAACGGAACGGGACGGGACGGGACGGGACGGGACGGAAACGGAACGGAGAGGCGTCGGCGCTGTGGCCGGCGCCTCTCCGGCGTTGCGGGCGGGGCGGCCGGTCGTCCCGGCGCGCGACCCGTGGGCTCAGAAGAGCCCCTGCCACATCTGTTCCAGGACGAGGGACCACCAGTTGTCGGGGTTGTCGAGGGACCAGGGGTCCAGGGCGACGAGGTGCTCCTGGAAGGCGGCGAGGGTGGCGCCGGCCGCGTAGGGGTCCTGGGTGGCCAGGCCCTGGCGGGTGGTGGTCAGGAGGGCCAGGGAGCGGAGGTAGGCGGCCAGCGAGCGGTTGACGAAGCGGGCGCCGCCGGTGCCGGGCTGGACGGCCCAGAGGGTGCCGAGCTGGCTCGGGTCGTCCTCCGGGGCGGTGCACTGCACGGCGACGGTGTACAGGCCGTCGGTGCCCAGGCGGACGTAGCCGGTGAGGATGTCCAGGATCTGCGGCTGGGCGTCCGTCCCGGCTTCCCGGAGGTGGGTGCCGACGTCGGTGTACAGGCCGCCGGCCGGGGGGTTGGCGGCGTCGTCGGCGGTGAAGAAGTACGGGACGCGGGCGGGGAGCCCGGCCTCGGCCAGGGTGGCCTTGGTGTCCTCCGGGAGCGGGGTCGCGGCGAGCGCCCCGGGGTCGGCGCGGCGCACCGCGTCGGGCCCGAAGACCTCGGCGAGGTGCGCGCCGAGCTCCGCGCCGGACAGCGGCGGCGCGGGCGCCACGGCCTGCGGAACGGGCGCGCGGTACGGCTGCGGCGGCGCCTGGCGGCCCGCGAGCCGGTGCATGGTCTCGATGTGCCGCAGCAGTCCGGCGATGCCCGCGGCGCGCTCCTCGGGGCGCATGCCGTACTCCGCGGTGCAGGAGAACGCGGCGTTGGGGAACGCGCGCAGCACGAAGTCGCCCGTATAGCCGCCGGGCAGCATCGCCGGCCGCAGGTCGGTGTGGACCGCGCGCACCGCGGCGCCGTCCACGCCGAGCTGCCGCAGCGCGTCGTGGAGCTGGTACTCGGCGGGCGGCAGGCCGGGGCGGGAGACCTTGGCGAGGCTGGTGTCCTCGCCGGTGGACGGGTCCTGGTAGGTCGCCACGGCGGTGTTGCCGGGTCCGGTGACCGGCGGCTGGGCGGCGGGGTCTGCCTGCGCCTGGGTGTTCACGAGCGGTCTCCTTCGGGGCCGTGGGCGGCGTCGGCGGGGGGCGCCGGGACGGCGGTGGTGGGCGCGGGGCCGGTGGACTGGGCGGGGATGCCGGCGGCCGCGGGGGCGGTCGCCTCGCCGGCCGGGGGCCGGGCCGCCGCGGGGGCCGGTGCCGGCGCCAGGATCTGACGGGCCGTCACCCCGCGTTCGGTGGCGGTGAGCAGGACGCCCTCCGGGGAGAGGTCCGCGTCGCGGAACGGGGAGTCGGAGACCAGCGCGGTCACCACCTCGCCGCTCTCCCGGGCCCACACCCGCAGGTAGTCGGCGCCCCGGCTGAACGCGTACGGGGACGCCGCCCGCTCCTCCTCGGACGGGCGCCGCACCCGCGCGGGGTCGGCGTCGACGTACCCGGGGCGGAGCAGGTCGTGGAGGAGGAGGGCGGCGGGCTGCGGGGCCGTCCCGGCCTGCGGCTCCGTCCCCTCGTCCGCCGGTGCGGACTCCGGTGCCGGGGCCGTCTCCGGGGGCGGGAGGGGGCGGGAGCCCGGGGTCCCGGCCGGGACGACCAGGGCGGCGACCGGGCGGGCGGCGCCACCGGACGGCGGCGGGGCGGCCTGGGCCCCGGGGTCCGCCGGAGCGGCCGGGTCCGCGGCGTCCGGCGCCGGGACGAGGCCGGTCGTCACCGACAGGACGCCCGGCAGCGGCAGGCTCCACAGGGTGCGCCACGGCAGCGCCAGGCCCAGCCCGTGCACCGCCTCCGCGTACGGCGGCAGACCGTCCTCCACGAACGCGCTCTCCAGCAGCGCGGCCCGGACCTCGGCCGGCGCCTCGGTGCGGGTGAACAGGGGCGCGGTGCGCAGATACGTCCGGGCCGGCGCGCCCAGCTGGTCCAGCGGTACGGCCTCGACGGCGGTGCGCAGCGCGACCGGGTCGGCGTGGATGAACAGGCCCGGGTCGGTGAGGAGTTGGGGGAGCAGCCCGGCGTCCAGGGTGTGCCCGGCGAGGTGGTCGCGGACGTACGGGTCGGCCCGCGACCAGTCCTGCTGGGGGACCGCCTCCAGCAGCGCCATGGCGATCCGGGTCTGGACGCCGCGGGCGTCCGGCACGGCGGCGCGGATCTCGGCGGCGAGAGCCGGGTGCGCCAGGCGGATGAGGGTGCGGGCGGCCTGGGGGCGCGCCCCGTCCCCGTCCCCGGAAACGTCCCCGGCCGGGTCCTCCTCGCCCCCGGTCTCCACCGGCTCGATGAACGGCGCCGCGAGCAGCATCCCCTCGGCCAGCACCTGGCTCATGTCCCGGCCCGCGACCGCGTCGGCCAGCGGGCGCCAGAGCTGGACGGGAAGGCCGTCGCCCTCCGCGAACGCCAGCGGCGCGAGCATCTGACGCAGAATCAGCGGGTCCGCGCCCAGGCGGCGGGCGTGCAGATCGAGCACCTCGCCCACCGTGGCGGGCAGGTGGCCCTCGTCCTCCGGGTCGAAGCCCTCGGGGCGGGTGAACAGGGACTGGACGGCCAGGCGGACGGTGAGCCGGCTGCCGTCCGCGCGCCGGGCCAGCGCCTCGGCGAGCGCCCGGCGGGCGGCCGGGTCGGTGGTGAACGGCAGGTCGGGGGCGCCCGCCTCCGGGGTGAGCGCCGTCTCGGCCTGGAGGACCAGGCCCTCCGGGTCGGCCCACTCGGGCGCGTCGAGGTCGATCACCTGCACCTGGCCGCGCGGCAGCGCACCGGCCAGCTCGCCGGCGAGTTCCCGGGGGACCTCGGCGAGCAGGTGGACGGTCGGGGTCGCGGCGAGCGGGGCCAGCACCTCCCGGACCAGGCGCGCCGGTTCGTTCGCGGCGCGCACCGGGCCGGCCTGGTCCACGTCCGGGACGACGACCGCCACCGGCTCGTCGAGCGCGGCGAGCGCGGGGAAGACGTCCGCGGCGCGGGCGGCGGCCAGCCCGAGGTGGTCGGCGAGCAACCACAGCACCTGCGCGGCCGTCCGGCCCCGGGGGTCGGGGACGGCGGGGGCCGGGAGGTCCGGCGGGACCGTCGCCGGGTCCAGGTCGTCCAGCGGCAGGCGCTTGCGGTACTCCGGGTCGCACAGCATCAGGAAGCCCGCGACCAGCCGCGAACGGCCGCTGCCGGGGTCGCCGGTGAGCACGATGACGCGCGGCGCGCCCGGCCACCGCATGCGCCAGGCGGCGAGTGCGCTGAGGACGGCGGTGCGGCCGCCGATATACGGATGCGGCGCGTATCCGGGCGCCGTGCCGGCTGCTTCGTCCGAGGCGCTCATGACTTCGTCGTCCCCCACATCATTCCCGCCCTCCACTTCCGTGGATCCGTGCCTGTACCCGGTAGATCCTATGTTCCGGTCCGGGCGGACGGGACGGCCGAGGGGCGGCTGTTCCGGAACTGGCACACACGGCGACCGGCGCGGACGGCGTTCCCGGCCCCGGGGACCGCTCCGGGGCGTACGCATTGCGGGACGTACGCGCTCCACGCGCCCCTTGCACCCGCTTCAACGGATTTCCTGTGCTTCACCCGCAACACCGGGTGTATCCGCTTTAGCGGGTGAATCCCCGGATTTCGTCATCACCGTGCGGGCCGGGACTCCCGGAATTCCCCCGGGCTCCCCGTGCTTCCCGGGACTTCCCCGCACTTTCTCCGGATTCTTCACAGGATGCCGACCGGCGGCGGGCCGCCGAAAGATCAGTAATGGCCAATCCGCCCCGGAAACGCGACGATCCGCCCTCCCCGGCCGGCGTACGGGCCCGGAAGAGCGGATCGATCGGTCGCAGCGGCGGACGGCGTGCGCCCGCGGGGCGGAACGGCGTCCGCCGGCGGCTCAGCGGTGGCCGCGCCCACCGCCCCGGCGCGGGCCGGTGACGAGGTTGAGGCTCGGGCCGTCGCGCTCGGCGCGCTCGCGGTCCTCCTCTTCCTCCTGCTTCTTCTGCCACTCGGCGAACTTCGCGCGGGACTCCTCGCGCTCGGCCATCGTCTGGTCCTCGGCCGCCCGCCGGATCTGGCTGATCCGGTCGCCCAGGGCGTCGAGGTAGCCGGGCGTCTCGATGGCCTCCTTCATGCCCATCCGGCCGGAGAGCACTTCCTTGGCCATCTCCTGGAGCTTGCCGCCCACATTGGGGTTCTCCGCGAGCACCTTCAGTGCCTTGCGCAGGCGGTGGGCCTGCTCGTGATCCTGGGCGACGTCCATCAGGTCCTCGTCCTGGATCTGCCGCTCATCGCTCATGTCTGCCCCCTTGTACGTGGTGGCACAGCAACCGCGCGTGCTGCACCGGCGTCCTGAGTCTAATGACGGATGCGAACGGGTCGTCAAGGCGGGTTGTCGGTATTGCCGCATATTGCTCCGCGTCCCTTCGCCGCTCCGGGCGGAAGCCGCTTCGTGAAGGGCTTCGGGCCTATTGCGGGTGTGCTAGACCTGAAGACGATGTACAGCAGGTCGCTGTCATTCAATTCGGGGAGAAATGATGTCCGATGAAGTCCGGCTCAGTACCGAGGCGCTGCACAAGCTCGGTACGACCTTCGAGATACGAGCGGAAGAACTGAGCCGGCAGCTGAGCGCATTCAGACGGCGCGCGGACGCCGAAGCGCTCAGGGACGGTTTCGGCAGCGACGAGGCGGCCCGGCCGTACCGCGAGCTGTTCGAGGAGGCCGAGCGCGCGCTCTCCCAGCTCCAGCAGCGGCTCGCCGAGGTCGGCGGCGGCATCAAGGAGACCGTGGCCAACACCCAGGCGGCCGAGGACGAGCTCGCCGAGATGATGCGGAGCGTCAAGTGACCGAACCCCGGCGCAATCCCCACGCGCTGCACGAGGCGGCGGCCGGCTGGCGGGACATGGGCCGGCACCTGGACGGGCTGGTCCGCGATCTGGACCGGCACGTCGGTACGGCCGCCGCGGCCGACTGGCACGGCCCGGCGGGCGAGGCGTTCGCCGCCGAGTGGCACCAGCTGAAGCGGACGGTGGACGAGTCCCTGCCGGCCTTCGAACTGGCCGCCGCCGACCTGGACAACGCGGCCGCCGCGTCCCACCCTGGCGGCAGCGGCGGGGGCGACCACGACGCCGCCTCCGCGAACGCCCCGCAGGTGGCGCAGCAGTCCTCGTCCGGCCCGGAGATGGCCTACGGCTTCATGGCGCTGGGCCAGCTCGCCAACGCCCTCGGCGGCTCGTTCGGCCGGCGGGGCAAGGGCGGCGGCGGGGGCGGCCAGAGCCAGGTCCCGCAGCTGCGGCACCAGTGGGAGGGCTCCACCGCCGCCCACGGGCCGGACCCGTTCGGGCCCCGGGACGGCGCGGCCGCGACGCCCGGCGGCACCGGCCTCGCCAAGGGCGTCCGGACGAACCCGGCCGAGGCACAGCGCGCGGCGGACGAACGGGAGGCGAAGGCGGCGTCCGGAGAGAAGGCGGCGTCCGGACAGAAACCGGCCGGGGACGCCCCCGACTCCGGGAAGCCGGCGGAGAAGCCCGCACCGAAGGCCGACGCCACGTCCGACCCCAAGCCCGACACCCCCGGCCAGCCCGCTCCCGACGTCACCCAGCACGGCGCCTTCGGCTGACACCCGGAACGCCAACTCCCGCATCCCACAACGCCGGTGGGGCGCCCCTCCCCGAGGGACGCCCCACCGCCGTCTTTCCGCCCGCGCTGCGGCTACTGCCCGCCGCCGAACGGCAGGAAGCCCGTCTGGACGAGCTGCGCACCGCGCTTGCGCGTGATGAACGTGGCCCGTCCGGGCGTCAGCTGCTGGCCCTTGACGTTGCCCATCAGCGGACCCTCGGCCGGGTCGGCCGACAGGATCAGGCCCTGCGCGCCGAGCTCCTTGGCGCGCTGCATCACCGGCTCGAACGAGGACCGGCCGGCACCCGAGGAGCTGCGCGCCAGGATCAGGCGCAGACCCAGGTCACGGGCGAACGGCAGGTACTCCAGCAGCGGCTGGAGCGGGTTGCCGCTGCTGGTCGCCACCAGGTCGTAGTCGTCGACGATCACGAACGCGTCCGGCAGGTCGTACCAGCTGCGGTTGCGCAGCTGCTCCGGCGTGACGTCCGGACCCGGCATACGCCGGCCCAGCGAACCGGCCAGCCCGCTGATGACCTCCTGCAGCTGCGGCCCCGCGGCGCAGTACTTGTACATATGCGACTCGGGGATCTCGCCGAGCAGCGCGCGCCGGTAGTCGGAGACCACCATCAGCGCCTTGTCGGACGGGTACCGCTCGGCGATCTGCTTGGCCAGCAGGCGCAGCAGCGACGACTTGCCGGACTCGCTCTCGCCGTAGATGACCAGCAGCGGGTCGGTCTCGAAGTCGATGAACGCCGGGGACAGCGTGGTCTCGTCGACACCGATCGCGATGCCGTGCTCGGGGTAGTCCCCGCCGCGCGGCAGATCCGAGGCGTGCAGCATCGTCGGCAGCATCCGCACCTTGGGGGCGGGCTCGCCCTGCCAGTGCTCGCTGACCGTCTGGACGAGGTTGGCGATGCCGTCGCTGATCGTCTCCGGGTCGCTCATCCCGTCCAGGCGCGGCAGCGCCGCGAGGAAGTCGAGCTTCTCCGGCGACAGACCGCGGCCCGGCTTGCCCATCGGGACGTTCTCCGCGCGCTTGCGGTCGAACTCCGACTCCATCGGGTCGCCCAGGCGCAGCTCGACGCGGTTGAGGAGCTGGTCGCGCAGGGCGGGCCGGACCTCGGTGTAGCGGGACGCGCCGACGACCAGGTGGACACCGAAACCGAGACCCCGGGCGGCGATGTCCAGGATCACCGGGTCCAGCTGCTCGTAGTCGGTCTTGAACGTGCCCCAGCCATCGATGATCAGGAAGACGTCGCCCCACTTCTCGTCGGGGAAGGCGCCCGCCGCCCGCCGCTGGCGGTACGTCGAGATCGAGTCGATGTTGTTGGAGCGGAAGAACTCCTCGCGCTGGTTGAGGATGCCGACGACCTCGGCGACCGTACGGCGGACCTTCTCCGCGTCCAGACGCGAGGCGACGCCGCCGACGTGCGGCAGGCCCTCCATGGTCAGCATGCCGCCGCCACCGAAGTCCAGGCAGTAGAACTGCACTTCGGACGGGGTGTGGGTGAGCGCGAACGCCGCCATCATCGACCGCATCAGCGTCGACTTGCCGGACTGCGGACCACCGACGACCAGACCGTGGCCGGCACCGGCGGAGAAGTCGAGGTACATCACGTCGCGCCGCTGCTCGAACGGCTTGTCCACCAGCGCGACCGGCACCACGAGCTTGCCCAGCGCGGTGTACTCCGGCGCGTGCACGCCCCGCTCGGGGGTGACCGCCAGGGCCGGCAGCAGCTGGTTGACCGTGGGCGGCTCCTCCAGCGGCGGCAGCCACACCTGGTGCGCCGGCGGGCCCTGGCCCTGCATCCGCTGGACCATCACGTCCAGGACGGTGTCGGCCAGCGCGTCGTCGATCTCCGGCGCGTCCGGCTCGAGCGGCGTCGGGTCCTCGATGATCTGCTCGATGACCGGGGCGGCCGTGAAGGGCACCGGGAGGCGGGTGCTCCGGCCGCCGCCGCTGCCGCCGCGGCCGCCGCCGCCCGGACCGCGGTAGGTGCCGGAGACGTACGCGGCCTTGAACTGCACCATCGTCTCGGTGTCGTACTTCAGGATGCCGGAACCGGGGACGTTGGGCAGGTGGTAGGCGTCGGGCACACCGATCGCGGTCCGCGACTCGGCCGCGGAGAACGTCCGCAGACCCAGGCGGTACGAGAGGAAGGTGTCCAGACCGCGCAGCTTGCCCTCTTCCAGGCGCTGCGAGGCGAGCAGCATGTGCACACCCATCGACCGGCCGATCCGGCCGATCTGGATGAACATCTCGATGAAGTCGGGCTTGGCGGCGAGCAGCTCGGAGAACTCGTCGATGATCATCACCAGCGACGGCAGCGGGTCCAGCGGAGCACCGGCGGCCCGCGCCTTCTCGTAGTCGGTGATGTTGGCGTAGTTGCCCGCCGAGCGCAGCAGCTCCTGGCGGCGCTGCAGCTCACCGGTGATCGAGTCGCGCATGCGGTCGATCAGCGTGACGTCCTCGCCGAGGTTGGTGATGACCGCCGCGACGTGCGGCATGTCCGCCATACCCGTGAAGGTGGCGCCGCCCTTGAAGTCGGCGAGGATGAAGTTGAGGGTCTCCGAGGAGTGCGTGACCGCGAGCGCGAGCACCAGGGTGCGCAGCACCTCGGACTTACCGGAACCGGTCGCACCGACACACAGGCCGTGCGGGCCCATGCCCTGCTGCGAGGCTTCCTTGATGTCCAGCATGACCGGCTGGCCGTCGCGGTCGACACCGATCGGCACCCGCAGCCGCTCGGACAGCGTCCGGGGCCGCCAGGTCTTGGAGACGTCCAGCGAACCGGCGTCGCCGATGTTGAGCAGATCGGTGAAGTCCAGTGCGGACAAAAGCGGTTCCTCGCCGTCCGCGCCCGAACCGGCGCGCAGCGGCGCGAGCTGGCGGGCCAGCGCCTCCGCCTCGGCGATCGAGAGGGTGTCGCACACGCCGTGGTAGACCGCGCCGCTCGCCGACTCCAGCACCAGCTTGCCCGGCCACACCTGCACGGCCAGCCCGCCGCGGATCTCGTCCAGGTCGCCCGGCACGATCTCCAGGATGGTGACGCCCTGGAGGCCCTCGGCCCCGGCGATCACCGAGTCCATCGGGACCTCGCCGCCGTCCAGCACGATGACCACGTGCGGGGTGTCGGTCACCGGCGGGCCCTGCGGGGTGAACCGCCCGCGCCCCTCCAGCTCGTCCGCCAGCAGTTCCTCGATCTCACCGAGGTCGCCGACGACCAGCCGGCGGGTGCCGGCGCCGTCGGTGGTCTTGTCCTGCACCTGCGGCAGCCACTTCGTCCACTCCCACTCCGCCTGCGCGCCCGGCGCGGCGACGACCGCCACGACCAGGTCCTCGGGCGAGTGCAGGGTGCACAGCTGGGCGACGATGGCCCGCGAGGCGCCGTAGACGGTGTCCGGGTCACCGGAGACCGTCAGGTGGTAGAAGGCGCGCAGCGACACCGCCAGCGGGAGGTTCTCCAGATGGCCGTGCTTGTCGAGGAATTCCTTCATCGCGTGCGCGGTCAGCGGCTCCAGCTCGTCGACCGGAGCGGTCTCCGGTGCCCGCAGCGGGGTGGCCAGCTGCTGGGGGCCGAGCCCCAGGCGCACCTGCGCGAAGTCCGGGTCGTTCGCCCGGCGTTCCCAGACCCGTTTGCCCTCGGCCACGATCGACCACAGCTGGCTGGGGTCGGGGTGGATGAACAGCTGCGCGTCGCGCTGCCGGCGGGCGGTGCGCCGTACCTCTTTCCGCTTCTGCGCAAGGTACTTGAGGTAGTCCTGGCGCTCCTGCACCATCTGTCCGGACGGACCCTGGCGGGCCTTGACGATCTGCATGATCGCCATCGCCAGTGTGGAGGCCACCATGAAACCGCCCATGATCTTCATGAACGGCTGGTTCCCCATGAACAGGAACCCCGCGGACGACGCCATGCCCATCATGGGCATGAAGGTCATCAGCAGATTCTCCGGCTCGCCCTCGCGGGGCAGCTCCGGAGGCGCCTCAAGTACCACCTCCTCCGAGGGGACTTCAGGTGGTAGCGCGCGGGGCGGGCGCTTGACGATGACAACGCTCACCGAGGCATCAGTCCTTCATGCATCTCGCAGTCTCGGACCGCCCCCGTTGGATTCGACGGTCCCCCGAGCCAAGTCCTTGGCCCGACGCAGGCGTTGATCCTACTGTTACGCGTCAAGTCAAGGGGTGGGTGGGGCAGGGCCCCGATCGGACGGTACGCTGACGCCCCGCGAGCGCGCCACAGCCCGGTGAGGACGGCCCTATATATAGGGAGCGCGACGCGACAAAACGCCCAACGGATAGGGGGAACCGCCAGGTGAGCACGAGCACTGGCACCGGCTTCTGCCGGGTCACGGTCGCCGCGCCGGACGCACGGATCGACGTGGCGCTGCCGGAGGACGTGGCACTCGTCGATATCTACCCGGAGATCCTGCGGCTCTCCGGGCAGTCCCAGGCCGAGGGCGCCCCGACCGGCTATCACCTCGTACGCCGCGACGGCACGGTCCTCGACGCCGGCCAGTCGCTCGCGCAGCAGCAGATCCTCGACGGGGACCTGCTGCTGCTCAAGCCGTTCGCCGAGTCGCTGCCGCTGCCGGTCTTCGACGACGTCTCGGACGCCATCGCCTCCGCGGTCAAGCAGAACCGCAGCCGCTGGAGCGACGACCTGATGCGCGTGGTCGGCCTCAGCGCCGGCGTGCTGCTGCTGGTGATGATGGCGTTCGCGCTGTGGTTCTCCAACCCGGTCGACCGCGATATGCACCGCCTGCCCGGCATCATCGCCGGTGTCGTCGGCGTCGTCCTGGTCTCCCTGGCCGGCGTCCGCGCCCGGGTCTACGACGACCACGCCTCCTCCATCGCCCTGGGCCTGGCGTCGCTGCCGCACCTGCTGATCGCCGGCTCCGGCATCTTCCCCGTCGACCCGGGCTCCGGCCCCGGCCGGCTGCACCTGCTCGTCGGCTGTGTGACGGTGCTGATCGCCTCGGTGCTGCTGGTGGTGCTGCTGCCGCGCGGCGACGCCCCCTTCGTGGCGGCCGCCTTCCTCTCCGCGATCGGCACCCTCGCGGTCTTCGCCGCGATCCTCACCGACGCCGCGCCGCGCGAGGTCGCCGCGGTCACCGCCGTGGTCTCCATCGCCATGGTCGCCTGGCTGCCCGGCCTCTCCGCCCGCTTCGCCCGGCTGCCCATCGGCTACCGCTCGCCCGACCAGATCGCCAAGGGCGCCCTGGAGTCCGGTTCGTCCGAGACCGAGTCGGTGGACTTCGTGAAGATCGGCAACCAGGCCAAGCGCGGCCACGAGCTCCTGCTCGGCCTGGTCGCCGGCTGCTCCGCCCTGGTCGTCGGCTCCGCCGGTATCGTCCTGGGCTTCTCCGACAACGTCTGGGCCCAGGTCCTGGCGATGGCCGCGGGCATCACGATCATGCTGCGGGCCCGGCTCTTCGACTACACCGCGCAGGTCGCCTGCCTGACCGTGGCCGGCATCCTCACCATCGTGCTGCTCATCCTGGGCATCGCGCTGCACCCGCCGACGGACATCTTCATCACCCTGGAGCGCTTCCAGGACGCCGGTCCGCTGAACGTCCGCACGGTGTGGTTCTCGGCCAGCATCGCGGTGGGCGCCGCCATCCTCGTCGGCGTCGGCCTGGTCGTTCCGAAGAAGGGCGTCACCCCCTTCTGGGGCCGGATCTTCGACATCTTCGACGGCCTGGTCCTGCTGTCCCTGGTGCCGCTGTGCCTGGCGGTCCTCGACGTCTACAGCACCGTGCGCGGCCTGACCAGCAGCTAGCGGTACGGCACCTGCGACGGAGCGGCCCCCCGACCACCCGGTCGGGGGGCCTTTTCCAGCTGGTACGCTGTGTGACGGTCCATTCGAGTCATCCGACGATTCCCTGTGAAGCAGACCAGGGGCGCTCATGGACCGGAATCATCGAGGAGTACGCGTGTCGCTCGACGCCGCAACGAAGAAGCAGATCATGGCCGAGTTCGCGACCAAGGAGGGTGACACCGGTTCCCCCGAGGTCCAGGTCGCGCTGCTCTCCCGCCGCATCTCGGACCTCACCGAGCACCTCAAGACCCACAAGCACGACCACCACTCCCGCCGTGGTCTGCTGCTGCTCGTCGGCCAGCGCCGCCGCCTGCTGCAGTACCTGGCGAAGAAGGACATCACCCGCTTCCGCCAGCTGGTGGAGCGGCTGGGCATCCGCCGCGGCGCGGCGGGCGCCAAGTAACACGGCGTAAAGGGAGCGGTTCCCACCGGGGACCGCTCCCTTTGCCGTACGCACCGGACGCCCGTACCACCGCGCGGTGGACGGAAGCTTTGTAGTCTGGTGCCATATCGCAAAAGCGAACGCGGTAGAGCGCCCTTTGGCCGCCGGTCCTCGGTAGTGGCCCCCGGACGGCCCATGGTCCCGACCATGCGGCAGCACCCCGGGTGCTTCGATCGAAGACCGGCCCGCACCGGCGCTCCACCGAAGACGGTCCCCTGCCACACGGGCAGCGGACGCAGACGAGGAGATATTCCTGGTGGAGAACGAGACCCACTACGCCGAAGCCGTGATCGACAACGGTTCCTTCGGCACCCGCACCATCCGCTTCGAGACGGGCCGCCTGGCCAAGCAGGCCGCCGGCTCCGCCGTGGCCTACCTGGACGACGACACCATGGTGCTGTCGGCCACCACCGCCTCCAAGCAGCCGAAGGACCAGCTGGACTTCTTCCCGCTGACCGTCGACGTCGAGGAGCGGATGTACGCAGCCGGCAAGATCCCCGGCTCCTTCTTCCGCCGTGAGGGCCGCCCCTCCGAGGACGCCATCCTCACCTGCCGCCTGATCGACCGCCCGCTGCGCCCGTCCTTCAAGAAGGGCCTGCGCAACGAGATCCAGATCGTCGAGACGGTCATGGCGCTCAACCCCGACCACCTCTACGACGTGGTCGCCATCAACGCCGCCTCCTGCTCCACGCAGCTGGCCGGCCTGCCCTTCTCCGGCCCGATCGGCGGCACCCGCGTCGCCCTGATCAACGGCCAGTGGGTGGCGTTCCCCACCCACAGCGAGCTGGAGGACGCGGTCTTCGACATGGTCGTGGCCGGCCGGGTACTGCCCGACGGCGACGTCGCGATCATGATGGTCGAGGCCGAGGCCACCGAGAAGACCATCGAGCTGGTCAAGGGCGGTGCCGAGGCCCCGACCGAGGAGGTCGTCGCGGCCGGCCTGGAGGCCGCCAAGCCCTTCATCAAGGTCCTGTGCAAGGCCCAGTCGGACCTCGCCGCCAAGGCCGCCAAGCCGACCGGCGAGTTCCCGGTCTTCCTCGACTACCAGGACGACGTCCTGGAGGCCCTCACCAAGGCCGTCAAGGACGAGCTGGCCCAGGCGCTGACCATCGCCGGCAAGCAGCAGCGCGAGGCCGAGCTGGACCGCGTCAAGGCGCTGGCCGCCGAGAAGCTGCTCCCGGAGTTCGAGGGCCGCGAGAAGGAGATCTCCGCCGCGTACCGCTCGCTGACCAAGACCCTGGTCCGCGAGCGCGTCATCAAGGAGAAGAAGCGCATCGACGGCCGCGGCGTCACGGACATCCGTACGCTCGCCGCCGAGGTCGAGGCGATCCCGCGGGTCCACGGCTCGGCGCTGTTCGAGCGCGGCGAGACCCAGATCCTGGGCGTCACCACGCTCAACATGCTCCGCATGGAGCAGCAGCTGGACACCCTCTCCCCGGTGACCCGCAAGCGCTACATGCACAACTACAACTTCCCGCCGTACTCCACCGGTGAGACCGGCCGCGTCGGCTCCCCCAAGCGCCGCGAGATCGGCCACGGCGCCCTCGCCGAGCGCGCGCTGGTGCCGGTGCTGCCCACCCGCGAGGAGTTCCCCTACGCGATCCGCCAGGTCTCCGAGGCGCTGGGCTCGAACGGCTCGACGTCCATGGGCTCGGTCTGCGCCTCCACGATGTCGCTGATGAACGCCGGTGTGCCGCTCAAGGCCCCGGTCGCCGGCATCGCCATGGGCCTGATCTCCCAGGAGATCGACGGCGAGACGCACTACGTCACCCTCACCGACATCCTCGGTGCGGAGGACGCCTTCGGCGACATGGACTTCAAGGTCGCCGGTACCAAGGAGTTCGTCACCGCCCTCCAGCTCGACACCAAGCTCGACGGCATCCCCGCCTCGGTCCTGGCCGCCGCGCTGAAGCAGGCCCGCGACGCCCGCCTGCACATCCTCGACGTGATGAACGAGGCCATCGACGTCCCCGACGAGATGTCCCCGAACGCCCCGCGGATCATCACCGTCAAGATCCCGGTGGACAAGATCGGCGAGGTCATCGGCCCCAAGGGCAAGATGATCAACCAGATCCAGGAGGACACCGGCGCCGACATCACGATCGAGGACGACGGCACCATCTACATCGGTGCCGCCGACGGCCCGGCCGCCGAGGCCGCCCGCGCCACGATCAACGGCATCGCCAACCCGACCATGCCGGAGGTCGGCGAGCGCTACCTCGGCACGGTCGTCAAGACGACCACCTTCGGCGCGTTCGTCTCCCTGCTCCCGGGCAAGGACGGCCTGCTGCACATCTCGCAGATCCGCAAGCTCGCCGGCGGCAAGCGCGTGGAGAACGTCGAGGACGTGCTCGGCGTGGGCGCCAAGGTCCAGGTCGAGATCGCCGAGATCGACCAGCGCGGCAAGCTCTCGCTGATCCCGGTCATCGAGGAAGAAGACACGGCAGCCGACACCACGAAGGACGACTCCGCCAAGTGACGTCCCGTACGTTCACGACGACGGCCCGCACCTCCTCGGAGGGGCGGGCCGTCGCCCGTACCCAAACGCTTCTCCAGGGCGCCGCGGGCGCCGGCACGGTCCGCCGCACCACCCTCCCCGGCGGGCTGCGCGTGGTCACCGAGACGCTGCCCACCGTCCGCTCCGTCACCTTCGGGATCTGGGCGCACGTCGGCTCCCGCGACGAGACCCCGGCCCTGAACGGCGCCACCCACTATCTGGAGCACCTGCTCTTCAAGGGCACCGAACGGCGCTCCGCGCTCGACATCTCCGCCGCCATCGACGCGGTCGGCGGCGAGATGAACGCCTTCACGGCGAAGGAGTACACCTGCTACTACGCGCGGGTGCTCGACGCCGACCTGCCGCTGGCCATCGACGTGGTCTGCGACATGCTCACCGGCTCGCTGATCGACACCGAGGACGTGGACGCCGAGCGCGGCGTGATCCTCGAGGAGATCGCGATGACCGAGGACGACCCGGGCGACTGCGTGCACGACCTGTTCGCGCAGACCATGCTGGGCGACACCCCGCTGGGCCGCCCCGTCCTGGGCACCGTCGACACCGTCAACGCGCTCACCGCGCCCCGGATCCGCCGCTTCTACAAGAAGCACTACGACCCCACGCACCTGGTCGTCACCGCCGCCGGCAACGTCGACCACGCCAAGGTCGTCCGCCTGGTCCGCCGGGCCTTCGAGCGGGCCGGCGCCCTGGACCGGCAGGACGCCGTCCCGGTCGCCCCGCGCACCGGCAGCCGCGCCCTGCGCACCGCCGGCCGGGTCGACCTGCTGAACCGCAAGACCGAGCAGGCCCATGTCGTGCTCGGCGTCCCCGGGATGGCCCGCACCGACGACCGGCGCTGGGCGATGGGCGTGCTGAACACCGCCCTGGGCGGCGGGATGAGCTCCCGCCTCTTCCAGGAGGTCCGCGAGAAGCGCGGCCTGGCGTACAGCGTCTACTCGTTCACCTCCGGCTTCGCCGACTGCGGCCTGTTCGGCGTCTACGCCGGCTGCCGCCCCAACCAGGTCCACGACGTCCTCAAGATCTGCCGGGACGAGCTGGACACGGTGGCGTCCGAGGGCCTGACCGACGACGAGATCCGCCGCGCCGTCGGCCAGCTGCGCGGCTCCACCGTCCTCGGCCTGGAGGACACCGGCGCGCTGATGCACCGGCTCGGCAAGAGCGAACTGTGCTGGGGCGAGCACATGTCGGTCGACGAGATGCTGGCCCGGATATCGGCGGTGACCCCGGACGAGGTCCGCGCGGTGGCCCGTGATGTCCTGGGCGCACGCCCCTCGCTGTCCGTCATCGGCCCCCTGAAGGACCGGCAGGCGGCCCGCCTGGACGACGCCGTCGCCTAGGCCGGCGGAACGGCGCCAGCGGGCTGCCGCCCACCCCGAGAGAGAACGGAAAACGATGAGCAAGCTGCGCGTGGCCGTCCTGGGCGCCAAGGGGCGCATCGGCTCCGAGGCCGTACGGGCCGTCGAGGCCGCCGACGACATGGAGCTGGTCGCGGCCCTGGGCCGGGGCGACTCCCTGGACACGCTGGTCGAGACCGGCGCCCAGGTCGCGGTCGAACTCACCACGCCCGACGCGGTGATGGACAACCTCGGCTTCTGCCTGCGCCACGGCATCCACGGAGTCGTCGGTACGACGGGCTGGACCGACGACCGCCTCGCGCGGCTGCGCACCTGGCTGGACGCCGCCCCCGGCACGGGCGTGCTGATCGCCCCGAACTTCTCCATCGGCGCGGTGCTCACCATGAAGTTCGCGCAGGCGGCGGCCCGCTTCTTCGAGTCCGCCGAGATCGTCGAGCTGCACCACCCGAACAAGGCCGACGCCCCCTCCGGCACCGCCGCCCGCACCGCCCAGCTGATGGCCAAGGCCCGCGCCGAGGCCGGCTGCCCGCCCCAGCCGGACGCCACCGCCACCGCCCTGGACGGCGCCCGCGGCGCGGACGTGGAGGGCATCCCGGTGCACTCGGTACGGCTGCGCGGCCTGCTGGCGCACCAGGAGGTGCTGCTCGGCGGGGTGGGGGAGACCCTCACCATCCGCCACGACTCGCTGCACCACAGCAGCTTCATGCCGGGCATCCTGCTCGGCGTCCGCCGCGTGGTGGACACCCCGGGCCTGACGGTGGGCCTGGAGAACTTCCTCGATCTGGACTGACGGGATCGACGGGACCGACGGGACTGACGAGCAGGACGGACTGACGGACATGGGCGGAAAGATCACCTACATCTTCCTCGCCACCGTGCTGGTGCTGGTCTTCGGCGTGGTGGCGATGGAGGGCGTCCTGCTGCTGCTGACGGGCGAGCCGGCGGCCATGGGCATGGGCGCGGTGGCCTTCGTCCTGCCGTGCCTGGGCGCGTGGTTCCTGTGGGCCAACACCCGCTTCGCGCGCGACGCCAACCGCCTCGCCCGGGAGCTGGCGGCGGAGGGCGGCCTGCCGGCCGACGACCTCGCCCGCACCCCCGGCGGCCGGATCGACCGGGACGCGGCCGACGAGGTCTTCGCCCGGCGGCGGGCCGAGACCGAGGAGGCGCCCGGCGACTGGCGCACGTGGTTCCGGCTCGCCGTCGCCTACCGGGACGCCCGGGACACCCCGCGCGCCCGCAAGGCGATGCAGCGCGCCATCGCCCTGCACGACGGCCGGCCGGTGCCCGGCGACCGCCGGCCCGCCCGGACCGGCTGACGGCCCCACCGGGTCCGGCTGACGGCCCCGTACGACTCCCGGAGCGCAGACGACGACCGCCCGGGCCCGCAGGCTTTTAGCCGTACGGGCCCGGGCGGTCGTGTGCGTAGCGTCAGGGGCGTCGGGCGCGCCGGGGCCTCAGGGGCGGTACTCGTCCGCCCACGCCGCCAGGACGTCCGCGGCCCGCGCGAACCCCTCCGGACGGCCCAGGAAGTCCGCGCCGCGGTCGGTGAGCAGCTCGCGCGGCTCGCCCCGCACCGGCTCGGCGCGCAGCGCCTGGCCCTGCACCGTCCGCGGCAGCCCCAGCCAGCGCACCGGCTGCTGCACGGTGCGGACCGCGCCGACCGCCGACCACGGCCATGTGGTGGTGCGCAGCAGCCGCGCCTGCCGCAGCCCCTGGGAGCTGACCCACACCCCGGCCCGTACGAGCCGCAGGGCCAGCGCGATCACCAGCAGCCCCACCGCGGCGCAGACCGCGGCACCGTCCGGCGACCCGGCCAGCGCGATGATCAGCGCGGAGAGCAGCACGAAGGACGCGAGCAGCAGAAACACCGCCGCCGCCCCCACCCGCCACGGTCCGGGGCGGTAGGGGCGGCGCCAGGTGTCGGGGCCGTCGTACGGCGGGGGGACGGGGTCGGCGCGGCCGTCGGCCTTGAGGGCGCGGTCGGCCGTCAGGAAGGGCAGGGGCACGGCGGGTCCTCACTCGCGGCTGGCCGGCACGGAACGGCGTGCCGGCGGACGTGAGCGGTGAGGCTATCGGGAGCGGCGGAGCGGAACCACCCGGTGGCCCGCTCCGCCGGCCGCTCAGCGGTGCTGCGCCGCCTCGGACTGGTGCACCCCGGTCGAGCCGGAGGTGTCCTGCTGCAGGGCGGGCAGCCCGAACAGCAGGGCGCCCGTCAGGCCGCCCACCACGGTGAGTGTGATCAGGGACTGGCCGACGAGCTGCGCACGCGAGGGACGCGGGCGCGGCGGCGGAGTGACATTGCTGCGGAACCGGTCTGCCTCGGCAACGAAGGCGAACGGGACGGGCTCTCGCCGGCGGAACATGAGGTGGCTCTCCTAGGAACCTCGAAGTGGGCACTGTCACAGGTAGAGACGGTTGAGCCGCCCGTTTGGTGCCCGTTTTCCGTTACTTCTGTGAAAAATATCAACCGCCGTCCGCACGGCGGCGACCGGGGTCCGTTTTGTCGCTAACGCCGCATCAGCTGGCATTTCCCGGCCTGTCAGTGGCGGGCCGTAGGCTGGACGCGCACGAGGATCGAACGGAAGGAACCGCCGGTGACCCACACCCCCGACAGCGCCGAGAGCGCACCCGTCAGCTTCCGCGGCGAGGTGACGGTCGAGCTGGTCAAGCACAGCGCCGCGGACAGCGATGTGCTGTGGGCGGCCCGGGTCTCCACGGCCGGCGAGCAGTCCCTGGAGGAGCTGCAGAAGGACCCGGAGCGCTCCAAGGGCCTGATCAACTTCCTGATGCGCGACCGGCACGGCAGCCCGTTCGAGCACAACTCCATGACCTTCTTCATCAGCGCGCCGATCTTCGTCTTCCGCGAGTTCATGCGCCACCGCGTCGGCTGGTCGTACAACGAGGAGTCCGGCCGCTACCGTCAGCTGGAGCCGGTCTTCTACGTCCCCGGCGCGTCCCGCAAGCTCGTCCAGCAGGGCCGCCCCGGCAAGTACGAGTTCGTCGAGGGCACCCCCGCGCAGCACGAGCTCACCAGCCGCGCCATGGAGGACTCCTACCGCCAGGCGTACGCCGCGTATCAGGAGATGCTCGCCGCCGGCGTGGCCCGCGAGGTCGCCCGCGCCGTCTTGCCCGTCGGCCTCTACTCCTCGATGTACGCCACCTGCAACGCCCGCTCCCTGATGCACTTCCTCGGCCTGCGCACCCAGCACGAGCAGGCGAAGGTGCCGTCCTTCCCGCAGCGCGAGATCGAGATGGTCGGCGAGCAGATGGAGGCCCACTGGGCCCGGCTGATGCCCCTCACCTACGCGGCCTTCAACGCGAACGGCCGCATCGCCCCGTAGGGTGCCGCCGCGCCGCCCCGCCGGGAATTCCCGGCCGGGGCGCGCTCCGGCCGGGGCACCCGCAATACCCATCCGAAGTGTCCGGATTGCGGCATTTTGAGAAGTTCATCTACGCTGAACAAACGGACCCGGCACTGCTTGAACCCCCGAGCAGGCAGTGCCGGAGTCCACATCCTTGGCTCCCCAGAGGCACACCCCGCGGCGCCCTACGAGTAGCGTGGGACCCATGGCTCCGACTTCCACACCGCAGACCCCCTTCGGGCGGGTGCTGACCGCCATGGTCACGCCGTTCACGGCGGATGGCGCTCTCGATCTCGACGGCGCGCAGCGGCTCGCCGCCCACCTGGTGGACGCCGGCAACGACGGCATCGTCCTCAACGGCACCACCGGAGAGTCCCCGACCACCAGTGACGCGGAGAAAGCCCAGCTGGTCCGCGCCGTGGTCGACGCCGTCGGCGACCGCGCCTTCGTCGTCGCCGGAGCCGGCACGAACGACACCCGGCACAGCGTCGAGCTGGCCCGCGCCGCGCAGGACGCCGGCGCGCACGGCCTCCTCGCCGTCACGCCGTACTACAACAAGCCGCCGCAGGAGGGCCTGCACCGCCACTTCACGGCGATCGCGGACGCCACCGACCTGCCCGTGATGCTCTACGACATCCCCGGCCGCAGCGGCGTCCCGATCAACACCGAGACCATGGTGCGGCTCGCTGAGCACCCGCGGATCGTGGCCAACAAGGACGCCAAGGGCGACCTCGGCCGCGCCAGCTGGGCCATCGCGCGCTCCGGCCTGGCCTGGTACAGCGGCGACGACATGCTCAACCTCCCGCTGCTCTCGGTCGGCGCGGTCGGCTTCGTCTCCGTCGTGGCCCATGTCGTCACCCCGGAGCTGCGCGCCCTGCTCGACGCGCACCTCACCGGCGACGTCACCAAGGCCACGGAGATCCACCAGAAGCTGCTGCCGGTCTTCACCGGCATGTTCCGCACCCAGGGCGTGATCACCACCAAGGCCGCCCTCGGCCTCCAGGGCCTGCCCGCCGGACCGCTGCGGCTCCCGCTGGTCGAGCTCTCCCCGGAGGAGACCGAGCAGCTCAAGCGCGATCTCGCCGCCGGCGGGGTACAGCTGTAGACACAGACTTCATAACTGCATACGGACCAACAACCGCCACACAAGCAAGTGCACGAATGTCATGCGCGCCACGTGCCCCGAAGGCAGCGTGGCGCGCATGGTGAGGAGAGTCTTTTGAGTCATCCGCACCCCGAGCTCGGCGCCCCGCCGAAGCTTCCCGAGGGCGGCCTCCGGGTCACCCCGCTCGGCGGCCTGGGCGAGATCGGCCGCAACATGACGGTCTTCGAATACGGCGGCCGGCTGCTGATCGTCGACTGCGGAGTGCTCTTCCCCGAGGAGGAGCAGCCCGGAATCGACCTGATCCTGCCCGACTTCACGTCCATCAGGAACCGCCTCGACGACATCGACGGCATCGTGCTCACGCACGGCCACGAGGACCACATCGGCGGTGTCCCCTTCCTCCTCCGGGAGAAGCCGGACATCCCGCTGATCGGCTCCAAGCTGACCCTCGCGCTCATCGAGGCCAAGCTCCAGGAGCACCGGATCCGCCCGTACACCCTCGAGGTCGCCGAGGGCGACCGCGAGCGGCTCGGGCCCTTCGACTGCCAGTTCGTCGCGGTCAACCACTCCATCCCGGACGCCCTCGCGGTCGCCATCCGCACCCCCGCGGGCATGGTCGTCCACACCGGCGACTTCAAGATGGACCAGCTCCCGCTGGACCGCCGGCTGACCGACCTCCCGGCCTTCGCCAAGCTCGGCGAGGAGGGCATCGACCTCCTCCTCACCGACTCCACGAACGCCGAGGTCCCGGGCTTCGTCCCGCCCGAGCGCGATATCTCCAACGTGCTGCGCCAGGTCTTCGCCGGCGCCCGCAAGCGGATCATCGTGGCCAGCTTCGCCAGCCATGTGCACCGCATCCAGCAGATCCTCGACGCCGCCCACGAGTACGGCCGCCGGGTCGCCTTCGTCGGCCGCTCGATGGTCCGCAACATGGGCATCGCCCGCGAACTGGGCTACCTCAACGTCCCCGCGGGCCTGGTCGTCGACGTCAAGACCCTCGACGACCTCCCCGACGAGGAAGTGGTGCTGGTCTGCACCGGCTCCCAGGGCGAGCCGATGGCCGCGCTGTCCCGGATGGCCAACCGCGACCATCAGATCCGCATCGTCCAGGGCGACACGGTCATCCTGGCCTCGTCGCTCATCCCCGGTAACGAGAACGCGGTCTACCGCGTGATCAACGGCCTCAGCCGCTGGGGCGCCAACGTCGTCCACAAGGGCAACGCCAAGGTCCACGTCTCGGGCCACGCCTCGGCCGGCGAGCTGCTGTACTTCTACAACATCTGCAAGCCGCGCAACCTCATGCCGGTGCACGGCGAATGGCGCCACCTGCGCGCCAACGCCGAGCTGGGCGCCCTGACCGGCATCCCCAAGGACCGCATCGTCATCGCCGAGGACGGCGTGGTCGTCGACCTGATCGACGGCATCGCCAGGATCAGCGGCAAGGTCCAGGCCGGCTACGTCTACGTCGACGGCCTCTCGGTCGGCGATGTCACCGAGACGCACCTCAAGGACCGCCGCATCCTCGGCGACGAGGGCATCATCTCGGTCTTCGTGGTCGTGGACAGCAGCACCGGCAAGACCGTCGGCGGACCCAACATCCACGCCCGCGGTTCCGGTATCGACGACGACGCCTTCGTGGGCGTCGTCCCGAAGATCGACGAGGCGCTGGCCAGGGCCGCCCAGGACGGCGTCGCCGAGCCGCACCAGCTCCAGCAGCTGATCCGCCGCGCGGTCGGCAAGTGGGTGTCGGACAACTACCGCCGCCGCCCGATGATCCTCCCCGTGGTCGTCGAGGTCTGACGGACGCGTCGTACGACGCTTGAACCACGAGCGGGGCGCCCGGATTTGCATCCAGGCGCCCCGCTCCAGTACGTTTACGGCTCCGCCAGAACGGGAAGCCCCGCACGCCTGTGCGTACGGACCGCTCCTCCCAGCCAGGCGGAATTCCGACCCGGAGCAATCTGATAAAGTCGGATCAGCCGAAAGACAAACCCCCTCCGACGAAAATCGGAACCGAATTCGAACCACCCGCGGCTCACCGAGCGGCGGACCGGGAACGAAAAAGGATCTGATAAAGTCGGAACCGCGAGAAA
>NZ_LLZI01000237.1 GCF_001509485.1 Streptomyces sp. NRRL F-4489
CCGGGGGCCGATGACGTTCAACTTGTGACGCTCAACGCCCTTGGTTTCGGCGGCAGTTGACATGGGCCCCCGGCCCGGCCGTGCCTCCGTCCCCAGCCCGGTGGGACGGAGGCACCGCTGTCACCGCTGGGTGGCCGGTACGCGGGGCAGGGCCGGGCCGCTTCCCGGTGCGGCGGCGGGGCCGGTGCCGTCCGGGGGCGGCGGGGACGCCGGGGGCGGTGGCCGGCGGGTGGTGGCCTCGTCCGTCAGCATCAGGGCCATCAGCAGCCCCGCGGAGCGCTCGCTGAGCGCGCGCGCGGCGGGCAGCAGGCGGTGCCGCTGCCCGGTGGGCAGGGACAGCGCCACGGAGAGGGCCTGACCCGGGATGCCCAGCGGGAACGCCGCGCAGACCTCGCGGTCGGAATACTCCAGCAGGTCGAACTGGGCGGCGTACGGCCCGTGTCCGTCCAGGGCGTCGAAGAGCGCGCGGGGGTTGGTGATGGTGCGGTCGGTGAGCTTGATGGGGCGGTAGCGGGCGAGGTGGTTCATCCGGCCGTCGAAGTCGAGCTGGGCCAGCAGGCTCTTGCCGACGGCGCTGGCGTGGGCGGCGTCGCGGAAGGCCACCCACTCCCGCACCGGCGGCGCCTGGGGGCCGTGGGCGGTGTGCAGGACGGTGACGTCGCCATCGGTGTAGTCGCTGACGTAGACCGCGGCGCCGAGGTGGTCGCGCAGGCCGGTGAGGGTCTGCTGGAGCAGTTGGGTCCGCTGCTCGGGGCGGCGGGTCAGCTCCATCAGCGGGCCCGGGAAGTGGGCGCCGGCGACCGTGGAGACCAGCTGCTGGCCCCGCAGCCAGTGGAGCAGCCACGCCACCGGCCCCGGCGCCAGTCCGCTCCGGCGGGCCAGGGAGCGGGTGGTGATGCCGTTCGCGCCGTCGACGAGGTAGAGGATGTCCAGCGCGCGGGCGGCGGCCTGCCACTGCTGCGGGGTGTCCGCGTGGGCGAGCGTCCTGCGGGCCGTATCGGTGAGCACCGCCGGGCGCAGCGCGTTGGCCGACCACCACGGCTCGGGCCCGGCGTCGTCCGCCGCGGGGGGGAGGACGGGCCCGGGCTGGCCGGCGGGCAGTGGCAGCAGCAGCCCGTCACCGGGGTGTGCCCCGGGGCCGCCGCCCCCGGGCCGGGCGTCCGGGAGCCAGAAGGCCGCCGGGTGCCCCGCGTCCGCCGGGTGGCCGGGCTCCGGGCGCGCCGCCTCCGGGTGCGCGGCCTCCGGCCAGATGGTCTCCGGGCGTACCGGCCCCGGGACCCGGCCCAGCCGGGGGGCCGGTACCGGAACGAGCCCGCCGGCCCCGGGCGGTGCCTGACCGCCGGTGGCCGCGGTGCCGGGCGTCGTCCGGCCGTCCCCGCCGTCGCCGCTGCGCCCGCCGTCCTCGCCCTCCCCGGCGGCGTCCCGGGGGAGCGCCGGTTCGGACACCGGGGGCGCGGCCATGCCCCGGCGGACCTCGTCGATGAACTGCGGGTCCTCGATCACGGCCGAGCCGGCACCGGACGCGTCCCCGGCCGCCAGCAGCGCCCGGGCGTCGCCGTGGCCGTGCCGGGCGGCCTCCGCCACCAGGAACCGCAGCTCGCCGCGCTCCCAGCCGGTGCGCGCGGCGAGCGCGGCCATCCGGAACAGCGCGCCGGGATGCCCCGCCTCGGCCGCCGCGCCCAGCCAGTCCGCCGCGGCGGCCAGCTCATCGCGGGCCAGCGCCTTGGACCCCAGGCGGTACCAGGAGTTGGCGTTCTGCCGGTCCTCGGGCGGCAGCGCGTGGGCGGCGGTCAGCGGGCCGAAGTCGCCGCACGGCCGGTCCCAGAAGTCAGGCGGGCCGCCGAGGCGGCCCAGCAGCGCCGCGAGCCCGGCCGGGACCACCGGCTCCGGGCGCTCCGCCCCGCCGCGGTGGCCGTCGTACCTGCTCACATCCCTCACCTGTCCCTCACCCCGTGCTGCTTCCGCTTGCGGTGCCCGTCCCGAATATGCCCCGAGAGATTGCTTCTCAGCTGTGCGACGGCCTTGTTCCGCAGATTGTGCAGACGGCGCGCGGGGATGCCGAGCACGGCCGCGATCTCGTCGTCGTCCAGGCCCTGACTCTGGAGCTCCACCACCTGCCGCCGCAGGCTCGCCGGCAACTCCCTGATCGCCGGCCGCACCAACTCCTCCAGCACCCGATCCTCCCCCGCCGGCTCCCACCGCTCCGGCACCGCCTCATCCCTGACCAGCGACGCCAGCCGAATCCCCCGCTGCTCCGACCGGAAGCGGTCGATCGCCAGATTGCGGGCCGCCCGCCGCAGATACGCCAGGACGTTCGTCCCCGGCGCCAGCCCGCCCTCGGCGGCCTTCTTCCCCACCCGGAGGAACGCCTCCTGCGCGATGTCCTGGCACGCGGCCAGCGACAGGTCGGGGAACGCCCCCCGCAGCGCGAGCGGCTGACTGCCCATGAACTCCTCGTAGCAGTCCAGCAGTCGCTGCGCCACCTCCCCGCCCAGGACCGCCGCCTCCCCGGGCCGGCCGTCCCCTACCACGGTCCCCGCTCCTCACCCGCCATGCCGCCCCCCGGGGCGGCGGTTACGGTCACCACGACGCGCACCGGCACCCCCGCCGGCGCCCCGGCGTCCACCCGCACCGCCGGAGCCGCGGCGTCCACCCGCACCCCCACCGGAGGGCCGGCCACGCACCGGCAGGCGCCCCCGCGCCCCCGCGGACCGTCCGCCGTGCCGGACCGCGGGGGCGGCCCGTCGGCGGGGATACGGCCCCGGCAGAGGCGCAGCAGGACGCCCAGCGCGTGCAGCGCGCTCACGGCGCCCGGGAGATAACCGGTCCATTCCGGGGGCTGGATCATGTAGTGGCGCTCCCTCTGTCGGGCAGGGACGCGGGATACGTCCTCGCTCCCTTGACGCGTCCCGCCACCCGCTTCTCCCCCCGCGCCCCCGCCATTCAGCCGAACGGGTGACATCCCCCGAGGTCGGCGGGGCACCGCCCCCTCGCCGCCGCGCCGGGCCGGGCCGCGCCGGGCCGCACCGGACCGCAACGCCCCGGCCCCCGGGCGGCGTTATTCGCTTGCCCGCCCCACCCCCGTTCAGCATCATCCGCAAGATGACCGACATACCCGAGCGGTGGAGCGGGGCGAGCGTCTACCCCGACATGTGGGCGGACCCCGACCACGACCCCCGCAACAGCGACGGCCCCAGCCCCGACGGCGAACTGGCCACCCTCCAGGACTACTTGACCAACTACCGCCTCACCCTGCGGATGAAGTGCGAGGGGCTGACCGCCGAGCAGCTGGCGCGCCGGTCCGTACCGCCCTCGACCCTGTCCCTGCTGGGACTGGTCCGCCACCTCGCCGAGGTGGAGCGGGACTGGCGCAACTGGATCGCCTCCGGCGACCCGGAACCCTCCCTCTACGGCCCCGACGACGGCGACTTCGAGGGCGCCGCCGCCGACGAGGAGCTGGTCCGGGCCGCCTTCGCCGACCTCGCCCGCGAACAGGCCGCCACCGACGCCGCGTTGGCCGCGTTCCCGGACCTGGGCGCGCGGGTGTGCCGGGACGGCGGATCGGTCCGCGAGCTGCTGGTCCACCGCGTCGAGGAGTACGCCCGCCACTGCGGCCACGCCGATCTGCTGCGCGAACGCATCGACGGGCGGGTGGGGCAATAACCGCGGCCGTGTTGCCGTAACCGCAACAGAAGTTGCCGCTCCCGCACGCCGTACCGCAGCCTGAATCCGCCCAGGGCGTTGGAGAACCCCCTCGAACCGAGAGACAGGAGCGTCCCCATGACCACGCGGGAAACCACCGGCAACGCACCGGACACCGGCGGCAACCCGCCGCTGAACAACCGCGTCCACCACGTCCGCTCCGGCGAGCTGGACGGCTACGCGGCGATCAGCGGCGGTACGGTCGGCTCGAAGAGACTCTGGATGGGGATGGTGGAGAATCCGCCGCTCAGCGCGACGGACAACCACCACCACGGCGATTCGGAGGCGGGCATCTACGTGGTCAGCGGCCACCCCGTCTTCGTCTACCACGACGGCACACAGGAGGTGCGGCTCGCCGCCGGGCCGGGCGACTTCTTCCTCGTCCCCCCGTTCGTCCCGCACCGCGAGGAGAACCCCGACCCGGAGGAGCCCGCGGTCGTGGTGATCGCCCGGACCACCCAGGAGCCGATCAAGGTCTCCGTACCCGAGCTGTACCAACTCCGGGCGGCGGACGCGGAGTAGCACCGGCGCACCAGGGGCGGCGGGCCCCCGGTGCGCCCGCCGCCCGGCCCCGGGTCAGCCCCGGTGGCGCTCCGACCCGGCGGCCATGTCCAGCAGCATCTCGGCGGCCACCGCCGCCCCGTCCGTGCGGATCCGGCCCGCCACGGCCCGCGCCCGGTCCCGGGTACCGGGCGCCAGGGCCGTGGCGAGCGCGGCCGCCAGGGAGGCGGTGGTCGGCGCCGGGCCGTCGTGCGCCGCGCCGATGCCCAGCGCGGCGACCCGGGCCGCCCAGCGCGGCTGGTCCACGATCTGCGGTACCACCACCTGCGGCGCACCGGCCAGGGCGGCCGTCGTCGTGGTGCCCGCCCCGCCGTGGTGCACGACGGCCGCCACCCGGCCGAACAGCGCCCGGTGGTTGACTTCCCCGATGACGAAGCAGTCGTCCCGGTCGTCGGTCGGGGCCAGCCCGGCCCAGCCGCGCGAGAGCAGGACGCGGCGGCCCCGCGCCCGGACCGCCTCGATCGCCACCCGGGCCAGATCGGGCGCGAGATGCGCGGCCATGCTGCCGAAGCCCACGTACACCGGCGGCGCCCCGGCGTCCAGGAACGCCGTCAGCTCCTCCGGGAGCGGCCGTTCGTCGGGGAGCAGCCACGCGCCGGTCTGCACGGGATCGAGCTCCGTGATGTCCTGCCACGGGCCCAGCAGCGGGTCGGCCGCCAGCCACGGCCGGCCGGTGACGACGTGCGCGCGGACGTCGTCCACCGGCGGCAGGCCGATCGCCGCGCGGTGGCGGTTGAGGGCGTCGCCGTACAGCGCGTTCACCCGCTGGGCGTCCTGCTCCCACAGCACCTTCCAGTCGGTCTCGTCCTCAGGGGACGGCGTGCCCGGCCGCAGCCCCGGGCGGTAGTGCCGGGACGGCAGCCCGAACGGATGGCAGCACGCGAACACATACGGGATGCCCCGCTTCTCGGCCACCGAACGGGCCCCGGCCGGCATCAGCCCGGTCGCCAGCACCGCGTCGCACCCCTCGGCCGCCGCGCCGAGGGTCTCGAACCGCGCGGCGACCAGCTCGGGCGCGAGCCGGAACGCCTCCCGCGCGGACGGCGGCCGCTGCCCGGTCACCACCGAAGCCACCGACGGGCCGAGCGGCACCATCTCCACGCCCGCCCGGGACAGCAGCCCCGCGAACTCCTCGTCCGGCGGTACGCACACCCGCGCCCGCGCGCCCCGTTCGCGCAACCGCACCGCCAGCGCGACCAGCGGTTCCACGTCCCCGCGCGAGCCCCACGACGTCAGCACCACACGCATCACGCAATCCCCCACATTCCCCGGTTTCCGGTTCGAGCCGCCCATCTTGAGCCATCCCCGGGCCCTTGCCGCAAGCCCCCCTTCCCGCTATATGTTGAAAGTGGCAAGGAGGGTCACCTCACCTCCTTGCCTTTGCTGTCGCTGCCCTGCGCTCCGGCCGGCCTCGCTCCGGCCGCCCCGCCGACCGCGGGGCCCGGGGCGGGCGGCTCCCAGTCGAGGACCGGGGCGAGGGAATCCAGCAGCCGCGCGGCCGGCATCAGGCGCAGCACGCGGTCCCGCACCGCCCGCCCCGGCTCCCGCCCGCACTGCGCGACGGCTCCGACGCGGCGCGAACGCCGGGCGATCAGCCGCGTGCGGGGGCGGCGCACGCGGTCGTACGCGGCCAGCGCCTCCGGGACCGCCGGGTGCGCGTCCAGCAGCGCGGCCAGGGTGACGGCGTCCTCCAGCGCCTGGTTGGCGCCCTGGCCGAGATTCGGGGTCATGGCGTGCGCGGCGTCGCCGAGCAGCGCGACGTGGCCGGTCGCGTACGACGGGAGCGGCGGCAGCTCGTAGATGTCGTGGCGCAGCACCGCCTCCTCGGCGGCGGCCGCCAGCAGCGCCGGGATCGGATCGTGCCAGTGCCCGAACCGCCGCCGCAGCTCGGCCAGTTCGCCGTCCGGGCCGCGCTGCCCGGCCGGTGCGTTCGCCACCCCGAAGAGGTACGTCCGGCCGTCCGGGAGCGGGGCGATCCCGACGCGTTCGCCGCGGCCCCAGGTCTCGCCCCCGGCCGCGAGCGGCCCGCAGTCGGCCACCAGCCGCCACGCGGTGTACCCGGCATAGCGGGGCTCAGGTGCGTCCGGCCACAGCGCCCGGCGCACGCCGCTGCGGATGCCGTCCGCGCCCACCAGCAGGTCGGCGCGGGTCGTGCCGGTGCCGTGCGCCACGCGCACCCCCGTCCCGTCCGCCTCCACGGCCGTCACCGCGCTGCCGGTGCGCAGCGCGTCCGCGGGCAGGGCGCGGCGCAGGACGTCCAGCAGGTCCGCCCGGTGGATCATCGCCACGGGGCCGTACCGGCGCGCCAGTTCGGCCGTGTCGGTGCGCGCCAGCCAGCGCCCTGACGGGTCGCGGAAGCCGGCCTGCGCCTCGGTCAGCACGTGCGCGCGCACCGCGGAGCCCACGCCGAGCGCCTCCAGGGCGCGCAGGCCGTTGGGCCACAGCGACAGCCCGGCCCCGACCTCCCCGAACCGCGCGGCCCGCTCCCGCACCCGCACCCGCCAGCCGCGCCGGGTCAGGGCCAGGGCGGCCGCGAGCCCGCCGATCCCGCCACCGGCCACGACCGCCGTGCGCCCGGCCGGGCCCGTGTCATCCCGCTCCGTGTCCTGACGCCCCGTCAGGTCCGAGCCCGGCAGGCCCGGAACGTCCATCTCGCCCCTCATCAGCACGTACCCCTCCGGAGAACGACCCTCTACACCTGTAGGGGGTCTGCGACGGAGCGGTACTCTACACTTGTAGAGCAAGATGGGTGAAGCAGCGGAAAGGGCGGGCAGCGGGACATGGCGGAGAGCAGCACCCGGCGGCAGCAGGTGGCGGACGCCGCGATCACCACGCTGGCGGGGGAGGGGATGCGCGGGCTGACGCACCGCGCGGTCGACCGGGCCGCCGGCCTGCCGCAGGGCTCCTGCTCGTACTACTTCCGGACCCGTCAGGCCCTGCTCCAGGCGGCGGTCGAGCGCCTCGTCGAGGTGGACGCCGCCGACCTGGCGGCGCACCCCGCGCTCCTGGGGCGGAGCCCGGACCCGGCCGAACTGGCCGAAGCCGCCGCCGACATCGTGCGGCACTGGACGACCCGCGCCGGCGACCGGATGGCGGCCCGCTACGAACTCATGCTGGAAGCCCGCCGCCGCCCCGGGCTCCAGGCCGCCCTGGACACCGCCCGCGACCATTACCACCGCCTGGCGGAGACCGCCCTCGCCGCCGCCGGGGCCACCGATCCGGCGCGCCAGGCCCAGGTGTTCATCGCCTGCCTGGACGGCCTGGTCTTCCGCCACCTGACCGGCGCCGACCCCCTCTCCGGACCGCCCGCAGAGCTCAACGACGCGCTGCACGCCGTGCTGCGCGGATTCGCCGGACGGCCCACCGACTGAGCGGCGCGGTCCGGAGCGGGGCCTCCGGCCGGACGGTCAGCGCAGCCGGAGCGACGCGGCGGTGGCCGGTGCCGCGCCCGGTGCCGTCCCCGGGACCGGCAGCGGATTGGCGGCGCAGGTGGTGTCGGCGGGCGGGACGGTCCCGTTGAGGAGGTAGCCCTCGATGTACGCGTCCACGCAGGCGTTGTGGTTCTGGAACGTGCCGTGGTCGCCGCCGCCGGTGACCGTGATCAGGCGGGAGCCGGCCAGCGCCCGGTGGTCGCGCACCGCGCCCTCGTAGTACGTCGCGGGGTCGTGGGTGGAGTTCAGCATCAGCACGGGCGGCAGGCCGCGGCCGGTGACCTCGATGCGCGGGGCGTTAGAGCGCGGCCAGGCGGCGCAGACCGCGGAGTAGGACAGCGAACGGGCGCCCACCAGCGGGGTCTCGCGCGTGGCGCGGGCGCTCTGGGCGATCCAGTAGTCGGTGCTGCGGTTCCAGGGCGTGTCGTTGCAGACGACGGAGAAGAAGTCGGCCACGAAGCTCGCGTCCATCGGGTGCGCCATGGCCTTGGCGAGGGTCTGCTTGGCGGCGGCGGGCGCGGTCGCAGGGTCCTCCAGCACCGTCAGGGCGGTGGCGAGGTTCGGGAAGCCCGGGTCGGCCTGGTAGATGGCGTTGCTGGCGAGGGTGTCCAACTGGTCGGGGGTGATGGTCGTCCCGTCGAGGACCAGGGGAGTGTCGTGCAGCCTGGCGCGCAGGCGCTCGTACGACGCCCTGGCCTCGGCGGGCGTGCGGCCCTGGTGGTAGACGCCGTCGTACTTCGCCAGCCAGGGGAGGAAGTCCTGCTCGAAACGGCGCTGGAAGCTGAACGGCTGCCCCTCCATGAACGTCTGCCAGGTGCCGGTGTAGTCGACGTTGCTGTCGAGGACCATCCGGGCCACGCGCCGGGGGAATTCGGTGGCGTAGGCGGCGCCGAGGTACGTGGCGTAGGACGGGCCGTAGTAGGCGATCGTGTCGGCCCCGAGGAGGGACCGGTACAGGTCCATGTCGTGGACGGCCTGGTCGGTGGTGAGGTAGGGCAGCAGGTCCCCGGAGTCGCGCTGGCAGTCGCGGACGAAGGCGCGGGCCCGCGCGAAGGTGGTGCGGATCGCTTCGGGGGAGCGGTCGCGTTTGTCGCCGGTGAAGTAGGCGTCGACGGCCGGCTGGTCGGCGCAGACGACCTTGGTGCTGCTGCCGACGCCGCGCTGGTCGAAGCTGACGATGTCGTACGCGGCGGCGAGCGCGGGCGCGTACGCTGCCAGGCCCGCGGGCCGCTTCAGGCCCGAGCCGCCGGGGCCGCCCGCGGCCATCATCAGCACCCCGCGCCGCTTGGCGGGATCGGTCGCGCGGTGCCGGGAGACCTGCACGGTCAGGTCGTTGCCCCGGCCCGGGTGGTGCCAGTCCCGGGGGACGGCCATCGCCGCGCACTCCAGCGCGCCGGAGGCACAGGGCTGCCAGTCGAGGCGCTGGGTGAGGTAGCGGGCCGGGGTGGTGCGGTCGGTCCCCGGGTGGCCGGTGTCCGCGGCGGTGGCCGTGCCCGTCCCGGTGAACGGGAGCGCCGCGGCGGCGAGGAGTACGGAAGCGGCGGCGGCCGCCCAGCGGGTGGATTTCCGGGACGCGGGTGCCGGGGCGGGCTCCGAAGCGTGTTCCGGCACGCGGTGCGTCATGTGCATTGGGGTCCCCCTTGAGAATCAATCCGTCGGCTTGATCCTTCGTCAGGGCGGGCCCGTCCTCAAGGGCGCCTTCTTCCGTTTCCGGGGTGGTGCCAGTGCCACCCCGGAAACGGCGGAGGCGGGCCACGGCGCTGTCGTACGCCGTGGCCCGCCCGGAACGCCCGCTGTCAGTTCTTGAAGGCGTCCTTGAGCTTTTCCTTGGCGGAGCGGAGGGCGCCCTTGGATTCCCGGGCGGCGCCGTCCGCGGCCGCGCTCTCGTTGCCGACCGTCCGGCCGGCTTCCTTCTTGGCCTTTCCGGTGAGCTGTTCGGTCATGGCCTTGCGCTTTTCTTCCGCGGTCATGTTCCTTTCCTTTCTTTTCGACGGGGACGGGCGTTGTCACGAGGACAGACGCTGTCACGATGACGGGGGCGCCGGGGACGGTCCCGGGGCCTCCTCGGTTTCCGGGAGGGTGGCCGCCGCGAGGGCGAACAGGGCCTCTTCCGGGGTGTCGTGGAGCGGGGCGGTGACGCTGATGCCCGTCAGATCGAGCAGCCGGCGCACCACCGGCGACACGGCGGCCAACCGCACGCTGCCGCCCAGCTTCCGGGTGTCGTTGTGCGCCCGGATGATGATGTTCAGCCCCGAGGAATCCATGAACGGGACGTCCCGCAGGTCGAGCACGAGGTGGCGCCGGCCGTGGGTGAGCTGGTTGGCGAGCTGGTGGTGCAGGGCGATGGCGGTTTCGGCGTCGAGTTCACCGCAGACGGCCACCACGGCGGTCCGCTCGTCGATGACGGTGACCTCAACGGTCAGCAGTTCGGGGTTCAGCATGGGCAGGGCTCCCTCGCCGTGGTTCGTCTGTGCGCCGCGTTCGTCCGTGCCCCCTGCTCTTCCGCCGCGTGCTCCAGGAATGCGGCCGCCACCGGCTCCGCACACACGCCGGCCGCCGATATCCGTGAGGAATTCAGCCATGGTCCTCTCCGTTCGCTTCTCCGGTTCGCTTTTCCCGTTCGCGTTTCCGTACCGATTCCGGTCGGTGCGGGAGTGCTCCCGCTCAGCCGCGCCGGGTGCTCCCCGGGCGGAATCGGTCGGGCGCCGGTGCGTTCCGGACGGCGGTCGTCGCGGCAATCGGTGACGGTGCATCGCCTGCCCGGGTGATCCGGTGGTACTCCTCGGAAGTTCCGGAGAGCGGGCGCGGGCGGGCGTCGTGCGTGCCTTCCCCGGGCCGCCGGGGAAATTCCCCGCGTGCCCGGCGGATCACGGGGCACATGGACGAATGACCCCGGCCGGGCCCCCCGTCCCGGCCGGGGCCCTCACCGCACCGGCCCGGCGCACGAGCCGATCCGGGCGGTGCGCGGACGGAGCGCGCGCCCGGTCCGGCCGGAAGCCGTGAGGGTGCCGATACGGGCAACCACTGGTGTGGAGGTATATGACTATGGGTCCCCTGCTGCTCGTCCTGCTGCTGGCCCTGATCCTGTTCGGCGCCGGATTCGCCGTGAAGGTCCTGTGGTGGGTCGCCCTGGCCGTGCTGGTGCTGTGGCTGCTCGGATTCGTCTTCCGCGCGGCCGACGGCGCCGGCCGCCGCCGCTGGTACCGATGGTGACCTGGGCCGCTCGGGGCCGTGGGCCGTCACCCCGCCGCGGGTGGCGGCCCACGTCCGGCCCGTGGCCTGCCGCCGCGGCCGCCTGCCGTACGGGTGCAGGATCGCGGCGCGCAGATCAGGGACGGGGAGGCGGGGAACTCCTCGATCGGGGTTCCGGTGCCGAGGGGTGCCGGGCGGGGCACCGGGACACGGCGGAACGGAGCGTGCATGAGCCACGGCGGGAGCACGGCGCGGCCGGAGCCGGCTGCCCGGCAGGGACGGAGCCGGCGGGTACGGCATTGGTTCCAGCGGGCCAGGGGCGCCGGGCACGAGCGGCACACCCTGCTCGTCCTCGGCAAGAGCACCCTGGCCGCGACGCTCGCGTGGTTCCTGTCCCACGACGTCTTCGCGGCCCACTCACCCGCCTTCGCCCCCTTCTCCGCCGTCCTCACCATGCAGGTGACCGTCTACCGCTCCCTGCTGGACTCCCTGCGCTACGTGGCGGCGGTGGCGGCCGGGGTCGCCGTACAGGCCGCGCTCGGCTTCCTGGTCGGCCCCGACCTGCTCACCTTCGCGCTGGTGGCGCTCGTCGCGCTGATCATCGGCCGCTGGCCGGCCCTGGTCCCGCAGGGCCCGCAGGTCGCCACCGCGGCGTTCTTCGCCTTCTCCGCGTACGTCTCCGCCACCTCGACCGTGGGCAAGGCCACCCAGCTGGGGCAGATCATCCTGCTCGTCCTCATCGGGTGCGGCGTCGGCGTGCTCATCAACGTACTGGTGGTGCCGCCGCTGCACTACCGCCGCGCCGAGCACGGGATCCGCACCCTCGCCCACGGGCTGTGCGATCTGCTCGGCGACCTCCATCCGGCGCTGCGCGAAGGGGAGTTGGACGCGGAGCGGACCCGGCACTGGCGGGCCCGCGCGGAACGCGGCGAGGCGCTGATCTCCCAGGCCCGGTCCGGCCTGTCCACAGCGCGCGAGAGCCTGTACTACAACCCGCGGCGGCTGTTCCGCCGGCACCGGGTGCGCGGCGGCACCGGTTTCGAGGGCTACCGCGCGGTGCTGGAGGCGCTGGAGCGGGCCCTGTACCAAGTGACCTCGCTCATCCGGAGCCTGGACCGGTGGGAGACCGACCGGGAGAACGCGCTGCCGCGGGCCTTCCTCCGCTCCTACGCGGACTTCCTGGCGTGCGCCGCCCGCATCACCGAGGTCCTGTCCGTCCTCGACGAGGACCGGCTCCACCAACAGGCCGCAGATATAGGTGAGTTGACGGACCAGGCGTGGGCCTGCTGCCGCCGGGTGACCGCGGAGGCCGAGTCGTCCGGGCTGCCGCTGGCCGACCCGGCCCGCCCGTACGGCGTGCTGGTCGTCGAGTCCGCCCGGCTGATGGAGGAGCTCCAGCACACCGGTGACGTGCTGCGCCGCTACGTCGAGCCGGGCGGTCAACCGGGGCGCGGCAAAAGGGGGCGCGGCACAGCGGAACGCGGCGGTGACGGGCCCCGGCGGTAACGGGCCCGGCGGCCGGCCCCTCGCCGTACCCCGGCTCAGGCGCCGCCCGCCCCCGGCTCGCGCGTCATCGCCCACGTACGCGGACCGCCCCCGGGCAGCGGGTACGCCGCGGTGACCGCGAACCCCAGACGCTCGTAGAAGCGCACATTGCCCTCGTCGGACGTCTCCAGGAAGGCGGGCACCCCCGCCTGCTCCGCCGCCCGCAGCCCGGGCCGGATCACCGCTGCCCCCAGGCCCCGGCCCTGCCACGCCGGATCGACGCCCGCGGAACCGAGGAACCACACCGGTCCGGCCGGCCGGTGCGGCCGCATCGCGGCCTCCGCCTCCGCCGACGCCCGGGCCCGGTCCCCGCAGATCTCGGCGAGCCGCGGCCCGATCTCGGCGAACGCCTCCTCCGCGGCGGTCTCCGGGGTGGTCCACACGGCCACCGCCGCGCAGTCCTCGGTCACCCACACCCGGCCGTGGTCCAGGCCGATCCGCGCGACGAACAGCTCATGGAACCGCTCCAGCCGCGCCTGATGGTCCTCGGCCGCGATGGTGTGGCGGGTCAGGGGGTAGTCGGCGAAGGCGCGCCCCAGCGTACGGACGATGCGGGGCAGATCGTCGTGGGTGGCGGGGCGGACGGCGGGCCGGAGCGACGTCATCGGGCCTCCCGGTGAGGTGACGGGTCGGTGGTCAAGGGCATCGTGCCCGGCCTCCGCCCGGCGGCGCGAACGCGCGTGACCTGAAGCCGCTCGCGACGGATCCTTCTGCCGTCGTCCCGGAGGTGCTTACCGTGGAGGGACGACCGCAACACGGGGGAACGGGGGCGGACGGATGCCGATGTGGTTGATTGCGCTGCTCATACCGGTGGGGCTGCTCGGCCTGGGGACCGCGGTGTTCGCGATCTGGGCGTATCTGGGCACGGACCGGCCGGTGGAGCATCACAGCTCGATGCCGAGCAAACCGTCCCGGGACTTGGGCGCCGGCTGGTGACGGCGGCGTCGGCGGCGTCCGTGGCGGACGGGGTGCCGACCGGCTTCGGCCTGCTGGTCGTGGCCGGCGCCGCCGCCGTCCTGCTGTGGGTCGCGCTGCGGCGGCTGGCCCGGGAGTACGAGGAGGGCACGCCGGCGCACCGGGTGCTGACCGAGCTGGTCGCCCGGCGCGAGTGGGCCGGCGGCCCGCGGACCGGTCCGGTACCGCGACGGCACCGTGCGGGTGGCGCGCGTCCGGCCCCGGCCCGGAGGCGGTGAGTGAGGAGCCGGCCGCCCGTTCACGGTGCCCGATCAGGTTGCCAGAGTGACGGGTGGTGCGGATGTGGCGGACCGTGGCAGGAAGCTGCCTGGCAGCTTGCTGCACGGGGGCCGGTGGGCGCGGGGGTGGGTACGGTGCCGGGGCGGCGGAGGCGGAAGGTGCGGTCCGCCGAGGATCAGGCGCCGGCCGGGGACGGCCCCGTGGAGAGCTGGTCGCCCACCGCGGCCAGGGCGTTGACGGCGGCCCGGACCGAGGGGCGGACCGAGCCCTCGGCGCGCCAGACCGCGTAGACCCGGCGGGTCAGCTCGGGCTCGACCGGTACCACCCGGACGCCGTCCGGGAGCGACCCGAGGCCCAGGGTGGGCACCATGGCCAGTCCCACGCCCGCCGAGACCAGGGCGAGTTGGGTGGGGTGTTCGTTGACGGTGTGCACGATGCGCGGTTCGGTGCCCTGCTCCCGCATGGTGAACAGCAGCCACTCATGGCACGTCGAGCGGCGCACCCGGCTGATCCACCGCTCGTCCACCAGCTCGCTGATCCGCACCGTCGGCCGGCCGGCCAGCCGGTGGTCGTGCGGGAGCGCCACCTGCGCCATGTCCGTCATCAGCAGCTTCTTGCGGACCGTGGCCGGCCAGTCGATCGGGACGTGGTCCCAGTCCTGCACCAGCCCGACGTCCAGATCGCCGCGCTCCACCTGGATCATCGGCGAGTCGAAGTCCATCTCCCGGATGTGCAGCTGGAGTTCCGGCGCGCGTTCGGCGAGCAGCCGCAGCGCGCGCGGCACCAGGCCGCGGGCGGCGGTCGGGAAGGCGCCGAGGGTGAGTTCGCCCAGCGGGGCGCCGCGGTACGCCTGCAGCTCGGCCTCGGTCTCGTCGACCAGGGCCAGGATCTGGCCCGCGCGGACGGCCAGCAGCTGGGCGATGAAGGTCAGTTCCACGCCCCGGCCGCTGCGCTTGACCAGCTGGTGCCCGGTCTCCTGCTCCAGCTTCCGGATCTGCTGCGAGACGGCCGAGGTGGTCACGTGCAGGACCTCGGCCGTGCCGCTGACGGAGCCGTAGGTGGCGATGGCCTGGAGGATGCGGAGACGTTCGAGATTGAGCATGTTGAAGCAACCCTACAGTGAGCTCTCAGTTTTTCTCGCTTGTCCTTTGATGTAGCGAACATCAGAGTTTCGGCCATGGACTCGTCCCTCCCTGCGACCGAGGCGGGCGGAGCCGTGGCTCCACCGCCCCCCGTTCCCGCGGCGCGCTCCGGCGACGCACCCGTCCCGGCACCCGGCCCCCGCCTCGACTGGCGGATACGTTTCGCGCTGCTGGCGCTGGTGTGGGGCCTGAGCTTCCTCTTCGTCAAGATCAGCGGCGCGGCCTACGCACCGCTCCACGTGGCTCTGGGGCGGGTCGTCTTCGGCGCGCTCACCCTGCTCGCGGTGCTCGCGTTCAAGCGCGAGGCGCTGCCCAGGAACCCGCGGCTGTGGCTGCATCTGGCGGTGGCCGCGTTCCTGCTCAACGCGCTGCCGTTCACGCTCTTCGCCTACTCCGAGGAGCGCATCACCTCCGCGCTCGCGGGCATCTGCAACGCCACCACCCCGCTGTTCACCCTGCTCGTCGCGGTCAGCGCGCTGCCGGGGGAGCGGCCCAGCAGGAACCGGCTCGCCGGGATGGCCCTGGGCTTCCTCGGCGTGCTGGTGGTCTTCGGGATCTGGAACGGCGCGAACGTCGGCGACCCCGTGGGGGCCGGGATGGCCCTGGGCGCCGCGCTGAGCATGGGCGCCGGCTGGGTCTACGTCCGCCGCTTCCTGACCGACTCCGGCCACTCCAGCGTGGCGCTCTCCGCCGCCCAGGTCACCGCCGGCGCCGTCGAACTCGCCGTCGTCACGCCCTTCCTGACGTCGGTCCCCACGCACTTCCCGCTCGTCCCCACGCTCTCCCTGATCGTGCTCGGCGCGCTGGGGACCGGGGTGGCCTTCCTCATCCAGTACGGGCTGGTCCGCGACGCGGGCGCCACGGTGGCGTCCATGGTCACCTACCTCGTGCCCGTCGTCTCCACCGCGGCCGGCGTGGTGGTCCTCGGCGAGGTGCTGAAGTGGCATCAGCCGGTGGGCGCGCTCGTCATCCTGGCCGGCGCGGCACTCTCGCAGCGGCCGCAGTCGCCCGCTGCCGGTAAGCGGGGCGGACGCGGCCGCGATCTGCCCGATGCGTAACGATACGTAATCTTTCCGGCCTTTCCGGACTTTCCACACGCAGCTGACCGCCAGCCGCCGCCGGGGAACACCGACGTTCCGCCGGTGGCGGCTGCCGCCCGAGCGCGCCTTCTTCCGCGTCCGCGGCGCCGCCGACCGGCCGCCGCCGGCCCTTCCCCTGCCGTCCCGGAGCGCTGCCGTCCCGGGGCGTTCCCGTCCCGCACTGTTCGCCGGCCGGTAACACGGCGGAAACTCCCCGGAATTCGGCACGGAATTTTTTTGCCGTTCTCTTGACGTACGGCCCCCGCCACCTGCCCCGATGAGATCTTCCCCACGTCGCAGGCAATTGACGACCGGGCTTCGTTGAATCTAGCTTGGAAATGCCTTCGGGGAATCCCGGACAAGCGAATCGGCTTTATTGGCGCACCTATTGCGTGCGCATTCTTCCACCGTCATCACACTTCCCGAATTTCCGTTTCGGGGGAACCGGAAAGGGTTTCTCATGGCTATTGCCGAGACCATCAAGAACATTCTCGTCCAGCACGTATACGTCGAGGTCCCCACCGACCAGATGGGCGAGCACGACAGCCTGCGGGACGTACTGGGCGTGGACTCGCTGGGCTTCGTCGAGCTCCGCGTGCAGGTCGAGGAGGCGTTCGACATCAGCATCTCGGACGACGACTTCACCCCGGAGCACTTCGCCACCATCGCGTCCCTGACCTCGCTGATCGAGGCCCGGCAGCAGGTCGCGGCGACCGCCTGACACCGCCGCGCCACCGCTCCCGCGCGGGCGGTGTCCGGCCGCCGCAGTGCCGCCGGACACCGCCCGCGCCCGCACCGCTCCACTCCAGGGGGAAACGGGGAATGGACACCTTCAACGAAACGGCCCCACCGGATCAGGAAACGGCTCCACCGGGCAGCGCAACGGCTCCACCCGAGCACTGCGTCGTCACCGGAATGGGCTGGGCCACACCACTGGGAAATTCCGTGCCCGACGTGTGGCACGATCTGCTCAAAGGCGAATCCGGCGTACGGGAAACGCCCTCGGACATTCCGCTCCGCAGCCCGCTGGCGGCCCTTGTCCCGGATATCCCGCTGACCGAGAGCCCGCACGACCGCCAGCTCGCCCTCACGCTTTCCGCGGTGAATTCCGCGCTCGCCGACGCCGGAATTTCCCTCGACGCGGACGGTGTGGAACTCATTCTCGGCACCAGTTACGCCGGAAATCTCGACGACCCGGACGTCCCCTCGCTCTACGCGTGGGCCGAACAGGCCGCCGACCGCCTCGGCTACCCCGGCAGCCCGCTGTGCGTCACCACCGCCTGCTCCGCCGGCTCCGACGCCGTCCTCATGGGCGCCGAACTCATCCGCTCCGGCCGCCGCGAGGTGTGCGTCTGCGTCGGCGCCGACGTCGTCACCCCCGCCAAACGCCTCGGCCACTCCCTCCTCGGGACCATGACCGACGAGGCGCTCCGCAGCTTCGACGCCCGCCACAACGGCATGGTGCTCGGCGAGGGCGCCGGCGTCCTGATCCTCGAATCGGCCGCCCACGCCCGCCGCCGCTCGGCCCCCGTCCGGGCCGTACTGCGCGGCACCGGCTCCGCCAACGACGCGGCCGGTATGACCGCCCCCGACCCCAGCGGCGCCAGCGTCGTCCTGGCCGTCGAACGCGCCCTGGCCGGCAGCGGACTGACCGCCGGCGACCTCGCGGTGGTCAGCGCGCACGGCACCGGCACCCCCGTCAACGACGCCGTCGAGGCCACCAGCCTGCGGACCCTCTTCGGCTCCGGCGAGCCCGGCCCGGTCGTCTTCGGCACCAAGGGCGCCCTCGGCCACAGCCTCGGCGCCTGCGGCACCATCGAGGCGATCACCGTCATCCAGGCACTCCACGACGGACAGGTGCCGCCCGTCCAGGGCCTCGACACCCCGATGGACGACTTCCCGCTCCCGCTGCCCGCCGGCGCCCCGGAACCGGTCGCCGGCACCGCCGGCCTCAGCCTGACCCTCGGCTTCGGCGGCTTCAACACCGCACTCCTCTTCGCCCACCCCGGGAGCGGCCATGAGTGACCCCCGCCCGACGGCCCCGGCCACCCGCCGCCCCCTGATCACCACGGGCTACGGCGAAGTCGTCACCACCGACCCCGCCGCCCACTCACGCAACGGCTCCTCGCTGTTCGCCGACCCGGTGGCCTGGCTCATGACCGAGGCCGCGGCCCGCGCCGCCGCCGACTGCGACACCGACCTGACCGCCGCCGGCGACCAGGTCGGCATGATCGCCATCAGCGAGATCTGCACCATGGACACCATGCGGACGATCGCCCGGGCCACGCCCCGCGGCCGGCTCTCCCCGCTGAAGTTCGCCGGCGCCAACCCCGGTTCGGTCGCCGGACTGCCCTGCATCCGCAACGGCTTCCGCGGCCCCACCCTGGCCCTGTCCATGCCGCCCGGACCGGCGCTGCCCGCCGCCCTCGCCATGGCCGAGGGCTGGATCGCCCAGGGCAGCGCCCGCTACGTCCTCATCGGCGCGCACCGCCGCGACGGGGACGCGCACGCCGCCCGCTGCCACGTCCTGCAGTCCGCCCGCACCCCGGAGCCGTACACCGAGCCCGATCTCTCCCGCCTCGCGGCCCCGGTCCCGGCACCGGCCGCCGCGGGCCGCTGACCGAGGAGACCGCCTGCCATGCTGACCGAAACCACGGCCCCGGCGCTGGAGATCAGCCGCGACGACGTCGTCGCCCTGCTCTCCCGGACCACCGACCTCACCCGCCCGGCCGGCACCGGCCCCGGCCCCGCCTTCGACGAGGTGCTCGCCGACCACCGCCGCCTGGACCTGGCCCCCGGCACCCCCGTCATCATCGCCCTGTCCAACGGCGCCCACCTGCTCACCCACTACTTCGCCGTCCTCCTCACCGGCGGCGTCCCGCTCGCCGTCTCCCCCTCCACCTCCTCCGCCCGGATCACCGCGCTCGCCGAACACCTCAAGGCCGGCGCCCTGATCGCCGCCCGCGTCGACCCCGCCCGCTACGGCGCGGACCGGGTCCGCCCGGCCGGCACCGAGCAGGCCGTCCCGCTCCCCATGGGCGGACCCCAGGGCGCCTACCGGCCCGGCGAGGTGCTGATGCTCACCTCGGGCACCTCCGGGATGTTCAGCGCCTGCCTGCACCGGCTGGGCTCGCTGCTGCGCAACGCCCGCCGGCACAGCGCCGCGGTCGGCGTCCGCGCCGACGACCGGCTGCTGATCAGCCTGCCGCTGTACTACTCGTACGCGATCGTCGCGCAGGCCCTGACCGCCCTGGTCACCGGCGCCGGACTGGTCATCTCCGGCCCGCCGTTCAACCCCGCCGCCTACCGCGCGACCATCGAACGGCACCGCGTCACCTCCTCGTCCATCACCCCGACCATCGCCCGCCAGCTGCTGGAACAGGGCGAACCGCTGCCCGCCCCGCTCCGCTCCCTGGCCGTCGGCGGCGACCGCCTCACCCCCGAACACGTCGCCGGCCTGCTCGCCCTCAACCCCGGCGGCGAGCTGTACGTCACCTACGGGCTCACCGAGGCCGGCCCCAGGGTCGCCACCCTCGCCGCCCACCGCGAACCGGCCCACCGGTACGCCTCGGTCGGCCTCCCGCTGGACGACATCACCGTCGCGCTGCGCGACACCGGCCCGGACGGCGTCGGGGAACTCATCGTGGCCACCGACACCGCGCTGCTGCGCAAGGTCGGCCCCTCGGCCCGCCAGCCGCTGCTGGCACCGGGCCGGATCGCCACCGGCGACCTCTTCCGCCGCGACGACGACGGCTACCTCTACTACGAGGGCCGGCTCTCCGACTTCGTGGTGGTCCGCGGCGAGAAGGTCTCCCTCTACTCCCTCCGGCAGGCCGCCCAGACCATCCCCGGCGTCGCCCGCGCGCTGCCCCGGGTCGTCCGGGACGACGACGGCGAGACCTGCGTCGACCTGGAGATCCACGCCTCGGAACCGGTCCTGGTCACCGACGCGATGGTGCACGACGCGCTGCGCCCCCTGCTGATGCGCAGCGAACGCCCCCGCCGGATCACCGTCGTCCCGCTCGCCGCGACCGCCCAGCACAAATGACCCCAGGAATCCCAGAGAGGACCGGCACCGTGCCGAACACCCCGCGCACCCAGCTCTTCTGCGTGCCCCACGCCGGCGGCTCGGCCGGCGTCTTCCGCCCCTGGCAGCGCTCCTTCCCCGAGGACATCGAGGTCGTCCCGCTGGAGCCGGCCGGCCGCGGGGTCCGCCGCGGCGAACCGTTCGCCACCGAACTCACCACCGCCGCCGCCGAGTTGAGCGACATGATGCTGGACCGGCTGACGGGCGACGACTTCGTGCTCCTCGGCCACTGCATGGGCGCCCTCCTCGCGTACGAGATGGTCTGCCACCTCGAACGCCACGGCAAGCCGGCCCCGCGGACCCTGATCGTCTCCGGCCGCAACCCCCCGCACCTCCAGACCGCCTGGGGCAAGCGCGTCGCGGGCCTGCCGGACGACGAACTCTTCGCCGAACTCTCCGCCGTCGGCGGCGTCCCCAAGGGCCTGAGCCGCGCCATGGCGCAGGGCTTCCTCGACATCATCCGCAACGACCAGCGCATGGTGCACGCCTACACCCCCGCCCGGCCCGTCCACCGCGTCACCGTCCCGGTACGCGTCCTGGCCGGCAGCGAGGACGAGATGACCCACGCCGACCAGCTGCCCGGCTGGTCCGCCTACACCACCGCACCCGTCGAGGTCGACTACCTCCCCGGCGGCCACTACTTCCTCTACGACTGGCCCGAGCAGGTCGCCCTGCGCGTGGCCGGCACACCGGCGCCGGGGGTCGCCACCGCATGAAGTACCGCTATCTCGGCACCACCGGCATCCGCGTCAGCCAGCTCTGCCTGGGCACCCTGATGTTCGGCTCGTGGGGCGACAACAGCGCCGACGACTCCATCCGCATCATCGAACGCGCGATGGCCGCCGGCATCAACTACCTCGACACCGCCGACTCCTACTCGCGCGGCGAGTCCGAGGAGATCGTCGGCAAGGCCCTGGCCCGCACCGGCAAGCGCGACCGGATCGTGCTGGCCACCAAATGCCACGCGCCCATGGGCGTGGACCCCAACTCCCGCGGCAACAGCCGCCGCTGGATCCACCAGGCCGTCGAGAACAGCCTGCGCCGGCTGGGCACCGACTGGATCGACATCTACCAGATCCACCGCCCCGACCCGCACACCGATATCGACGAGACCCTCGGCGCGCTCACCGACCTCGTCCAGGCCGGCAAGATCCGCTACCTGGGCAGTTCGACCTTCCCGGCCCACCAGATCGTCGAGGCCCAGTGGGTCGCCGAGCGCCGCCACCGGGAGCGCTTCGTCAGCGAGCAGCCGCCCTACTCGCTGCTCGCCCGCGAGATCGAGGCCGACGTCCTGCCGGTGTGCCAGAAGTACGGGATGGGCACCGCCACCTGGAGCCCGCTGGCCGGCGGCTGGCTGACCGGCCGCTACCGCAAGGGCCAGGACGTCGCCCCCACCCGCCGGGCCGGCCGCTGGGGCAAGCGCTACGACATGACGCTCGCGGCCAACCAGCAGAAGCTGGACGCCGTCGAGCAACTGGCCCAGCTCGCCGAGGAAGCCGGGATCACCCTGATCGAACTGGCCCTGGCCTTCGTCACCGAGCACCCGGCCGTCACCTCCGCGATCATCGGACCGCGCACCATGGAGCACCTGGAGAGCCAGCTGCGCGGCGCCGACGTCCAGCTCAGCCAGGACATCCTGGACCGGATCGACGAGATCGTCCCGCCCGGCCGCACCCTCAACCCCGAGGACGGCGGCTGGACGCCCCCGGAGCTCACCGAGCCCGCGCTGCGCCGCCGGAGCGCACGATGACCGCGCGGCAGGCGGAGCGGGCGCACCACCCGGCGCCGGACGACCTCCAGGACCCGGCCGCGGGTTTCTCCCTCCTCGGCTGGGAGCGGCTGGACGAGCACCGCTTCGAGGTCCGGCTCCGCTACGAGCACGGTGCGCGGCCGCTAGCCCTCGTCCACGCCGTCCGGCAGGGCGCGCTGCTGCTGGCGCACGAGGCGTACGGCGTCCCGCGCGGCCACCACTGCGTCTTCCGGGCGCTGTCCTGCGCGGCGCCGGACGGCGCGCCCGCCCTGCCGGCGGCCGGGACGGAGCTGGCGCTGCGGATGACCTGCGCCGAGCCGGATCTGCGCCGGGGGCAGCTGGTCGGCGCGCGGTTCCACGGGGAGGCGGCGTTCGGCCGGGCCGAGGTGGACTTCGCGTTCCTCTCCCCGGCGGTGTACCGCTTCGTCCGCGGCTCGGGCGGCGAGGAGGTGGCGGCGGGGGAGGACGGTTCGAGCCCTGACGGCTACGAACTCCGCGCATCCATGGAGCAGTTGACGTTCCGGGGCGCCGCCGTCGACCACATCCCCGGCATGGTGCTCGCGGGGGCGGCCCTGGACGCGGTCGCCGCGGCGGGCGCGGGCGGCGGGCGGCGTCCGGTCGGGCTGACCGCGGCGTTCACCGGCTACACCGCGCCGGACGCGCCGTGCTGGTTCCACACCCGGGCGGCGCCCGGCCCGGTGGCGGTCGCCGCCGGGGGAGCGCCGCGCGACACCGTGGAGGTGTGGGCGGTCCAGTCCGGACGGCGGGTCTTCGAAGGCACCGTGTCCACCGCGTAGCCGCGCCGCCGCGGGCGCGTACCGCACCACCTCCCAGGCCCTGGGAGGCCCGGAATCACCGGGTCTCCCAGGGCCTTTCGCGTGGTGCGCGCGGACCGGCCGGCGGGTCGCGTGGCACGGGCGGCCGCCAACTGCCGGTACGGTGTGATCAGTTGTCGCCCCCGCCGGTCCGCCCGGTGCACCCGGTTCGCCGGTCGCGGAAGGCCGCGGCAGTCGCCCCCAGGGCGGGAAATGCCGCTTATAGGCGATTTATTGGCGTACTTCCCTCGCGCATCATGCTGCCATGCAGCTTGATGCTGCCCGGCACCGAACCTCCGCGTTCCGAATTCTGGCAGCCTGAAACAGGCCCGTTCCGCTCCGCCGAATACGCGGAAGCGGACGGCCGGTATGACGGAAAAAGGCCAGCAGAGAAAGCGTTTGGGGGGCGGGTGAACCACCTGAGCAAGGCCCTGGAAATCGGCCGGACAGCGAAAACCGGCCGGGGCGACACGGGCTGGGGCCGCGGAGTCGCGGGCTTGGAGCGGGCGGCGGGCTGGAGGTGCCGCGCCGTGACCGGATCCCACGACACCGGCTGGGGCTGACCGGCCTGCCGGTACCGCACCGGAAACACCGCACGGGAAATACCGCACACGGACAACGGAACTCTCCGCGAAACGGCCAAGGATCACCATTGTCTCTCAACGGTCTGCACCACAAACTGGCGGCGCGCCCGGACCGTCAGATGCGCTTCCTCGCCCTCGACGGAACCCTGGTCACCAAGACGTTCGCCGATATCCACGCCGATGTGGAGCGGACGGTCTCGGAGTTGCGCGCCTGCGGTATCGGCGCGGGCGACAAGGTCGGGATCCTGGGCCCGAACTCCTACGCCTGGGTGGTCGCCGATCTCGCGCTGCTCGCGCTGGAATGCGTCTCGGTGGCGCTGCCGGCCGAACGCGGGGAGCGGGTGGACGCGGCCCGGCTCTGCGAGACCTACGATCTCAGCGCACTGCTGTTCTCCGCCCCGCCGGCGGCCGGCACCGAACTCCCGCCCGAAACCGCCGTCCTGGACGGCAATCCGCTCCGGCTCACCAAGCGCGAGGAAACCGGAAAGGCCCATCCGCCGCTTCCGGAGGAGGTGTTCTCCCTCGCCTTCTCCTCGGGGACGTCCGGCACCAAAAAGGGCCTGCTGATGTCCAGGAAGGGCGTCGAGAACACCATCGTGACCTCCGGCCGGGCCTGGCGGATCCGTGAGGACGACAACATCCTCATCGTGATGCCGTTCTCCAACTTCCAGCAGCGGTACCTGCTCTACACCGCCATCTGGTACGGCTGCGACGCCACCGTGGTCGCCCCGGAGCGCATGTTCCAGAAGCTCCGGGAATTCGAGCCGACCATCATCCTCGGTCCGCCGTCCTTCTTCGAACTCGTCCACAACCGGGTGCAGTCCGCCGATGACCGGGAAAAGCTGCCGTACCATCTCGCGGCCGCGCTGCACGCCCTGGCCCCGGACCGGCTCACCCGCGGTATCCGCTCCCGGCTGGGCCGGAAATGGATGAGCATGTACGGCTCCCGGGTCCGGCTGATGCTCACCGGTTCCGCACCGGTCCCGCCGCGTACGGTCAAGCTTTTCCAGCAGCTCGGGGCGCCGCTCTACGAGGTCTACGGCAGTACCGAAATCGGCTGGATCGCCTTCAATCTGCCGGGCCGGCACCGGATCGGCTCGGCGGGCCGGCCGGTGGACGGTATCGAGGTGGCGGTGGCCGAGGACGGCGAGGTGGTGGTCACCACCGCGGCCCGGCAGGCCCTGGGCTATGTCTTCGAAGGAGTGGAATCCCAGGAAGCGGTCTTCCGGCCGGACGGCCGGATCGCCACCGGCGATCTGGGACGCTTCGAGGCCGATGGATTCCTCCGGCTCATCGGCCGGAAGAAAAACGTCATCATCACCCGCAGCGGGGTCAAGATCAACCCCGAGGAACTCGAAGCGGATATCGAGAAGAACTGCCCGATCGCCCGCGCGATCGTCGTCTCCCCGGGCGAGGAGGGGCTGCTGACCTGCGTCGTCTGGCTCGACGACACGGAGTCCGCGGACGCCGCCGAGGAGGTGGAGGCCCATCTCGCCCGGGTGAATCAGCAGCGGGCCGCCTCGCACCGGATCACCGATGTCGTCTTCCGCCCGGCCGCGGAACTGACGGCGGAATCCGGTCTGCTCACCCGCAATCTCAAGGTCGACCGGAACGCGGTCGTCCGGACCATTCTTGCCGACAGCAAGCAGGTGGGAAAATGAACAAGGGCCCCGTGACCGATGAGGCGATCTGCCAGATCATCGGGAGTGTCATTCCCAAGGCGGCCGCCCGCGGCGGCATCACGCCGGATATGGATCTGCGGGCGGATCTGGGTATCGACTCGCTCGCCCTCATGAGCATCGTCTTCGTCCTGGAGGAACAGGTCGGAATCGACGCCTTCAGCAAGGTGGAGCAGTTCGTCGGCGCCGAGGCGGTGTCCGACATCATCGACATCGTGCGGCAGAGCTGAAAGGCCCGGACAGATGACCAGTGCGCCGGAAATCATCGACTTCCACTGCCATATCGCCTCCGAAATGTGTTTCCCCCGGTCCTTCCAGAGCGGCGTGGTCGACAATATGACCGTGGCGCTGGCGAGCCAGGGCCTGCCGGTGACCAAGGACAAGGTCGCCAAGATGCACGCCGGGACGCTCAACGATCCGCTCTGCGACGAACTGGTCAAGCAGATGGACGAGGCCGGCATCAAGGAATCCGTCCTGCTGGTGCCCGACTTCACCTACGCCCTGAAGGACAGCACCCACACCATCGCCGAGATCATCGACCACCACAAAGCGGTCGTGGACCGGCACCCCGGCCGCTTCCGGGTCCTGGTGGGCGTGGACCCCAGGTGGGGCAAGGACGGTATCGCCCTCTTCGAGAAGGCGATCGTGGAGTACCGCTTCGACGGGATGAAGCTCTACCCGCCGTGCGGCTACAAACTCTCCGACGACCAGCTCTACCCGTACTACGAGATCTGCTCCCAGTACGGACTCCCGGTGCTGTCGCACATCGGCGCCACGTCCCCGGTGCTGGATTTCGAGATCGCCCAGCCGATCTTCGTCGACAAGGCCGCCAAGGACTTCCCCGGCGTCGATTTCGTCCTGGCGCACGGCAGTGTGCACTATCCGGACGAGTGCGCCATGTTGTGCAACAACCGGCCCAATATCTATATCGATGTGAGCGGTTACGAGGCGGCCGGAACCGCCGCGCTGAACACCCTGTTCCGCCGTGGCATCAACCACAAGATCCTGTTCGGTACGGACTGGCCGGTGTTCCGCCTCCAGGGACGCCAGACCGACCTGGTGGAAAAGCTCACCAAAGAAGGCGCGTTCCCCGAGACCATGTCCGAGGCGGACCGTGCGCTGTTCTTCCACAAGAACGCGGAACGGCTGCTGGGAAAGAACACACTCAAGTCGTCCGAGCGCTGACCGCAGAAGGGAACGACAAGTGACCGAGAACACGTCCTTGGGACTGACCGACGAGCAGGTGGAGTCCTTCAAGCAGAACGGCTTCGTCGGGCCGTTCGACCTCTACCCGTCGGACGAGGCACCGCTGCTCTGGAATCAGGCCATGATCGAAATGGTCACGTCCGAGAACAAGCCGCACGACTCCACCATCATCAACTACGACCGCCACCTGGACTGCAACACCCTCTCCGCGCACATCAGCCGCCCGGAGATCGTGCACAAGCTCCGCAGCCTCATCGGCGACGACATCCTGTGCTGGAAGAGCAATATCTTCCAGAAGGAGCCGGGCGCCACCGGCACCGGCTGGCACCAGGTCGAGACCTTCGTCGTCGGCGAGACCACCACCACCTCCACCCCCTCCCTGAAGTACACCGAGGAAAGCCAGTACCTCACCCAGGAACTCACGGTGTGGACCGCGTTCTCCCCGGCCGCCAAGGAGAACGGCTGCCTGCGCTTCATCCCCGGCAGCCACAAGAAGTGGTACTACGACGAGAGCAAGTCGCTCACCCGGAACGTCGAGAGCAAATCGCACGACTTCTTCGGCTACGACTACTCCGAGCTGAAGCTCGACAAGGACTGGGACCCGAGCCAGGAAGACGTCTTCGACATGGAGATGAAGCCCGGCCAGTTCGTCATCTTCCTCGCCAAGTGCATCCACGGCTCGCTGCCCAACGTCAGCGACACCACGCGGCTGGGATACGCCTCCCGCTATGTCTCGCCCTCGGTCAAGGTCTACGAAAACGTGGACCAGCTGAGCGAGTTCGGCGACACCATCAGCCTCGACTACCACGGCAGCGTGCTGGTCTCCGGCGAGGACCGCTACGGCCACAACCGCCTCCACGAGAAGAACCTCAACGGCTTCCCGTTCAAGAAGGTCGGTCCGTGATGAGCGCCGCCCGTCGAGAAGAACAGGAGTCCCCCGTGCCGGAGAACGCGGAGCTGCGGAAGGTCGCCGACTTCCTGGCCACCCAGCCGGCGGCCGCCGAGGTGACGTACGACGACCTCACCCGGGCCAAGACCCGGGAAGAACTCGGCATCAGCTCGCTCAACATGATCCTGATCCTGGTGAATTACCTCAAGGAGCACACCGGCGGAACGGTGGCGCTCAAGCCGGAATGGGTCTCCCGGCTCAACGACGTCGAGGGCATCCTCTCGGTCTTCCGGGAGATCGACCGGGAAAGCCGCACCGCGGCCTCCGCTTAGTACCCCCGGCCCGGCGGTCCGCGTCCCCCGGACCGCGACCGCCGGGCCCGCCCGCCCCCACCACGCCCGGCCACCCTTTTCCGCGAGGACCGCATGACTTCCGCACAGGACCGCGTCACCATCGGCTCGTTCGCCCGCGTCTTCGGCGACCGGGAACGTACCCCCGACGACATCCCGGATTTCGAGGCGCTGTGGCGGGCGGAATCCCCGGACACCGATTTCGGCGCGATGGGCTGCGGCACCTTCCGGACGATGACGAAACCGGTCGCGGCATACGCCGCCGCGGCGCTCCGGCAGACCCTGCGGGAACACGACGTCCCGCCCGGCGCGGTCGGCCACGTCCTTTTCGCGGCCAGCGACGCGGTGCTGCGCACCCTCGGCGGCGATTTCGTGGTCGAGGTCCTCACCGCCACCGGCCTGACCGAGAGCGTCCCGGTGCTGATCTCCGGCCGGCAGTGCTGCAGTTCGCTGGCCGCGCTCGCCCACGGCCGGCAGCTCTTCACCGACCCGGAGACCACCGACGTCGCCGTGGTCTCCCTGGACGCCACCCCCGACGACCGCGCCCGGGTCCGCTCGTTCGCCCTGTTCAGCGACGCGGTGGCGAGCTGCCTGCTCAGCCGCGAGCGCCCCGGCGAGGTACGGCTGCTCGGCTCCGCCGCCCGCACCGACCCCGCGGGCCTGATCGGCGAGGACTCCTTCGTCTCCCGGCAGCGGGTGGCCCGCGCCGCCCTCACCAAGGCCCTGCGCGACAGCGGCCGGGAACTCGGCGACATCACCAAGGTCTTTCCCACCAACCTGTACCAGCCGGTGACGCAGTTCAGCGCGATGGCCGCCGGAATCGACCGGGAGAAACTCCACTTCACCGAAACCCTGCGCGCCTACGGCCACTGCGGGAATTCCGACTGGCTGATCAACCTCGCCGATTACCGGCAGCGCACCGGCCTGCGCCCGGGGGAGACCTATCTCGCCCACGCCTCGGCCCCCGGCTTCTCCGCGAGCGCCGTGCTCGCCGGGGTCTGACCGGCCCGCACCCACGTAACCGACCCGAACGAAGGCTAGCGGTATGCACATCGTTGTCGACGACCTGTCCGGACCGGAGATCGCCGCGTTCCTCGAAGCGCATGTGACGGAAATGCGGCAGATCACCCCGCTGGAGAGCAAGCACGCCCTCGACCTCGACGGACTGCGGCGGCCCGAGGTCACCTTCTGGTCCGTACGGGACGACGGCGCCCTCATCGGCTGCGGCGCGGTCAAGCGCCTGGACGCCGGCCACGGCGAAATCAAATCGATGCGCACCGACCCCGCCCGCAAACGGTCCGGTGTCGCCTCGCGGCTGCTGGCGCACATCCTCGCCGAGGCCCGGCGGATGGGATACCAGCGGCTCAGCCTGGAAACCGGCTCGACCGACTTCTTCGCGCCCGCCCGCGGCCTGTACCGGAAATTCGGCTTCGACTACTGCCCGCCCTTCGCCGACTACCGCGAGGACCCCAACAGCGTCTTCATGACGCGCACCCTGTGACCGGCCCACGGCACCGCCGTACCGCACTACCGGAAAGGGCGTAGCACATGAAGGACGCCGTTTACCCCTACGACCGGGAGCTGTACAGCCGGCTCTTCCTGAACTGCTTCCAGCGGCAGTCCTCGGTCATGCTCGCCGAACGCACCCCGCATCTGCACCAGCTCTTCCACCGCGCCCTGATCAGCACCGACGCCATCGCCGACCAGGTCATCCGGCAGCAGCGGCCCAAATTCGACTTCGAGAGCGGCTACTTCGCGCCGGAGGACCTGGCCCGGATCGGCTTCGTCCGCCAGGAATCCGCCTTCGAGACCTTCGCCGAGGCCCGCCCGCTGATCCTGGAAACGGTCCGCCGGGACGGCTACGCCATCATGGTCGGCGATGTCTACTACTGGCCGCACTGCCCCGAATACCGCACCACGCACCTGACCCACACCCTCACCCTGCGTGAATTCCATGCCGATACCGGCGAGTGGACGGTCATCGACGATAATCCGGCGAGTCTGCTGTGCACCTACCGCTATCCCGAATCCGTCATCGCCGCCGGATTCGACCACGGTGAACTGCGCCGCGTCCGCCACTTCACCAGCCAGCCCTACGACGTCACCGAGGCCGAACACGGCACCCGCGCGGCGTTCTCCGCCCTGCTGGCCGCCCACCAGGACAGCTACCGGCTCTTCGACGGCCTCGGCGATCTGCTGGCCTCCCCGTGGATCGCCCCGGAACGGGCCATCGCCGCCCTCCACGACGCGTTCGCGCTCTACCAGGGCTCCCGCGTACTGCTCCGCGCCTACCTCAAGGCCACCGCCGCCGACCCGGAGCCGGGGGAGCTGGCCGGCCGGGCGGCCGGCCGGGCCGCCGCCGTGCAGAACCAACTGCTGCTCGGCAGGGTGACCGGCACCGTGGACGCCAACGGCCTGCGGACCGCCGCCGGCGAGGTGAAGGAGACCGAACGGAAGCTGGTGGCCGCGCTGCGGACCCTCTACGGAGCGCGCCCGGGGGAGCGGTGACCGAACTCGATGTGGCGATGCTGCTGGCCGATATCGCCCTGATCCTGGTGATCGCCCGGGTCGCCGGCCGGATCGCCCAGGCACTCGGCCAGCCGGCCGTCCTCGGCGAGATCGTCGGCGGGCTGCTGGTCGGCCCGACGCTGTTCCACGGCGCCCTCGCCGCCACCCTCTTCCCGGAAGCCATCCGCCCCTACCTCGGCGTACCGGCCAACCTCGGCCTGGTGCTGTTCATGTTCGCGGTCGGGCTGGAATGCGACTTCGGGCGGATCCGGGGGAGCGGGCGGATCGCGGCGGGCGCGGTCCTCGGCTCCACCCTCGTCCCGTTCGCCCTCGGCACGCTGCTCGCGCTGCACCTGCTGCGCGACCGGCACCCGGCCAGCCGCCCGGCGTTCGTGCTGTTCGTCGCGGTCGCGGTATCGGTCACCGCGTTCCCCGTCCTGGCCCGCATCCTGGCCGAACGGCGGATGAGCGGGACGTGGCTGGGCACCGTCGCGCTCTCCTCGGCGGCCGTCTGCGACCTCGCCGCCTGGACCGCGCTCGCCGCCGTCCAGGTCATCGCCGGCGGCGGCCGGCCCGGCCACTGGCAGGTGCTGCTGATCGTCCCGTACGCGGTCGCGCTGTTCGCCCTCGTCCGGCCGCTGCTGGAACGGCTGCTGAGCCGGCGCGGCCCGGACCGCATGATGTCCGCCGGCAACCTGGCGATCGTGCTCACCGGAGCGCTGGTCTCCGCCGCGGTGACCCAGGCGCTGGGACTGCACTTCGTGATCGGCGCGTTCCTCTTCGGGCTGGTCATGCCGCGGATGGACGACGTCGGGTTCCGCGCCGAACTCCTGCACCGCACGCAGTTCACCACCACCCTGCTGCTGCCGGTGTACTTCATCGTCGCCGGTCTCAACGTCGACCTCGCGCAGATCGGCGCCGCCGGCTGGTGGGACTTCGCGCTCATCATGGCCGTCGCGGTCACCGGCAAGTTCGCCGGCACCTGGCTCGGCGCCCGGTCGCAGGGGCTGCCGGCCCGCCGCTCGGCCCTGCTGGCCACCCTCATGAACACCCGCGGACTGACCGAACTCATCGCACTGGGCGTCGGGTTGGAGTCCGGCCTGCTGGACCGCCGGCTGTACGCGGTGATGGTCCTGATGGCCGTGGTCACCACCGTGATGACCGGGCCGCTGCTGCGCTGCTTCGCCAGACCGGAGGACAGCGCCGCGCCGGACGCGGACGACGGCCACCGGACGCGGGTGCCGGCGGCCCGCACCGGCCGGGGGAGCGCGGACCGGGCCGGCGCCCCCGCGGGCCGGGAAACCCTCTGGTGACGACCGATGCCCGAAATGCGCGATGCGTCCGCCAGGCATCAAGCTGCACGGCAACTAGATGCTCCATCGGGAACGACCCGTGCGCGGCCCGTTCTGGCAACCTGATCCACACCACCGCACACGGGCCGTGAACGGCCCCGCACGCGGCGCACGTTCCCCCCGCGGCCCGTCCCCGCCCCACCCCGCACCCGGCACCGAGCCGGGCGGCGGCCCGGCGGCCGGTCCGCCCCCGGGCGCACCGCACCCCGGCACCAAGCCAATCGGAAACGACAGCAAGCACCTCGGAGGTGACCGCATGGGCGGCATGGTGGGCTGGATCGACTACCGCCAGGACCTGGGCGCACAGGCCCCCGTGGTCCACGCGATGACCGAGACGATGCAGCACCGCGGCCCGGACGGCAAGGACGTCTGGATATCCCGCCACGCCGCGCTCGGCCACCGGGCCCTGCGCACCTCGGGCAGCCCCGACCGGGCCGAACCCGTCCGCGTGGAAACCCCCGCCGGCACCGTCGCCGCCGCCCACACCGGCGAGATCGACAACGCCGCCGAACTCCGCCGCGCCCTCGAGGCCGCCGGCACCACCCCGCGCACCGGCGCCACCGCCGAACTCCTCGCCCACGCCTACCTGTTGTGGGGCACCGCCTTCGTCTCCCGGCTCCACGGCGCGTTCACCCTCGCCCTCTGGGACGGCCGCACCCGCCGGCTCGTCCTCGCCCGCGACCGGATGGGCGTCAAACCGCTCTACTACACCACCTACCCCGGCGGCCTGCTCTTCGCCTCCGAACCCAAGGGCATCCTCGCCAACCCCCGCTTCACCGCCCGCCTGGACGTGCGGAAACTCCCGCTGGTCCTCCAGCCCCGGCTCGCCCTGCCCGGTGAGACCCCGTTCGCCGGACTGCACGAGGTCCGGCCCGCCCACGTGCTCACCTTCTCCGAGGACGGGCTCACCCAGGAGCGCTACTGGCGGCTCACCAGCCGCCCGCACGAGGACTCGTTCGACGACACCGCCGCCCGCGTCCGCGAACTGCTCACCGACACCGTCGGCCGGCAACTGGCCACCGGCGTCCCGGTGGGCGCGATGCTCTCCGGCGGCGTCGACTCCACCTCCGTCGCGGCCCTGGCCGTCCAAGCACTGCGCGAACGGGACCCGGGCGCAGCCCTGGACACCTTCTGCGTCCAGTTCGAGAGCGACCCCGCGCACTTCGTGGCCACCGAACTCCGGCCCGACGTCGACGCCCCCTACGCCGCCGAGGCCGCCGCCCACATGGGCACCCGCCACCACACCCTGACCGCCTCGGTGCATGATCTCCTCGACGTCATCCCGGCCACCCGCCGGGCCCGCGACCTGCCCGGCTGGGGCCAGTTCGACGCGTCGATGTACCTGCTCTTCCGGGAGATGCGCCGCAGCTGCGCGGTCGCCCTGACCGGCGAGGCGGCCGACGAGGTCTTCGGCGGCTACCCGTACTTCTTCAAGCCCGAGGTGCTCCGCCGCCACCACTTCCCCTGGCTCGGCCAGGGCCCCAAGCTCTCCGACCACCTCTCGCCCGAGCTGACCGCCGCCATCGACCCGCGCGAGGACGAACGGGCCCGCTACGCCGAACTGCTCACCCACGTCCCCCGCCTCGACGGCGAGGACCCGGTCAACGCCCGGATGCGGGAGATCTTCTACCTCGGCCTGTCCGGCCCGCTCGCGGTGATCCTGGACCGCAAGGAGCGGATGAGCATGGCCCTCGGCCTGGACGTCCGGGTGCCGTTCTGCGACCACCGCCTGGTCGAGTACGTCTGGAACGTCCCCTGGGCGCTCAAATCGCACGGCGGCGTCAAGGGCCTGCTCAAGGCCGCCATGGGCGACCTGCTGCCGGCCGCCACCGTCAACCGCCGCAAGAGCGCCTACCCGCACGTCCAGAACCCGCGGTACGACCAGGGCCTGATCCGCGAGGCCACCTGGATCGCCAACGACCCCGCCTCCCCGCTCGCCGCGCTCTTCGACACCCCGCGCCTGAACGAGCTGATCCGGCGGATCGAGGCCCAGGAGGTCAGCGGCGACCTCCCGGGTGGATCCAATCAGGCGGCCCTGCTCATCCAGCTCGTCGAGATGCACCACTGGATCGCGGAATACCGGGTGGCGCTCGCCTGACCGGCGCCGCTCACCTGACGCACTGTTGGCAGCTCAAGGGAGCCCCTCATGCTGGAACTCGTTCCCCTCACCGACGGCATCGGCACGGAAGTCCGCGGTATCGACGTCACCGGCGACATCCCCGACCGGGACTTCGAGCGCATCGTCCGGGCCTGGACCGACACCACCATCCTGCTCTTCCGCGGCCAGCGGATGACCCCGGAGCAGCACATCGCCTTCACCCGGCGGTTCGGCGAGGTCTACACCTACACCCGCTCGCAGTTCAACCACACCGACCACCCTGAGATCCTCATCCTGTCCAACCTCACCCGGGACGGGAAGCCGATCGGCTCCGCCTACAGCGGCCGGGTCTGGCACAGCGACGGCCACTACCTCACCCACCCGCCCATCGGCTCCATGCTCTACGCGCTGGAAGTCCCCCCGGTCGGCGGCGACACGTGGTTCGGCAACATGATCGCCGCGTACGAGGCCCTGCCGCAGCGCGTCAAGGACCGCATCGAGGACCTGAAGGTCATCATCAGCCGGGTCCAGTCGCGGCCCTACAACTACCCCGACCGGCCGGCCCCGACCGCCCAGGAGATCGCCGAGTGGCCGGACGTGACCCAGCCGCTCGTCCGCGTCCACGAGGTCAGCGGCCGCAAGGCGCTCTACGCCGGCGGCAACGTCCCCTGGCGCATCGAGGGCATGCCGCCCGAGGAGAGCGCCCCGCTGATCACGTTCCTCCAGGAGTTCGCGGTCCAGCCGCGCTTCACCTACCGCCACCGCTGGCAGCCCGGCGACATCATCCTCTGGGACAACCGCAGCGCCATGCACCGCGCCACCTACTACGACCACGTCGCCCACCGGCGGCTGATGCACCGCACCACGCTCTCCGCCGCCCAGGCCACCGCGGGAGCCGCCCGCTCATGAGGACCCACGACTACATCATCGTCGGCTCCGGCGCCGCGGGCTCCGTCCTGGCCGGCCGGCTCACCGAGAACCCCGCCATCAGCGTGCTGCTGCTGGAGTCCGGCCGGGAACGCCGCAGCCCGTTGCTGACCATCCCCGCCGCCGAGACCGTCCTGATGGGCAACCCCGCCTACGACTGGTGCTTCCGGACCGACGCCGACCCCACCCTGGAGGGCCGCAGCCTCGCCATCCCGCGCGGCCGGCTGCTCGGCGGCTCCAACGCCATCAACGGCATGATCTTCGTCCGCGGCCAGCGCGAGGACTACGACGACTGGGCGCGCCTGGGCAACCCCGGCTGGTCCTGGGACGGCGTCCTGCCCTACTTCAAGAGCATGGAACGCGCCCCCGGCATCGGCGGCGAGACCCGCGGCCGCACCGGCCCCATCGCGGTCGGCCCGCCCCGCGACCGCGACGCGCTGTGCGATACGTTCCTGACCGCCGCCGGCAAGGCCGGCTACCCGGAGAACCGCGACTACAACTCCGGCGACCAGGAAGGCTTCGGCTACTACCAGGTCAACCACGAGGACGGGCGCCGCTCCTCGGCCGGCCGCACCTACCTCAAGGACGCCCGCCGCCGCCCCAACCTCACCCTCGTCACCGACGCCCACGTCGGCACCCTCCGCTTCGACGGCACCCGCTGCACCGGTGTCACGTTCCGCCACAACGGCACCGAACACCGCGCCGACTGCCGCCGCGAGGTCATCGTCAGCGCCGGCGCGATCCAGTCACCCCAGCTCCTGGAGCTCTCCGGCATCGGCTCCGCCGACGTGCTCACCGGCGCCGGCGTCCCCGTCGTCCACCACCTCCCCGGCGTCGGCGAGAACTTCCAGGACCACTACGCCGCCCGGCTGCGCTGGCGGGTGCGGCAGCCCATCACCTTCAACGAGCGCTCCCGCGGCCTCGGCCTGCTCCGCGAGGTCGTCCGCTACGCCCGCACCCGGCACGGCCTGCTCAGCCTCCCCATCGCCCTCGGCTTCGGCTTCGTCCGCACCTCCGACGCCGAAGAGCGCCCCGACATCCAGTTCCACTTCGCCCCGGCCAGCTACGGCGAGGGCGCCAGCCGCCGCCTGGACACCGCCCCCGGCATGACCCTCGGCGTCTACCCGCTGCGCCCGGAATCCCGCGGCAGCATCCACATCCGCTCCCGCGACCCGCTCACCGCCCCCGCCATCCGCCCGCGCTTCCTCGACGCCGAGGGCGACCGCACCCGCCTGGTCGCGGGGATGCGCCTGGCCCGCCGCATCGTCGAGCAGCCCGCCTTCGACCCGTACCGCGCCGCCGAGCTGGTGCCCGGCGCCGACGTCCGGACCGACGACGAGCTGCTCGCCTACGCCCGCGCCCACGGCGACACCTCCTACCACCCGGTCGGCACCTGCCGGATGGGCGACGACCCGATGGCCGTGGTCGACGCCCGCCTGCGGGTGCGCGGGGTGCACGGACTGCGGGTCATCGACGCCTCCGTCATGCCGGTCATCGTCTCCGGCAACACCAACGCCGCCAGCATGATGATCGGCGAGAAAGGCGCGGCGATGGTCCTGGAGGACCACCGGAACAGCGACCGCGCGTAAGCCACCAACTACCGCCGCGCAGCGGCGAGTTGACCGTGGATCACCCCTCCCTCCCGTACCTCGGACACGTCTGTCGGAACGGACCCCCATATGACGCACACGCTCACGGCCGACCGATTCGACTACCACGTCAATCTCGGCAACGCAGGCACGTACCGCACCCACCGCGGCGCCTTCTGGCCGCCCGCCGGCCACTACCGCGTCTCCTGCCTGGACCTCGCCGGCGCCACCCCCGACCTCGGCGACGGCTTCCGCCGCGGCCTGGCCGCCCTCACCTCCGCCATCGAGGCGGAGTGGCAGCGGGTCAAGGACCACGGCGTCCCCGCCCGCCGGCGCTTCAACGAACCCCGGCCCACCGCCGAGGCCCTGCGCGCCCTCGCCGCCCACCTGCCCGGCGACGCCGACCGCCGCGCCCTGGAACTGCGCGCCAACGCCGTCGAGCACGGCTACGACGACGCGATCCTCAAGGAACTCGCCGCGCTGAAGGAGGAGTTCACCGTCGTCGCCGGCCAGCTCTCCACCTGGTACGGCAAGGAGGTCAAGGGCCTGCCGACGGCCTTCGCCTGCCGCGCCGACCGGGCCGGCCAGGACCTCGTGGACCGCGCCCTGGACCGCGCCGGCGACGTCACCGCCTACCTCCGCGGCCTGCACCCCGCCCTCCGCCTCGGCGATCTGCCGGCCTTCGGCGCCGCCCGGCTGTTCTTCATGGCCGGCGAGGGCAACCTCCACCCCAAGCACATCGCCTACTTCCTCCCCGAGGACGAGGGCGTCAAGCACTCGCCGTTCAAGAAGACCTACTACTTCCGCAACACCCACCGCGCGCTGCTGGACACCGTCTCCGCGCCGCTGGCCGCCGCGTACCTCGCCGGCGACCGCGCCTTCGACCCGGCCGATCCGCGCTTCGCGGCCATTCCGCTGCTCGGCGTCCTCAGCCACGAACTCGGGCACTTCGTGCACCGCCCGGGCAACGACTTCAAGGAGCTCAACGCCGCCGACCGCTGGGCCTCGGTCGTCCTCCAGGAGACCGCCGCCGACGTCTTCGGCATCCTCACCCTCGCCGACGTCTGGGCGGAGCCCCTCGGCCTCGACCCGGCCGACGTCATCGCCTACTACCTGGCGGAGTGCCTGCGCTACACCGACCGCGGCCTCGGCCACTTCCCCGACAGCGACGGGATGTTCCTCCAGCTGTCGTACTTCGTGCAGCTGGGCGCCCTCGGCCTCGACAGCGGGCCCGCCGGGCCCCGCCTCACCGCCGACTCCCAGACCGTCCTGGCCGGTCTGCGCTCCCTGGCGCGGGTCCTGGCCGACTCGCTGCTCGCCGGCACCGCCGCCCCCGCGACCGCCCTGCACCAGGCGTTCGGCCCGGCCACCCCCGAGCCGCTCGCCCCCCTGATCGACGCGCTGCGCACCACCCCGTTCGCGTCCGTCGAATACACCCAGGAACACCTCCACCGCCCCGCCGCGCTCTGACCAAGGAGGCACCACCCGATGATGCAGACCACGCAGAACCTCGACCGGGTACGGGAGTACTACACCGCCGAGCGCCGGGTCGGTGAGGAAGCCGCCAGCATCTACGCCATCTGGGAGAAGGGCGGAGCCTTCAACGACTCCATCACGCCCTCCACCTACGTCCCCGAATACCGCTCCCACATGGCGCTCAAGCTGCTCTCCCTCACCACCGACGGCTCCACCGTCTTCTCCCTCGGCTGCGGCAACGCCGCCGTCGAAGGCGTCCTCGCCGACCTCAACCGCTCGGTGCGCGCCATCGACTACAACGAGGAAGCCGTCCGGCTCGCCCGCCAGAAGGGCGTGGACGCCGGCACCGCCGACTACTTCACCCTGCGCCCCGCCGACGTCGCCGGCGCCGAGGCGATCTACGCCGACGGCTTCCTCGGCCACCTCTTCGACGCCCAGCAGGAGATCAAGCCCGCGCTCGGCAAACTCGCCGCCCTGGAACTGGCCTCCGGCACCCACCTGGTGTTCTCCAACGACGCCCCGCGCGACCCCGCGCTGGCCTACGCGCCCCACGAGAAGGTCGAGGACTTCTGGTTCATCGCCAAGGACTACCTCCAGGACCAGCTCACCGCCCACGGCTTCCACCCCGTGGAGAGCTACTACTTCCCCTACCTGCGCCCGCTCAGCGGGATGCGCAACCGCACCATCTGCGTCGCCCGCGTCCCGTAACGGCCCCGCCGCCACCGCGACCGACCGCACCCACCCGCCCACCGAGGGGCAGTAAGGGGGAGACGTGCCCATCTCAGAGGGGTTCGCGCGACGGCTGCTGCCGGTGCTCGACGAGCTCGTGGCCGGCTACGGCACGCCGTTCCACATCTACGACGCCCACGGCATCACCGCCACCCACCGCGCGATGACCGCGGCCTTCGGCGACGAGCCGTTCCGGCAGCACTTCGCGGTCAAGGCCCTGCCCACCCCCGCCGTCCTGGAGCTGCTGCTCGCCGAGGGCAGCGGCCTGGACTGCGCCTCGCCCGTCGAGCTGGAACTGGCCGGCCGGCTCGGCGCGCGCGGCGACGACGTGGTGTTCACCTCCAACAACACCGCGCCCGCCGAATACGACCTGGCGCTCAAGGCCGGCGCGCTGATCACCTTCGACGACCGGACGATCTTCGACCGGGCCGATCCGCTCCCGGAAACCGTCGCCTTCCGGGTCTCCCCGCACGGCCTGGCCGCCGGCTCGGCCCTGATGGGCGACGCCGCGCACACCAAGTTCGGCGTGCCCGCCGGCGAACTGGCCGACGCCTACCGCGCGGCCCGGCGCCGCGGCGCCACCCGCTTCGGCATCCACGGCATGATCTGCGCCAACGAACTGGACGGGAACCGGGCCGCGCGGGCCGCCGTGGACGTGATCGAACTGGGCGCCCGGGTCGCCGCCGAGGCCGGTATCACCCTCGACTACGTCAACATCGGCGGCGGCCTGGGCATCCCCTACCAGCCCGGCGAAACCCCCCTGGACTTCCAGGCGTTCGCCAATGCTGTCCTCGCCGCCCGCCGCCGCAGCTTCCCCCGCGGCCCGGCCCCCCGCATCCTCATGGAGTGCGGGCGGTACGTCACCGGCCCGCACGGCGTCCTGGTCACCCGGGTCGTCAACCGTGCCCGCAAGGGCCGCGAGATCGCCGGTGTGGACGCCTCGATGTCCGCGCTGATGCGCCCCGGCTTCTACGGCGCGTACCACCACATCAGCCTGCCGTTCGCCGCCGGCCGCCCGGAAGGCACCTTCGACGTGGTCGGCTCGCTCTGCGAGAACATGGACAAATTCGCCATCGACCGGACCCTGCCCGAGCCGCGCGAGGGCGACATCCTCCTCGTCCACGACACCGGCGCCCACGGCCACGCCATGGGCTTCACCTACAACGGCCGCCTCCGGCCGGCCGAACTGCTGCTGACCGCCGACGGCGGCATCGAGGAGATCCGGCGCGCCGAGACGTTCGCCGACTACCTCGCGACCGCCCGCTGGCAGCCCGAACCGCTCCCCGTCGCGGCGTCCGCCCGCGCCCCGCACAGAAAGCAGGCAACCCACGGTGACTAGTGGCCAGAACCGGGCGCTGATCGACGAACTCTACGAGCGCCGCGCCGAGTTGACCGAGGCGGACCTGCGCGCCGCCGCTCCCCACATCGACGCGGGCCTGGCCGCCCTGGACCGCGGCGACCTGCGCGCCGCCCGCCCCGAGGCCGGCGACTGGGTGGTGGACACCTACGTCAAGAAGCTCATCCTGCTCTCCTTCCGCACCCACCGGAACGCCCCCGCGCAGACCGGCGCCGGACAGCCCGCGAGCTACGACAAGGTGCCGCTGAAGTTCGAGGACTGGCGGGAACCGGACTTCGAGAAGGCCCGGGTCCGGGTCGTCCCCGGCGCGGTCGTCCGGCACGGCGCCCACGTGGCGCCCGGCGCCGTCCTGATGCCTTCGTTCGTCAACGTCGGCGCGTACATCGGCGCCGGCACCATGATCGACACCTGGGCGACGGTCGGCTCCTGCGCGCAGATCGGCGAACGCTGCCACATCTCCGGCGGCGCCGGCATCGGCGGCGTCCTGGAGCCCATCGGCGACGACCCCGTGATCATCGAGGACGAGGTCTTCCTCGGCGCGCGCAGCGAGGTCGCCGAGGGCGTCCGCGTCCGCCGCGGCGCGGTCCTGGGCATGGGCGTCTTCCTCGGCCGCTCCACCCCGATCGTGGACCGCGCCACCGGCGAGGTCACCTACGGCGAGGTGCCGGAGAACGCGGTGGTGGTCGCCGGCAGCCGCACCGACCCCCGCCGGCCCGGCCTCTCCCTCTACGCCGCGGTGATCGTCAAATACGCCGACGACCGGACCCGCGGCAAGACCGCGCTGAACGACCTCGTCCGGGACTGACCCGTGCCGCCCGCCCGCAGCGCCTTCGCCCGCCTGCGCCAGCTGCTCCAGGACGTCCCGGCGCCCCCCGGCCTGGACCCCGTCGACCTGCACCTCGGGGAATCCCGCCTGGGCACCCTGGCCGCCGACACCGCCCCGCTCGCCGACCCGGACGGCTGGACCCGCTACCCCCGCCCCGGCGGCACCCCCGCCCTGCGCGCCGCCTACCAGGGCTGGCTGGCCCGCCGCTTCGGCGTCCGGCGCGCCCTCGCCGACGGCACCCTGGCGGTCGAACCGACCCCCGGCACCAAGCAGGCCCTCGCGGTCGCCCTGGCCCAGGCCGTCCGCCGCCACCGCGGCCCGGGCACCCCGGCCGTCGTCCTGCCCAATCCCTTCTACCCCACCTACCTCGCCGCCACCGAGGAGGCCGGTGCCCGCCCGGTCTTCTACACCCTCGACGACCCCGCCGACCCCGGCCCGCTCACCGCCGCCCTCGCCGCGGCGGGCGGGCGGGCCGCCGCGGTCATCGTCTGCAACCCCGGCAACCCGCGCGGCGAGATCCTGCCCGCCGCCGCCCTCACCGCCACCGCCGAAGCCGCCGCGGCCGCCGGCGCCCTGCTCCTCGTCGACGAGTGCTACACCGACCTGTCGTCCGGGCCCCCGCCGCCCGGCTACCTCTCGCTGTACGGGACCGGCGCCGCAGCGCCCGGCCCGTTCCTCGTCCTGCACAGCCTCTCCAAGCGGTCCCAAGCCCCCGGCCTGCGCAGCGGATTCGCCGCCGGCGACGCGGCGACCGTCGCCGACTACGCCCGCTACAACCACCTCTGCGGCGTCTCCACCCCGCTGCCCCTCTGCGACCTCGCCGCCGCCCTGTGGTCCGACGACACCCACGTCGACCGCGCCCGGCGCGCCCTGGCCGCCAACTGGGACACCGCCGACACCCTCCTCGCCGGCGTCCCCGGCTACCGCCGCCCGGACGCCGGCTTCTTCCTCTGGCTGCCGGCCGGCGACGACGAGACCACCGCCCGCCGACTGTGGCGCGACCACGCCCTGACCGCCATGCCCGGCCGCTACCTCGCCGCCGACGAACCCGGCGGCGGCAACCCCGGCGCGGGCCACCTCCGCATCGCCCTGGTCCACGACCGGCCCGTCATGCGGCAGGCCCTCGGCCGGCTCCGCGACGCCCTCACCCCCGCCCGGGCCCGCCCGTGAACCCCGACCGGCCGGCCACCGCACCGGCACCCGGCGGCGCGCCCCCCGCCGGCCCGCCACCGCACCCCGAGGACACCGGCTACCGCCAAACCCTCAAGCCCCGCCACCTCACCATGATGGCGCTCGGCAGCACCCTCGGCACCGGCCTGTTCCTCGGCACCGGCGGGCGGCTGGCGACCGCCGGACCCGCGCTGTTCCTCGCCTACGCGCTCGCCGGCGGCTTCGCCTGGTGCGTCGTACGGGCCCTGGCCGAACTCATCCTGCACCGGCCCACCACCGGCTCGTTCGTCTCCTACGCCCGGGAATTCCTCGGCGAGAAGGGCGCCTACACCGCCGGCTGGCTGTACTTCCTGAACTGGTCCACCGGCGGCGTCGCCGACATCACCGCCGCCGCCCTCTACAGCCGCTACTGGAGCCGCTTCACCACCGTCCCGCAATGGGTCCTGGCCCTCCTCGCGCTCGCCGTCGTGCTCGCCCTGAACCTCTTCTCGGTCCGGGTCTTCGGCGAGCTGGAATTCTGGTTCGCCTTCGTCAAGGTCGCCGCGCTCACCGCCTTCATGGCACTCGGCCTGATCCTCCTGGCGACCCGGCACCCGGTGGCCGGCGAACCGCCCGGCCTCGGCGTCCTCACCGGCCACGGCGGCCTGTTCCCGCACGGCCCGCTGCCCGTCGTCCTCGTCCTGCAAGGCGTCGTCTTCGCCTACGCCGGTATCGAACTCGTCGGCGTCACCGCGGGGGAGACCGCCGCCCCGCGCGCCGTCGTCCCGCGCGCCGCCACCGCCCTCACCTGGCGCATCGCCGTCTTCTACGCCGGGTCGGTGCTGCTGCTCGCCCTGCTCCTGCCCTGGGACCGCTACGGCGCCGGGCAGAGCCCGTTCGTGACCGTCCTGGCCCGGATCGGCGTGCCGATGGCCGGCGACGCCATGAACCTCGTCGTGCTGACCGCCGCGCTCTCCAGCCTCAACTCCGGCCTGTACTCCACCGGGCGGATCCTGCGCTCGATGGCCCTGGCCGGTTCGGCACCGCGCTTCACCGCCCGGATGAGCCGCCACGGCGTGCCCTACGGCGGCGTGCTGCTGATCTCGGCGGTCTGCGCGGCCGGCGTCGGCCTCAACTACCTCGTTCCGGAGCGGGCGTTCGAGATCGTGCTGAACCTCTCCGCGCTCACCGCCCTGGGCATGTGGAGTGCCATCGTCCTGTGCCATCTGGCGTTCCTGCGCCGGGCGAGGGCCGGGCGGGCGGTCCGGCCGGCGTTCCGGCTGCCGCTGGCACCGTTCACCGACTACGCCACGCTCGCCTTCCTCCTCGGCATCGCCGTCCTGATGTGGCAGGACCCCGGCACCGGCCGCGCGACCGTCCTCGCCGCCCCCGTCCTGGCCGCCGCGCTCACCGCCGGCTGGTTCCTTGTCCGCCGCCGGCTCACCGGCCCTGCCACGCCGCCCGTCCGGCACCGAAGGGACACCCCGTGACCCGGCCTTCCGCCACCACCGCCACCGAGGCCGCGGCACCCCCCGGCACCCCCGCCGGCCGCCGCCGGGCCCTGGCCGCGGCCGCCATCGGCAACATCGTGGAGTGGTACGACTGGCACCTCTCCACCTTCCTCGCGGTGTACGTCGCCGCCGACGTCTTCCCCGCCGCGGCCGGCGACCCCCTCGTCCCGCTGCTGTCGCTGTTCGCCGTCTTCGCCGCCGGCTTCTTCATGCGCCCGGTCGGCGGCCTGCTGCTCGGCGCCCTCGCCGACCGGCACGGCCGCCGCACCGCCCTTACCACCGCCATCCTCCTGATGGGCGGCAGCAGCCTGGCCATGGCCCTCACCCCCGGCTACGCCACCGCCGGGCTCCTCGGACCCGCCGTGCTGACCCTCGCCCGGCTCGTCCAAGGGCTCTCCGCCGGCGGCGAGTTCACCGCCAGTACGACCTTCCTCGTCGAATCCGCCGGGCCCGGCCGGCGCGGCCTGTTCGCCAGCTTCCACTACCTCGCCGCCACCGCCGGTCAGCTCCTGGCCTCCGGCACCGCCGCCCTCCTCGTGACCTGCCTGGACGACCGCGCGATGCACACCTGGGGCTGGCGCCTGCCGTTCCTCCTGGGCGCCCTGCTCGCCCTCGTCGGACTGTGGATCCGCCGCGGCGTCGCCGAACCCCCCGGCGCCCCGCACCGGCAGACCCGCCCCCGCCTCCTCGACGCCCTCCGCGACCACCCCAGGCAATCCCTGCTGATCTGCGGCATCACCATGGGCGGCACCGTCGCCTTCTACACCTGGACCTCCTACCTCCCCACCTACGCCCACCTCAACGCCGGTACGCCCCAGGGCACTTCGCTGCTCGCCGGCACCCTCTCCCTGCTGCTCTTCGCCCTCGTCCAACCCCTGGCCGGGCTGCTGTCGGACCGGATCGGCCGCCGCCCGCTGCTGCTCGGCTTCGCGGCCGGCTCCGCCCTGCTCTGCGTCCCGCTGCTGAAGCTGCTCACCGGGTCGTTCACCTCCCTCCTGCTCGTCCAGAGCGCCGGCCTGCTGCTGCTCACCGGCTACACCGCCATCGCCGCCGCGGTCAACGCCGAGATCTTCCCCGCCCGGGTCCGCGCCGCGGGCATCGGCTTCCCCTACTCCCTCACCGTCGCCCTCTTCGGCGGCACCGCCCCCTACGTCGGCACCCTCATGGCACACCTGCGCCTCCCGGACGCCTTCCCCTGGTACGTCGCCGCGCTCTGCGGACTGTCCGCCCTGGTCTTCCTGCGCCTGCCCGAGACCGCCCACCGCCCCCTGGAACGGTGACCGGCCATGACCTCACGGCGCCTGCTGCTGCAACGCCAGCAGATAACCGGCCTGAAACCGGCTCTCCGCGTCCAGCGCCGCCATGATCTCGGCCACATGGCGGCGGCAGGTCCGCACCGACATCCCCAGCCGCCGCGCCACCGCCGCGTCCGTCATGCCCTCCGACAGCAGCCGCACGATGGCCTCCTTCAGATCGTCGGTGATCTCCGCATGCGACTCCGCGTCGACCACCAGCGGATCGGCCGCCAGCCACAGCCGCTCGTACGACTCCACCATGAACGCCACCACATGCGGATCCCGCACCAGCGCCGCCGCGTTGGGATTGTCCGGCACCGGGATCAGCGCCGCCTGCCGGTCGAACACCAGCAGCCGCATGAACTGGTCGTCCAGCGTCCGCACCTGCGCCCCCAGCCGCGTCACCTGCTCCACGTACGAGGACGTGCCCCGGCTGTAGCGCGCGGTGTGCTGGTACAGGATCCGCATCTCGACGCCCTTGCGGAGCGTGGCGATGTCCCGGGGCGCCGCCTCCTCCAGGACGTCCTCCCGGCGCCCGCCGCCCGGCTGCGCCGTCAGGATCTCGGTGGTGCTCTGCTCGACCAGCTCGGCGATCACCGCCCGCACCTCATCCAGGGTCGACAGCAACTCGACCTGGTGCCCGCCGCGCCGCGCCGACCGCCCGGCCTCGAAGAGCGGCAGGAACGCCATCAGCCGCCGCCGCTGCTCCTCGATCTGCAGCCGCCGGGCCCGGATCTCCCGCTCCAGCGGACCCAGCAGCCGGCTCACCGTGACATCGGGCGAGACCGGTATCAGCTCCCGACCGGGCCCGGTACGCAGCAGCCCCCAGGCCGTCAACTGCTCCACCGCCGCCCCGAACTCCGCGGCCGTCAGCCCGAGCAGCCCCGCGGCCGCCTCACCGTCCAGCTCCCGGCCCACGGGCTGGGCCACCACGTACTCGTAGACCCGCTCCAGCGTCTCCTGACCGGCGGCCGGGCACTGCTCCACCGGGCCGGCGGGCTCGTGTCCGGGAACCGATGGCGGACCGGCGTACCGCCGCCCGAGCTGGAATTCAGGGATCATGACCATTTCTGATGCACCTCCTGGCACAGCGATGCCGCAGGACGCCACGACGCGGTGGCCGGCGTCGGGGAGCAAATCCGGTAACGGGATCCCGACCACGACCTTGGGGGCGGGGAGGCGGCCGCGGGCCCACGACCTTGTGGGGGCGGCGCGGAAACGGGCGGAGCGCCGGCGATCCAGGCTCCTCCGGGAACCATGGTGGCGCCCCGACCCGCGGACAATGGGCGGCTTTCGGACGAGTCTGGCACGTGCGCACCACCGCGCACAGCACCACTCAGAGCCGCGCCAGCTCCGCGGCGAGCAGATCCAGCCCCATCGGCCCCAGCGCCAGCGCGTCCCGGTGGAACGCCTTCGGATCGAACGCCGCCCCCTTGGCGCGCCGCTGCGCCCGGCGGCCCTCCAGCCACACCCGCTCGCCCACCTTGTAGGCCAGCGCCTGGCCCGGCAGCCCCAGATACCGGTCGATCTCGAAATCCAGATACGCGCCGCCCTCGGGCACCCGGCTGCCCAGGAACTCCCGGCCCAGCTCCCGGGTCCAGCGCTCGCCCTCGTGGAAACCGGTGCCGCGCGGGATCTCCAGCTCCAGGTGCAGGCCGATGTCCAGCACCACCCGCGCGGCGCGCAACTGCTGCCCGGACGCCAGCGCCCCGAGCCGGTGCGCCGGATGCCGGAAGTACCCCAGCTCGGCCATCAGCCGCTCGGCGTACAGGCCCCAGCCCTCGGCGTGCCCGACGTGCAGCTCCGACGCCACCCGCTGGAAACGCGTCAGCGCCGGATTCAGCACCGTCCCGCCCAGCTGGAGATGGTGGCCCGGAACCCCCTCGTGGTACATCGTCGCCGGCACCGTCCAGGTGGGGATCACCGCGTCCGGTCCTGGCACCGTCCACCACACCTGGCCGGGCCGCGAGAGGTCCTCGGTCGGCGCGAGGTAGTAGATCCCGCCCGCGCCGGTCGGCGGGATCCGGCACTCGATCCGGCGCAGCGCGGGCGGAATGTCGAAGTGCGTCCCGTCCAGCTCGTCCACCGCCCGGTCGGCCAGCTCCTGGAGGTGGCGGCGGAACGCCTCGGCGCCGCGGACCTGGTGCGCGGGGTCGGCGTCGAGGGCGGCGAACACCGCGGGCAGCGGCTCGCCCGGCAGGATCTCCCCGGCCAGCTGGGCCATCTCCCGCTCGATCCGGGCCAGTTCCTCCCAGCCCCAGGCATAGGTTTCGGCCAGATCCAGCTCAGCGCCCAGGTGCCGGCGGACCTCAAGCGCGTACCGGTCCCGGCCGACGGCGTCCCGCTCCGGCGCGTACGGCAGCAGCTCGCCGGTGAGGAAGGCGGCGAACGCGGTGAGCGCCGCCCCGGCGTCCCGCGCCGCCCGCTCCGCCTCCCGCCGCGGCGCGCCGTCCGGGCAGCGGCCCGCCAACTCGCCGAAATACCGGGCGGTTTCCGCGCACTGCCCGGCGGTGCCCGCTATCTGCCGGCGCGCGGCGACCCTGCCCTCCCGGCGGGCCGCGGCCAGGCTCTCCCGGTGGCCCGCCAGCGCCGCCGGGATACCGCGCAGCCGGGCGGTCACGTCCGGCCAGCGGGTCCGCTCGCCCTGGTCGAGGAGTTCCACGGCCTGGCGGAGGCGCTGCAGCGGCCCGTCCACGACGTTGACGTCCGCGTCGGGGATCCCCGCGCCGTCGAGCGCCAGCTCCACCTCCAGCCGCTCCCGCAGCACCCGCGCCGCGATCCGGTCCCGCTCACCGTCCACCGGGACGCCGGCCAGCGCGGCCAGGGTGCGGCGGGCCAGACCGGCCCGGGCCGCCCAGCCGCCGGGCCCGTAGTCGGTCAGCGCCGCCTCCTCCCCGGCGATGCCCATCATCGCGGCCTGACACGGGTCCAGGCGGGCGAATTCCCCGGAATAGGACGCTGCGAGATCATCCAGAGCGGTCATGGGGGTACCGTAACCGCCCGCCGACCTGCTGTGATCACCTTCCGGCTGATCGCCGCCTCCTTTTACTTTCCCTATTCCTCCCGCCCGCTTTCCTGTGACGTACGCCACCTTGTGACCGCCGAGCGCGGACCCATAGCCTGGGAAAGCCCTGGCCCGGGAAATCCCTTGCTTACCCGGGATTTGACGGCGCGTAAGGTATTCACCGGCCCTATGGCAGTGCCGCCCGGCGCCTTTTGCGGCGGGCCGAACGCGCCCACCGCGAGCCGCCGCGACGGCCGGTTCACATCCGTCCCCGGCGGCCGGACCACCCCGCTGGCCAGGCACTTGACCCCGGCCGCCACTCCGCCCGGACCACTCCGCACCACCCCGCGCGCGCTGTCCTTTTCCGCCCCCACAGCACCTGGAGCAAAAACGGATGACGATTCAACCCCGCCTCGTGGTCACCGGCCGTCGTCCCGACGACACTTCCGTGGTGCTCAGCGACGGACCCGTCGAACCGATTACCGCCGGCGCCATTCCCGGCTCGGAGTTCTATCTCCTGTGGGGCACCGACGACGGACACCCCACCGTCGGTAATAAGCCAACCGAGCCAAAGATCCTGCCTTTCTTCGCCGGCCTCGGCGGCACCCGATTCCTCCTGGCGCGCTATGCCCCCGAGTCCCGCACCCCCGAACCCGCCGGCGACCCCGCCCGGCTCGCGGACGAAATGGCCGAAAAACTCCCCGGCCTCGCCGACGTCCTCGAACCCGGCGGCTCCGGCATGCACACCACCGACACCCTCGACTACGCCATCTGCCTGGAGGGCGAACTCCACCTCGAACTCGACGACGGCGCCGAGGTCCGGCTCACCCCCGGCACCTGCGTCGTCCAGCAGGGCACCCGCCACACCTGGCACAACCGCGGCGACACCCCGGCACTGATGTGCTTCGTCGGCATCGGCGCCGCCCGCGACGCCTGACGGGGAACGCACGGTGAAGACCTACCTCGCGGTGCTGCGCATCGCCGACTACCGGAAACTGTGGCTGGGCGCGGTGGTCAGCCTGATCGGCGACGGCGCCAGCTGGATCGCGATGTCCTGGCTCGCGGTGACCACCGGCGGCGCGGGCAGCCTGACGATCCTGGGCGCCTGCTACTTCGCCCCGGTCATCATCGGCGGCCTGCTCGCCGGAAAGATCGTCGACCGGTTCTCCCGGCGCCTGCTGCTGGTCGCCGACAGCGTCGTCCGCGCCGCGGTGATGGGCTGCATCCCGCTGCTCGCCGCCCTCGGACACCTCGCCCTGTGGCACCTGTACGCCGTGGCCGCCGTCTACGGCCTGCTCAAGATCCTGCCCATCGGCATCATCCCCACCGTCATCCCCGACCTCGTCCCGGCCCGCCACCTCGGCACCGGCATCGCCCTCGAAGCGATCGCCACCGGCGCCGCCGGCCTCCTCGGCCCCATGGTCGGCGGCGCGCTGGTGCCGCTCATCGGCGCGAACGGGGTGCTGGCCGTGGACGCCGCCAGCTACGTCGCGTTCGCCCTGGCCGTCCTGAGCATGAAGGCCCGCCTGGGCCGGCCCGCGCCCACCCCCGGCGAGGCCGCCGCCCGCCGCACCTCCTGGGTGCCCGTCGTCTCCTTCCTCCGCCGCGACCGGGTGATGCTGGTCATCACCGTCACCTTCACCCTCTTCAACATCTCCCTGGGCATGCTCACCGTCGCCCAGCCCTGGCTGGCGCACGAACGGCTGCCCGGCGGCGCCACCATGCTCGGCGCCCTGGCGGGCGTGCTGGCCGGCGCGCAGCTCACCGGCTCGGTCATCGCCGGCGCCCTCCGGCCCGCCGCCCGCCCCATGCTCCGCATCGGCCTCCTCCAACTCCTCGCGGGCGGCGGCCTGTTGCTGCTGCTGGGCGCCCACCCGGCCCTGGTCCTCCTCGGCCAGGCGATCTACGGTCTGCCCGACGCCATGGTCACCGTCTCCTCGCAGACCGTGCGGTACGCCCACACCCCCGAGGAACTCCGCGGCCGCACCATGACCCTGATGCGCACCCTGATGCTCAGCGCCCTCCCCATCGGCTCCCTGATCGCCGGCCCCCTCCTCGACTCCGGCAACTACACCGCCACGATCCTCACCATGTCCGCCCTGGCCGCCGTCCCCGGCCTCCTGACCCTCCTCTGCGCCCGCCACGAAACCCCCAACCCAACGGGCACTTCGCCCTCCAACTCACCGGGCATCTCGCCCCGCGACTCGTCCTCCGATTCGTCCCCCGGCTCGCGCCCCACCTCGCCGCCCAGCTCACCGCCCGCCTCGCGCCCCGCCTCGCCGCCCAGCTCACCTCCCGATTCGCTCCGCGACTCGCCGCCCAGCTCGCTTCTCGACTCGCCCCCCGCCTCGCGCCCCGCTTCGCCCCTCGACTAGCGCCCCGCCTCGCCCCTCGACTCGCGCCCCGACCCGCCTCCCGCCCCGACTCGTCC
>NZ_LLZI01000238.1 GCF_001509485.1 Streptomyces sp. NRRL F-4489
GGGGTGGGGTGGCTTTCCGGGTGGGCGTCCCGTTGGGCGGCGGGTGGTTGCCGGTCCGGCTCGTTGCCGTACGGCTGGGGGGCCGGGGTGGTGGCGTCCCGCCCGGTGGTGGGCTGCGGGCCGTCCGGGCCCGGGGCGGGCGGGCGTACGTCGGCCAGCTCCACCCCCGTGACCCGGCGCGCCGCCGGTGCGCCGGGGGCGCCAGCCGGGGTGGGCGCCGGGCGGGTGCGGACGGCGGTGACCCGGCACCCGGTGCGGACCGTCACGCCGAGGCCGGTGAGGTGGTCGCGGAGCAGCGCCGCCGCCTCCGGGTCGAGCTGACGCGGCATCAGGTGGGCGCACTGCTCGACCAGGAGCACGCGGGCCCCGCGCCCGGCCAGCGCCCGGGCGGCCGAGACGCCCAGCGGCCCGCCGCCGACCACCACCGCCGGCAGCCCGGGCCGGACCGCCGCGGCCAGCGCCGTGCAGTCGTCCCGGGTACGGAACGGACGGGCACCGTGCGGAAGTTCCCGCCGCCCCGGAGCGAACAGACCGGGCAGCGGCGGCAGTACGGGCGCGGCCCCGGTGGCCAGCACCAGCACGTCGTAACGGGTCTCCCGGCCGTCATCGGTCCGCACCCGGCGCGCCGCCCGGTCGATCCGCACCGCCCGGACCCCGCCGCGCCACTCGACACCGGCGCCGGGCGCGGGCAGCTCGATCACCCGGGGCGGATAGCGGCCGGCCAGGACCTCGGCGAGCAGCACCCGGTTGTACGGCGGATGCGGCTCCTCGGCGAGGACGGTGAGGCGGAGGGGGCGGGGGCGGGGGCCGGTGCCGTTCGGCATGGTGGTGCGGTCCGCCGCGGCTGCGCCCCCCGGCGCCGCCGTCAGCCGGTGGACGAGCCGCGCGGCGGCCATCCCGCCGCCGATCACCACCACCCGCACCGGGGCGGGCGGCGTCGGCGCGGGCCCGGCAGACGCGCGTCCGGGGCCCACGGCGCCCGGGGGAGAGCTACGGGCGCCCCCGGCGCCCCGGCAAGCGCTGCCAGGCCCCCCGGCGCCCCGGGAAGCGCTGCCGGTGGGCGGTGTGCCGGTCCATGTCATGCCCGCCAGCGTGCGACGTGCCTGTTACCCGTCCGCATCGTCCGCGTTTCGCCCGCGGAACACGGCCCTCAGCGGGAGCCGGCCGCCACTGTGAGGGGAAGCTTGCCCCATGCACCGGACCGCCCCCGACCCGCCCGCCCGCGCACGCGCCCCCCGCGCGTCCCGAGCGCTCCACCGCACCCGCGCCACCCTCTCCGCCCCCTTCACCCCCCGCGCCCTGGCCGCGCTCCTGCACGCCGTCCTCGCCCCGGTGGTCGCGCTGCCCGGCGCGGTCCTGATGGCGGCCGGGCTGCTGGCCGGCACCGTGCTCTCCTGGACGGCGCTCGGCCCCTGGCTGCTCGCGCTCACCCTGCGCGGCGCGCTCGCCCTCGGCGACATCCAACGGGCCACGGCCCGCGCCCTGTTGGGCGAGACCGTGGAACCACCCGGCCGCCGCCGCGCGCCCGGCCTCCTCGGCTGGCGGCGCGCCGTCCTCGGCGACCCGGCGAGCCGCCGCGCCCTGGCTGCCGCCCTGCTCGCCCCGCTGACCGCCCTGCCGCCGCTGCTCGCCGCGGTCCTGGGCTACGTCTACGGCCCGCTGGCGCTCGCCCACCCCGTCCTGCGCCGCTGGAACAACGTCACCGTCCGCGCCCCGGACGGTTCGGTCCGCCACGTGGGCCTGATGCTCGACGGCGTCGAATTCGACTCCTGGCCGCGCTGGACGGCCGTGGTCGCCGCCGGGGCCGCGCTGCTGCTGCTCGCGCCCTGGCTGGTGCGCCGCGCCGGCGCCCCGCACCGGCTGCTGCTGCGCGCCCTGCTCGGCCCGAGCGCCGCCGACGCCCGGATCCGCGCCCTGGAGGAGTCCCGCGCGCACGCCGTCGAGGACGCCGCCGCCACCCTCCGCCGGATCGAACGGGACCTCCACGACGGCACCCAGGCCCGCCTCGTCGGCCTCGGTATGCAGCTCACCCTGATCCGCGAACTGATCACCCGGGACGCCGCCCCGGACCGCCTGCTGGCCACCGTGGACCGCGCCCGCGACAACGCCACCCAGGCCGTCGCCGACCTGCGCCACCTGGTACGCGGCATCCACCCGCCCGCCCTGGACGCGGGCCTGGCCACCGCCCTGGCCACGCTCGCCGCCGACGCCCCGCTCCCGGTCGCCCTGGACACCCGGATCGACCCGCGCCCGACCCCGGCCCTGGAGTCCATCGCGTACTTCTGCGCCGCCGAACTCCTCGCCAACGCCGTCAAGCACAGCGCCGCCACCCGGGCCGCCATCGAGGTGCGCGGCGACGGCCGCACCCTGCTGCTGGCCGTACGCGACGACGGCCGCGGCGGCGCGGTGATCGGCGCGGGCAGCGGCCTGACCGGCCTCCTCGGCTGCGTACGCACCGTGGACGGCACCCTGACCTGCGACAGCCCGCCCGGAGGCCCTACGGTGGTCACCGTCCAGCTCCCGTACCCGGCGACGCCCGGCCCGGGCCCCGGCACGGGCATCGGGCCCGGCACCGGGGACCGTGGCTGACCCGCCCGCCCCGTACAGTCCCCCCGTCCCGACAGCCCCATCCGGGCCCGACCCCCTCTCCCCCCAGGCAGGAACCCATGCGCGTCGTCATCGCCGAGGACTCCGCGATCCTGCGCGAGGGCCTGGCCCAGCTGCTGGAACTCCGCGACATCGAGGTCGCCGCCGCCGTCGCGGACGCCGAATCGCTGCTGGCCGCCGTGGCCGAGCACCGCCCGGACGCCGCCGTGATCGACATCCGGCTGCCGCCCGGCCACCGCGACGAGGGCCTGCGCGCCGCCGTCACCCTCCGCGAACGCCACCCCGGCACCGGCGTGCTGATCTTCTCCCAGTACGTCGAGACCGCCTACGCCGACCGGCTCTTCGGCTCCGGCGCGGGCTTCGCGGGCGTCGGCTACCTCCTGAAGGAACGGGTGGTGGACATCGGCGAGTTCACCGACGCGCTGCACCGGGTCGCGGCCGGCGGCACCGCCCTCGACCCCGAGGTGGTCACCCAGCTGTTCGGCGCCGCCCGCCGGGCCACCGCCCTGGACGCGCTCACCCCGCGCGAACGGGAGGTGCTGGCCCTGATGGCGCAGGGCCGCACCAACCACTCCATCGCCACCGCCCTGACCGTCACCGAACGCGCCGTCGAGAAGCACATCGCCAACCTCTTCACCAAGCTCGGCCTGCCCCCCTCCGACACCGGCCACCGCCGCGTCCTGGCGGTCCTGCGCTACCTGGAGGCGTCCCGGCACCCGTAGGCGGGCACCGGGATGCCCTGGGGGCGCGCCCGCCCGCCCCGGTGGCGCGCCCCTCCGCCTAACGGGCCGGCACCGACCGCGTACGCCCCCGGGGCCGGGGCCGGAACCCGCCTACGAGGCCGGAGTGTTGACCTCCGCCGGACACAGCCGCCGCGGTTTCGCATCGCCCTTCAGCCGTGCGTCCACACACCCACCCGGCAGCCCGTGGTACGCCGTGTGCCCGAAATTCGCCGTCACCGTCAGCACCCCATCCCCGAACACCGACCGCTGCACACTCCGATCCCCCGTCAGCCACCGGAACGACGTCATCCGCTCAGTCCCCGCAGCCTTGTGCAACGGCGCGAAATACCGCTGCAGCGAAGCAAGCTCCTTCCCGTTCTTCGTCAACGACGGCCCGTCCAGCACAAAATTCAGCGGCGTGTTGTACAGCATCGCCAGCAGCGCCCGATTGGTCTTCTGCGCCGGCAACTTGTCGTACGACAGCTCCCAGCGCTCCACATTCACCAACGACCCGTGCAGCGCCGTCTCGTACAACGGCACCCGGTACTTCGGGTCGTACATCGCCGTGGCCAGGTCATCCGGCAGCGCCACCGGCTTGAAGAAATTCTTCGGCGCGTCCTGCGGGTAATAGCCGCCCCAGGTGCCCTTGTCGCGCTCCAGCTTCCACAGCCCGTCCGCCACCGGCGTCCCCGACCCGTGGTCGAAGGCCAGCACTCCGTTGGCCCACGGCTGCGCCGACTCCGACCCCAGCACAAACCCCTTGGCGAGCCGCCCCATCCGCGCCAACCGATTCTTCCGGTCGTCCGCCTTCGTCATCTCATGGCCCGCCCCGTGGTCGCGGAACACCTCACCGGTCGCATCCACGTCCAGGAAGTAACTATTCGCCCCGTTGGCGGTCATCTCCCGCGTCCGCTCCGCCAAATAGTGCTTCGACGGCTCGGCCTGCTCGAACGCCTGCGAGCTCATATAGCACCCGCGCCCCCCGAACCCGCTCTCCGCCGTCCCGTCCGCCTTCTTCACACAGAAGTCCGGATACACCGTCCCCGGCCACGCCGACGTCGGACTGTCCGCCGTTTTCGGATCCTGCCCATTGGCGAACGAGTCGTACGGCCCGACGAGATACCCCGCCCGCTTCGCCGCCTTGACCGCCCCCGCGTCCATCGGATCCGGCCCCGCGTCATACCCCAGCCACATCCGGTCCACGCCGAGCTTCCTCAGCCGCTCCACACCCGCCGCAGTCCGCGCCTCCCCCCACACATACGCATGAAACGCCCCCAACAACCGCCCATTGGCCGGATTCTTCCTAATCTTCTCCCTCAAACTCCCCAGCTCCCCCCGCTCCGCCAAATACGACCGGTAATCCACCGCCGGCGCCACCGGATCCCCATCCGTCAACGCGAACGACACCTCGTACTCCCGAGTCCCCTCCCCACCGCTGAACTCATGCGCGGCCGTGGCCCGCAACGCCCCACCCCGCGAAGCGAACCCCAACGACGTCCCAATATCCGTAGCCACCACATAACTCACCCCATGCCGAGCTGCGCTACTGGATCCTCCCCCCATCGCATAACCCCACAACGGCAGCGCCAGATCCGCCCCGATATCCACCGAACTCCCGGCCAGCCCACCCGGCCCGGAATTCCAGAACGCGTCCCGCACCGGAATATCCAGCCCTTCCCCGCGCGGCAGCTGCACATCCGACACCGCCCGGTCGGTCCCGGTCACCGGCCAGCTGACTTTCTGGTCCCGCTCCGCCCGCATTCGGATCCGCAGCCTGCCGCCCTCCGAACTCGCCGTCACCGACAGCCCCTTGTCCGGATACGACCAGCGCGCCCCGCCGGCCGTCCGCGTCACCGGCCCGGGCGCCCCGAGCCCACCCGCGACCGCCTCGGACAGCACCATCCGCGTCCCGTCCGCGGCCCGCGCCGTCACCGCCAGCGACGCGGTGTCCACCGTCGCACTCCCCCCGTTCACCGGCAGCGTCAACCGCCCACCCTGAAGCGTCCCCGCCTCGGCCCTCCCGCACCCGGCCACCCCGAACGAAACGGCCGACAACGCCAACGACACAGCAATCACACGCCTGAGCTTCAATGCCATGGCATGTGACTACCGACCCGTCTTAAGAACGTTCTAAGAGTCCTGTCCGCTCCGGGTGGCCGCATGCGGCTCGGCCACCCGCCGCGACTGCGCCGGCAGACGGTCCAGGACATCGGACAAATAGTTCAGTTTCGCGTCGACCTGCTCCACTCGGAGCCGCCCGGTATATGTCGTGGAGAGAACGTTCCGAGAGAGCAGCAGGGGCTCACTCGGGGCCCTGGGGTCGGTAGCGAGGAACTGCGCCAGTGCACCGCTCAAGGCATGCCGTGCGAAATCCTCGTCCTCGGTCATGACGCGGAACGTCTTGTCGAATACGGGAAGGCCCAGCTCCACCACTTTGTCGTTCGCGAAGAAACGGGCACCAACCGTATCCAGGGGGCGCCGACGCTTGATGGTGGTCAGGGGTACGGCCATCGGTAGCTCAAGCTCGAACGTCACGGTGATCTTCGTCGATTCCGGGCCATCCGGGCTCGCTGGTCGGCTGCGGAGTTCGAAGCAACGGAAGGTCCGGCCGCGGAATGTGCCGGTGATGAAGTCATATGCGCCGAAGTCGTACACGAACACTCTTTCCGCTACTTTTCCGGTGAAGTAGCGGCCGCGCTTGCTGCGCGCGACGTCGGCGTAGGCCCATCCGCGCTGCTGCGCGAACCGGATGAGTTCCTTCAGCTGTTCAGCGTTTCTCCCGTCCTTCCTGCTCGACCACATGGTCCAGCCGACAAAGCCGAAAAAACTGACCATGAACAGGAAAAAGCCGATTTCAATGAGTGTTGCCCAGAAGCCGTCGATCACGCTGCACGATTATGAGCCATGGCGGGAGATGGGTGTACCGAAACGGTGGAATTTCGAGTGAGAGGGCACCCGTTAAGTCCGCTACCGGGTCTTTAGCCCTTCGCCAGGCGCCTCGTCGCCAGTTCTGCGTAGAGGGCCGCGCCGTCCGCCAGTACGCCGTCGTCAAATTCGGCCAGGGGCGAGTGGTTGTTGGCGCTGCGTTCCGGGTCGGCGCCGGCGGGTGGGGCGCCCAGCATCATCATGACGCCCGGTACCTCCGCCAGTACGCGGGAGAAATCCTCGGACGCGGGGAGGGGATTCCGGCGCGGCGCGAAGCGTTCCTCGCCCAGCGCCTCGCGGACCGTGTGCGCCGCGAACTCCGCCTCCGTCACGTCGTTCACCGTCACCGGGTACGTTTCGATGAACTCCGCGTCGACGGACACCTCGTGGGCCGCGGCGATTCCGCGGCAGACCTCCACCGTCCCGTCCTTCACGCGCGCCTGCGCCGCGTCCGAGAAACTGCGCACCGTCGCCTCGAAAACGGCGGTTTCCGGGATCACGTTCTGCTGCGTCCCCGCGTGGAACGTCCCCACCGACAGGACCACCGGGTCGAAAATGTCGAAACTCCGCGTGATCCACGCCTGCAGCGCCGTCACCATCGCGCACGCGGCCTGCACCGGATCCTTCGCCCGGTGCGGCATCGACCCGTGCCCGCCCTGACCGCGCACCGTCACCCGCAGCACGTTGGACGCCGACATCATCGGCCCGCCGCGCGTGCCGAACACCCCCGTGGCCTGCCCCGCCGCCAGCACGTGCAGCGCGTACGCCGCCACCGGACGCTGCCCCGCCGCCTCCAGTACCCCCTCCGCCAGCATGTGGCGGGCCCCGTCGTACCCCTCCTCGCCCGGCTGGAACATGAACACCACGTCCCCCGCCAGCCGGTCCCGGTGCGCGGCGAGCAGCTTGGCCGCGCCCACGAGCATGCTGGTGTGCAGGTCGTGCCCGCAGGCGTGCATCCGCCCGTTGTCCGAGGCGAAGTCCAGCGGCAGGCGCTCGGCCACCGGGAGCGCGTCCATGTCGCCGCGCAGCAGCACCGCCGGCCCCGGCCGCGCCCCGCGCAGTACCGCCGTCACGGAACTCAGCCCCGTCCCGGTGCGTACCTCCAGCGGCAGCCCGTCCAGCTCGGCCAGTACGGCCTCCTGCGTGCGCGGGAGTTCCAGCCCGGTCTCCGGTATGCGGTGCAGCGCCCGCCGCAACCGCACCAGTTCACCGGACAGGGCACGGGCATCGTCACACAGGTCCACGGGGCGCTCCTCCTCTAGACGGCGGCGAACTCCCCATTCTTGACCGCGTCGACGAAGGAGGACCACCCCGCGACGGAAACGATGATCGCGGGGCCGTCGGGGGCTTTGCTGTCCCGGAGGGGGACCACTCCCTGGGCGGGGGCGGCGGTGGGGGACATTTCCAGGCACGCCCCGCCGTTGCCCTCACTGTGGGACGACTTGACCCAGGCGAGGTCTCGGGAGAATTCGAGGCACTCCCCGCCGTTGCCTTCGCTGTGGGACGACTTGATCCAGGCGAAGTCGCGGGAGTACTCCAGGCAGTTGCCGCCGTTTGCGTCGCTGTAGGACGACTTGATCCACCGGGCCGCCGTGAGATCCAGGTCGGCACTCATGATCGGTACTCCTTCAGCAGCGTCTTGATCAGGTCCGTTGATTCGCTGAGGGACAGCGCGTTCGCCCTGAGAAGATCGTAGTCGTCCAGAGCCGCGTCGACCGTTTGTGCGGAATCATGCATCCTGCCTCCTACCCGGGTCTCCGTGTACAACACCGTGGGCGAGTCCGTGAAGTGCAGCACGATGAACGGCTTTGTCGACGCGGCGGGAGCACCCGCTGAAAACGGCATGACCTGGACCTTGACGTGCGGTGACGCGGCGGCTGTCAGCAGATGTTCCAGCTGCCCCGACATGACCTTTGAGTCACCCACGACTGTTCGTAGGCATGCCTCGTGCATGATGGCCCAAAGAAGCGGTGGAGCGTCCCGTTCGAACACCTCGCGCCGCCGCAGACGTGCAATGACCTTGTCCTCGATCACCTCGGGATTCGCCCCGGAGTAGTACGCGCGGAACACGGCCCGCGCGTAGTCTTTTGTCTGAAGGATCCCCATCGGGAGGCTGGTCGAGTAGTCCAGGATCCGCGACGCCTTCCGCTCCAGGTTGAGGTACGGAACGAACCAGGACGGGTGGTCCCCTTCGTCTATCCGCCGCAGCAGGTCCGTGAACAACTCGCCTGTCCCGAAGGCGATGTCGCAGCCCTTGGCGAACTTTTCGCTGGGCCGGGGCAGGAGCTTCCCAGCCTCGACTCTGCTGACGTACGCCTCGGAGTAACCTGCCGCCTTGCCGAGCTGCTTCTGTGTCAGCTTCCGCGCCAGTCTCACCTGTTTGACGTCCTGGCCGAAGCGTTGGAGCGGGTTCAAGTGCTGGGGTGGGGTCGTCTCGTCCAAGGCTGTGACCTCTCGGCATGCGGTCGCGTCCAGCATCACGGCAGGTCGTGGACTTGCGAGCTGCCGTTAAAGCCCCTCCATCCTATTGCCCGCCGGGCCTCCCCGTGACCGAATGGCTACAGCCCGCACATGGCGGGTTCCGGTCGACTGATCCCTGGAGGCTGACGATGATGAATGACGCTGCCCCGCGGCTGCTGCCGTGGTTGAGCCCTGATGGCAAGCCCTGTTTCGTACTTGGCGACGGGACCGGGTTCGTGTCCCGTATGGCCGACGAGGTGGAGGAGGCGCAGCTCGCGCTCGCCGATGGGCTCATCGTGGATGCCGGGCGGATGCTCGATGACCGTAACTGGACTTCCGGTGAACTGCATCTGCTGGCCGTGGAGTTGACCGAGTCGCTGGTGGAGGTGCGGCGGGTCGCGCGGAGCCGGGGGGACCGGTTGCGGGCCCTGGCGGCCCCTGCTGCCCCTGCGTCGGCTACGTCGGCCGTATCCGTTACGCCGACGCCGGCTGCGTCGGTTGCGCCAGGCCGTTCAGTTGGGTCAGCTCCGCCGCCGTGAGGTGGATGCCGGCCGCGGCGAGGTTCTCGTCCAGGTGGGCGGGGGAGCTCGTGCCGGGGGTCGGGAGGAGGACGGGGGAGCGGTGGAGGAGCCAGGCCAGGGCGATCTGGCCGGGGGTCGCGCCGTGGGTGGCGGCGATGGAGGCCAGGGTGTCCGCGGCGGGGCCGGGGGCGGAGCCGGCGGCGCCGGTCAGGGTGCCGTTGCCCAGGGGGAACCACGGCAGGAACGCCGTCCCGGTTTCCTCGCACAGCCTCAGGACGTCCTCGGAGGCGCGGTCCAGGAGGTTGTAGCGGTTCTGGACGGAGGCGATGGGGGCGAGTTCGCGGGCCTGGGCCAGTTGGGCGGCGCTGATGGTGTCCAGGCCGATGTGGCGGATTTTTCCGGCCTGTTGGAGTTCCAGGAGGGCGCCGAGCTGGTCCGCCATCGGGACGTCCGGGTCGAGGCGGTGCAGTTGGTAGAGGTCGATGGTCTCCGTACGGAGGCGCCGCAGGCTCGCGTCGCACATGGCGCGCAGCCGTTCCGGGCGGCCCGCGATGTGCCAGCTGTCGGGACCGGTGCGGACGACGCCGCCCTTGGTGGCGATGACCAGGCCGTCCGGATACGGGTGCAGGGCGCGGGCCACCAACTCCTCGGCCACGTCCGGGCCGTAGTTGTCGGCGGTGTCGATGAGGGTGACGCCCGCGTCGACGGCCCGGCGGAGCAACGCCACGGAACGCTCCGGGTCCGCGTGCCGCGCGCCCCAGTAGCCGGGTCCGGCCAGAGAGGCCGTTCCGTAGCCCAGCCGCCCGGTGGCCAACTCCCCGCCGAGGGTGAAGAAGGGGTCGGGGTACGCGGGCGGGGCGGGACGCGGGGTCTGACTGGGTTGCGTGGCCATGGCGGGAGCTTAAGCGTAGTCATCCGGCCGGTGCGGGGCGCTCCATAAGATCGCCGACCGGGGCGGGCCGCTCCATAAGATCACCGGGTGCCCTCTGACATATCGCTGTTCACGCTGGCCCTGCTCTGCCTGGCCGCCCTCGCCGCGGGATGGATCGACGCGGTGGTGGGCGGCGGCGGACTCCTGCTGCTCCCGGCGCTGCTGGTCGGCCTGCCCCATACGCCCACCGCGTTCGTCCTCGGGACCAACAAGTCGACCGCCATCGTCGGCACCACGGCGGCGGCCGTCACGTACGTCCGCAAGGCCCCGATCGACATCCGGACCGCCCTGCGCATCGGCGCCGCGGCCGTCGCCGGGTCGCTGGGCGGGGCGTTCTTCGCGGCCGGGATCAACAGCGAGGTGCTGCGCCCGCTGATCATGGCCGTGCTGCTGGGCGTCCTCGTCTTCATCCTCGTCCGCCCGGCGTTCGGGACCGCCCCGGCGCCGTCCGGCCCGGTGTCGCGGCGCCGCGTCCTGGCGGCGATCCTGATCGCGGGCCTGGGCATCGGCTTCTACGACGGCCTGATCGGCCCCGGAACGGGCGCGTTCCTGGTGATCGCGCTCGCCGCCGTGCTGCACATGGACCTGGTCACCTCGTCCGCCACGGCCAAGGTCATCAACGTGTGCACCAATATCGGGGCGCTGACGATGTTCGCGCTCCAGGGGACGGTGCTGTGGCAACTGGGCGCGCTGCTGGCGGTCTTCAACCTGGTGGGCGGGACGGTCGGCGCCAGGATGGCGCTCAAGCGCGGCGCGGGGTTCGTACGCGGCGTACTGGTGCTGGTGGTCGTGGTGCTGCTGTGCAAGCTCGCCTACGACCAGTGGCTGGCCGCCTGAGGCGCGGGGAGCGCGCTGGGCGGTCTGGTGTTCGGTCGCCGGCCGGCCGGCGGGGCGGGAGAGGGGCCGTTACGGCCGTTTGCGGGCCGCTACGAGTCGGTGGGGAGCGCGCGCGGGCCGCTACGGGCCGATGGCGTGCGCACGCGGGGCGCTACGGCCCGACGCCGCCCAAAGGCTTCGCCCAAAGACGTCGCCACCCTCCGTCGCCCTCACCTAGCGCACCGTGGTCCCGGCCCGCCCAGCCGTCCCCGCCCTCCCCGCCGTCCCGGCTCCCGTGCCCGCCCTCCCCGCCGTCCCGGCTCCCGTGCCCGCCGGGCGGGGCTGCCTGCGGACCTCGGTGACGGCCGTCAGCAGGATCACCGCGTCGTCCAGGGCCCGCACGCCGTGGCGTTCGTGGGGGACGGGCCCGATCTGACCCGCTGTCAGCTTCTGGCCGCCGCCCGGCCCGGTCAGCCGGATCCGGCCCCGCAGCACCTGGAGGCTCGCCGCCGGCGGCGCGTTGTGCTCGTCGAGTTCGGCGCCGGCCAGCAGCGCGATCACGGTCTGGCGCAGCGGGCCGTCGTGCAGGAAGAGGTGGGCGCTGCGGCCGTGGGCGGAGGCGCGGGCGTCGTCGAGCTGGTCGCGGACGAGGGATTCGAGGTTTTCCATGGCGCTCGCCTTTCGGAGCGGACCGGCTTCCGGACGCGGGTGGGCGGCGGGGCTTCCCCCTCCATCGTTCTCCGTGCCCCGCCCGGCGCAACCGGATCTCCGCGGCACGACGGTACGGAACGGCCGGAATGGGACGTCCGGGTGCTTGCCGGAACAGGGCGGCCCGCCGTGCACGGGTTGATCATCGCGGTCCGTACCATGCGAGACGTCCCTTGATCGACGATCGAACGATTGACAGATTGCCGGACCGGAGACGGGCCGATGGACCGGTAACCGGGCTGACGCGTTGCCGGGCCGGTATCCGGGCCGACGCGTTGCCGGTCCGGAAGCCGGCCGCCACCCCGGAGCCCGCCTCCCGGACCGCAGGCCGATACCCGTCCCCGACCCCCGACCCCCGGACGTGCAATCCCCGCCCCACCGACCGCGAAGGGTGTGTCACCGTGGCCGATCCCACCGCCCTGAACGAACCGTCCGCCGCCCCCGCCCCGGCCGGGCCCCCGGCGCGCTTCCTGACCGTGATGACCACCACCGACAGCGAGGAGAAGGCCGAGCGGCTGGCGCGCGGCGCCATCGAGGACCGGCTCGCCGCCTGCGCCCAGATCAGCGCGCCGGTGACCTCCGTCTACCGCTGGAACGGTGCCGTGGAGACCAGCCGGGAGTGGCAGGTGCTGTTCAAGACGGCCGCCGGGCGCTACGCCGCGCTGGAGGCGTACCTCCTGGCCGCGCACGACTACGACACCCCGGAGATCATCGCCACCCCGGTCACCCACGGGGGCGCCGGGTATCTGGCCTGGGTCGCAGAGGAGACGAGCTGACGTGCCGAGCACCGCAGAGCCCCTGCCGCGCCGGTGGGCGCGGGCGACCACGCTCGCCCTGGGGATGGCCTTCGGCCTGGCCACCTCCCCGGTGAGCCACGCGGCCGAGACCGACCCCCGCGGCCCCGGTACCCAGACCTCGTACGCCCACGAGTCCCGGCCCCGCGCCACCTGGACCAGCAAGGACGCCGAAGCCTTCTGGACGCCCCGGCGGATGGCCGCCGCCGCGCCGCCGGAGCGCGGCACCGGCCGGCCCGCCGCGGGCTCGCACCGCGCGCCGACCGCCGAGCACTTCGACGGCATCCCCTCCGTCGGCGTGCTGTTCTCCGTCGACGGCGAGGCCCGCGAGCACCACTGCACCGCCAGCGTGGTGCACAGCCCGCACGGCAACCTGATCCTCACCGCCGGGCACTGCAATCCGGGAGCGCGGGCGGCCTTCGTGCCCCAGTACCGGTCGGGCGCGGACGAGCAGCCCTACGGGGTGTGGGCCATCGAGGACTCCTACGCGTACGCCGACCGCGGCACCAGCGGGGACGCCGCCGACCGGGACTTCGCCTTCGCCACCGTCGCCCCGGACGACGACGGCCGGCGCATCGAGGAGGTCACCGGCGCCAACGTGCTGGCCGCCACGCCTGGTTACCGCAACGACGTCCAGGTCATCGGCTACCCCAGCGTCCACAGCGACCCCGAGGACCGGGCCGTGCGGTGCGCCACGACCACCCGCCGCCTGGAGGGCACCCGCCAACTCCGCATGGACTGCAACGGCTTCTACGGCGGCACCTCGGGCAGCCCCTGGCTGGCCGGCTACGACCCGCACACCCGCACCGGCAAGGTCATCGGCGTCATCGGCGGCGTCAACGGCGGCGGCCCGCGCGGCCCGCACAGCGACCGGACCTCCTACAGCCCGTACTTCGGGAAGGAGATCCTCAGCCTCTACGACCGGGCCACGAAGGAGCAGGGCGGGGAGGACGAGGACTGAGGACCGGGACCGGGCCCAGAGGGGCGTCCCCATAGGCGGGGGAGGCTATTCCTGGGGGCAGCGCTCCCTGTTGCCGCCGTGCAGGCACACCGTCCGCCACTCGGAGGTGTACTTGACCATGGCCCATGGGGAGCATTGCCGCGAATGCCCCCCCCCGCGCTAACGGAGTGCCTGCGCCAGCCCCGTCTCCTTGGGGCCGAGGAAGTGCGGGTCCGGCCGGAGCAGGGCCTCCGCGGTCGCCTTGCCCGCCGCGAAGATCTCCCGCACGCCGCCGTACGCCCAGGTCACATCGTGGTTGGCGGCGACCCCGACGCCGTACGCGTCGATCCCCGCGGCCTCGCACAGGGCCAGCGCCCGGCGGATGTGGAAGCCCTGGCTGACCAGTACGGCCCGGTCCACCCCGAAGATGCGGTGGGCGCGGGTGCAGGAATCCCAGGTGTCGAAGCCGGCGTAGTCGCTGACGATCCGGCGGGCCGGGACGCCGTGCCGCACCAGATAGGCGCGCATGGCGTCCGGTTCGTCGTAATCGTGGCGGCTGTTGTCGCCGGTGACCAGGATGGCGCGCACCGTGCCGCCCTCGTAGAGCCGGGCCGCGGCGTCGAGCCGGTGGGCGAGGTACGGCGACGGCTCGCCGTTCCACAGGCCGGCGCCGAACACCACCGCCACCGGGGCGGCCGGCGCATCGGCGACCGTACGGACGCGCGGTCCGGCGGTGGCGTTGAGCCACGTCGCCGGCAGCAGCGCCAGCACGGACAGCGCCACGACCGCCTGGAACGCCCGGCGCTGGCCCCGCCGGGTCCGCGGCGGCCGGACCCGCCGCAGCACGCCCGCCACGCGCCCGAGCCGCGCCCGCAGCACCCGCATGCCGTCCCCCGTTCCCCGGCCCCGCCGCGGCCCTTCGCGGGCCGTCTCCCGTGCACGGGGCCGATGTCGCAAGGTCCGACGTGCCACGGGCCGCCGCGGTTGCGTCCGGGGGCCGGGCGTCGGCAAGGTCACAGGGCGCCGGCGGGGCCACCACCGGCGCCGTCCCGCCGCGACCGCCCCCAGGAGGGCCCGTATGACCACCGAGGCCGCGCGCCTGCCGTTCTTCGTCTACGGGACGCTGCGCCCCGGCGAGGCCAACTACGCCCGCCTGCTGCGCGGCCGCACCGCGTCCGAGGAACCGGCCCGGATCACCGGCGCGCAGCTCTACGCGGGCCCCGGCTACCCGTATGCCACCGCCGGACCCGCCGACTCCGTGGTGCACGGCACCCTGATCCGCCTCCGGGACGCCGACCACGACGCCGTACGGGCCGCCCTCGACCACCTGGAGGGCTACACCCCCGGCGCCCCCGGGAACCTCTACGAGCGGGTCGCCACCGAGGCGCGGCGCGCCGACGGGCGCACCGAACGGGCCTGGGTCTACCTGGCCGCCGAACCGCTCGCCGCCCGGCTGCGCGCCACCGGCACCCCGCTGCCCGGCGGCGTCTGGACCGGCCGCGCCGGCCGCGGCACCCCCGGATAACCTGGCGGTTCGTCCGCAGCACAGAGCAGAAACAGGTGTGACCCGTGGCCCCCGACCGCACCCCCGCCCCCCACCGACCGCTCCCCAAGGCCGAGTTGCACCTCCACATCGAGGGCACCCTGGAGCCGGGGCTGGCCTTCGCGCTCGCCGCCCGCAACGGCGTCACCCTGCCGTACGCCACCGAGGACGAGCTGCGCCGCGCCTACTCCTTCAGCGACCTGCAGTCCTTCCTGAACCTGTACTACGCGCTGATGCAGGTGCTGCGCACCGAGGAGGACTTCGCCGACCTCGCGCACGCCTACCTGGCGCGCGCCAAGGAGCAGGGGGTGCGGCACGCCGAGATCTTCTTCGACCCGCAGGCGCACACCTCCCGCGGCGTCCCCCTGGGGACGGTCGTGAAGGGCCTGTGCCGGGCCCTGGACGCCGCCCCGGAGACGTACGGGATCACCACCCGGCTCATCATGTGCTTCCTGCGGGACGAGAGCGCCGACTCGGCCCTGGAGACGTTCGAGGCGGCCCGCCCCTACCTGGACCGGATCGCCGCCGTCGGCCTGGATTCCGCCGAGGTCGGCCACCCGCCGTCGAAGTTCCGGGAGGTCTTCGCGCTGGCTCGTGAGGCGGGCCTGAAGTGCGTGGCCCACGCGGGCGAGGAGGGCCCGGCCGCCTACGTCTGGGAGGCGTTGGACATCCTCGGCGTGGACCGGGTCGACCACGGGGTGCGCTGCATGGAGGACGAGGCGCTGGTGGCCCGCCTGGTGGCCGACCGGATCCCGCTCACCGTCTGCCCGCTCTCCAACCTCCGGCTCCGGGTCGTCGACGACCTCGCCGACCACCCGCTGCCCGCCATGATGGACGCCGGCCTCCTGGTCACCGTCAACTCCGACGACCCGGCCTACTTCGGGGGCTACGCGGACGACAACTTCACCGCCGTACGGGACGCCCTCGGCCTGGACGAGGCGGCGCTGCGGACGCTCGCCCGCAACTCCTTCCTCGCGTCCTTCCTGGACGAGGAGACCCGCGCCGCCTACCTGAAGGAACTCGACGCGCACTGACCGGCTGGGGCGCCCGTGGACCGGGCGGCCCCTGGCTCAGGCCGCCGCCCCTAGGCCGGCCCGTCCAGCCGCTCGATCCGGACGGCGCACACCTTGAACTCCGGCATTCCGGACACCGGGTCGAGCGCCGGGTTGGTCAGCGTGTTGGCCCGGCCCTCGCCCGGCCAGTGGAACGGCATGAACACCGTGTCCGGGCGGATCGCCGCGCTCACCCGGGCCGGCGCGACCGCCCGGCCGCGCCGCGAGACCACCGCGACCGGCTCGCCGTCCGCGATGCCGAGCCGGTCCGCCAGCCGCGGGTGCAGTTCGACGAACGGGCCGGGCGCGGCGGCGTTCAGCGCCGCCACCCGGCGGGTCTGCGCGCCCGACTGGTACTGCGCCAGCACCCGGCCCGTGGTCAGCACCACCGGATACCCGGCGTCGGTCTCCTCGTCCGCCGGGCGGTGCGTGACGGGCACGAAGCGGGCCCGGCCGTCCGGCGTCGCGAAACGGTCCAGGAAGAGCCGCGGCGTGCCGGGGTGGGCTCCCGGCCCGGCCGGGCCGCCGGAGGCCGTCTGGGCGCCCGCCACGGCCTCCGAGGCGCCCGCCACGGCCCCTGAGGCCCCCTGCGCGGCCTCCGACGCCCCCGACCCCGCCGGGCACGGCCAGAACACCCCGTCCTCCGCCGCGATCCGCGCGTAGCTGATCCCCGAGTAGTCCGCGGGCCCGCCCGCCGACGCGCGCCGCAGCTCCTCGAAGACCTGCTCCGGGTCGGCCGGGAAGCCCTTGGCGTGGCCCAGGCGCCGCGCCAGCCCGCCCAGCACCTCCAGGTCCGTCCGCACCCCGGGCGGCGGGGCGACGGCCCGGCGGCGCAGCAGCACCCGGCCCTCCAGGTTGGTCGTCGTCCCGGTCTCCTCCGCCCACTGGGCCACCGGCAGCACCACGTCCGCCAGTTCCGCGGTCTCCGAGCGCACCACATCGGCCACCGCCAGGAAGTCCAGCGCCCGGATCCGCTCCTCCACGTGGGCGGCGCGCGGCGCGGAGACCACCGGGTTGGACCCCATCAGCAGCAGCGCCCGGACCTCCCCGCCCAGCGCGTCCAGCAGCTCGTACGCGCTGCGGCCCGGCCCCGGCAGGGTCTCCGGCTCCACGCCCCACACCGCCGCCACGTGGCGGCGCGCCGCCGGGTCGTCCAGGCGGCGGTAGCCGGGCAACTGGTCGGCCTTCTGGCCGTGTTCGCGGCCGCCCTGACCGTTGCCCTGCCCGGTGAGCGCGCCGTAACCGGACAGCGGGCGGCCCGCGCGCCCGGTGGCCAGGCACAGGTTGATCCACGCGCCCACGGTGTCGGTGCCCTTCGCCTGCTGTTCCGGGCCGCGCGCGGTCAGCACCATCGAGGCCGGCGCGTCGCAGAACAGCCGCACCGCCTCCCGGAGTTGCGGCACCGGTATGCCGGTGATCCGCTCGACCTGCTCCGGCCAGTGCGCCATCGCCGCGGCCCGCGCCGCCGGCCAGCCGCTGGTCCGCGCCGCGATGAACTCCTCGTCCGTCCGCCCCTCCGCCACCACCAGGTGCAGCAGCCCGAGCGCCAGCGCCAGGTCCGTGCCGGGGCGCGGCGCCAGGTGCAGATCGGCCTGCTCGGCGGTCCGGGTGCGGCGCGGATCGACGACGATCAGCCGGCCGCCGTTCTCCTTGAGCTCGGTGAGGTACCGCAGCGCCGGCGGCATGGTCTCCGCCAGGTTGGAGCCGACCAGCAGCACGCACCCGGTACGCGCCACATCCGCCAGCGGGAACGGCAGCCCCCGGTCCAGCCCGAAGGCCCGGTGCTGCGCCGCCGCGGCCGAGGACATGCAGAACCGGCCGTTGTAGTCGATCTGCGAGGTGCCCAGTACCACCCGGGCGAACTTCCCCAGCGCGTACGCCTTCTCGTTGGTCAGCCCGCCGCCGCCGAAGACGCCCACCGCGTCCCGCCCGTACCGCGCGCCGGTCCGCCGCAGCCCCTCGGCGACCCGGTCCAGCGCGGTGGCCCAGCCGGCCGGCACCAGCTCCCCGGTGGTGTGGTCGCGCACCAGGGGAGTGGTCAACCGCGCCCCCGGGGCGAGGAGTTCGGGCGCGGTCCTCCCCTTGCCGCACAGCGCGCCGCGGTTCACCGGGAACGCGGTCCGCTCCACGACCTCCAGGACGGACCCGGACGCCCCCTCCCCGGTGCCCGCGGCGGGCCGCAGCCCCATCCCGCACTGGAGGGCGCAATACGGGCAGTGGGTCTCGACCGTGGCAACCGACGCAGCGTCCATGGCGGCCAGCGTGCGACGGGCCTGTTACGCCCGCGTCTCGCCCCGGTTTCCGGCCCGCGGCGGAATCCTCCCACCGGGCGCGCGACCCCCGCGGGCCCCGTGGAACACGGAATTCCCCACCCGGAAACGGGATCGCAACGCCCGGCTGCCAGGCTCGGCCCATGACGGCGTCGACAGCGCACCAGCCCACCCCGGACCCCGGCCCCTCCGCCCCCGCGCCGCTATCCGCCCCGCCCGCCGCGTACCCGGCGCCCCTGGGCAGCGCCGAACTCGCCCACCGCATCACCGCCGAACTCAGCAGCCGGCTCCGCACCGTCCGCCTGCACGGCTTCCGCCGCCCCGCCGCCGGGCCGCCCGCCCTGGTGGCCGTCGCGCACGGCAGCCGCCACCCCGGGGCCGCGCCCGCCGTCCGCGCCCTCCTGGCCCGCGTCCGCGCCCTCCGCCCCGGATTGCCCGTCCACCTCGGCCACCTGGAACTCGACCGGCCGCCGCTCGACGGGACCCTGGCCGCGCTGCGCGGCGAGGTGGTGCTCGTCCCGCTGCTCTTCGGCCGCGGCTACCACGTCAGCCACGACCTGCCCGCCGCGCTCGCCGCCGCCGGGCACCTGACCGGCCGGATCGCCGCGCCCCTGGGCCCGCACCCCCTCCTGGCCGAGGCGCTGCACGACCGCCTCCTGGAGGCCGGGTTCCGCGCCGGCCCCCAAGACGGCGGCCCCGCGGTCGTCCTGGCTGCCGCCGGCTCCCGCGCCCCCCGCTCCACCGGGGACACCACCCGCATCGCCCGCCTCCTGGCCGCCCGCCTCGGCGGCGTCCCCGTGGTGCCCGCCTACGCGTCCGCCGCCGCCCCCACCGTCCCCGACGCCCTGCGCACCCTCGCCGCGCGCGGCCACGACCCCCGCCGCACCGCCGTCGCGGCCTGCTTCACCGCCCCCGGCCGCTTCGCCGACCGGTGCGCGGCCCTGGCCCCCGGCCCCGCCGCCGCGCCCCTGGGCGACCACCCCGCGCTGGCCCGCCTCGTCCTGCACCGCTACGACCAGGCGCTCTGCGCGGCCACCGGATCGGGCACCGCACCCACCGGGGCGGCTACCGTCGCGGTATGACGGGCACATCACCGGCCATCCCTCCCGGCCCCGGCCAGGGCCCGCACGCGGCGCTCCCGGGCTACACCGCGGCGGACACCGAACGCTGGGTCCCCGAACCGGACAAGCGGCCCGGGCGCACCGCCTTCCAGCGCGATCGCGCCCGGGTCCTGCACTCCGCCGCGCTGCGCCGGCTCGCCGGCAAGACCCAGGTCGTCACCCCCGGCAGCGCCACCCAGGCATGGGACGCCAGCCCCCGCACCCGGCTGACGCACTCCCTGGAGTGCGCCCAGGTGGGCCGCGAACTGGGCGCCGCCCTGGGGTGCGACCCCGACCTCGTGGAGACCGCCTGCCTGGCGCACGATCTCGGCCACCCGCCCTTCGGGCACAACGGCGAGCAGGCCCTGGACGAGGTCGCCGCGGCCTGCGGCGGCTTCGAGGGCAACGCCCAGTCGCTGCGCCTGCTGGCCAGGCTGGAGCCCAAGCGGTTCGTGCCCGCCCCCCAGGGCGGCACCCTCAGCGTCGGCCTCAACCTCACCCGCGCCGCCCTGGACGCCGCCACCAAGTACCCCTGGCCGCGCGGCGCCCACCCGGCCGGGCCGCACGTCCCGAAATTCGGCGTCTACGCCGACGACCTGCCGGTCTTCGCGTGGTTCCGGCAGGGCGCGCCGTCCGCCGCCCGCAGCTTCGAGGCGCAGGTCATGGACTGGGCCGACGACGTCGCGTACTCGGTGCACGACGTCGAGGACGGGCTGCACGCCGGCCACCTGGACCCCAACGTCCTGCTCGCCGACCCCGAGCGCGCCGAGATCTTCGCACTCGCCGCGGCCCGCTACGCGCCCGGCGCGGCCGAGGCGGAGCTGGCCGCCGCCCTGGACCGCCTCCTGGAGCAGGAGTGGTGGCCGCACGGCTACGACGGCTCCGCGCTCGCCCAGGCCCGCCTGAAGGACGCGACCAGCCAGCTCATCGGCCGCTTCTGCCTGGCCGCGGAGGGCGCCACCCGGGCCCGCTACGGCAGCGGGCGGCTCACCCGGTACGCGGCGGAGCTGGTGGTTCCGGCCGAAACCCGGCTGGAATGCGCCGTTCTCAAGTCCGTCGCCGACCGCTACGTCATCCAGCGCCCCGATCAGGAGGCGCTCCGCGCCGACCAGCGGGTGGTGATCGCCGAACTCGCCGAGGCGCTGCTCGCCCGCGCCCCCGACGGCCTCGATCCGCAGTTCCGCTCCCTCTTCGCCGCGGCCCCCGACGACACCGGCCGGATGCGGGCGGTCATCGACCAGATCGCCGCGCTCACCGACGCCTCCGCGCGCACTCTTCACGCCCGCCTCACACGTCCCCCTGGTAACAGTTAGGGCAACGCAGGGTGACTTCGGGGGGACGGCCCCTCTTCCCCCTTCACGCTCCGTGCGGGACCCTCGTCCACGCACCGGCGCACGGGAACCCGAACACCGTCGAACACATCAAGGGAGCGAGGCACCAAGAGGCACCAAGGGGCACGAGAGGCACGAGAGGCACCAAAGGGCACCGCGAGGACCGAAGGACCCAAGGGGCACGAGGGGCACCGGGGGACACCATGGGCCAGCGGGACGGGCAACCGGGCACGGGCACCGCACACGGGGGGCAGCGCAGGCACGACGGGGGCACCAACGGGGGCGTACACGGCCGCGGACGCGGACGTACGGCACCGCAACGAGGAGGAAGCAAGTGGTCGACGCACACCAGACGTTCGTCATCGTCGGGGGTGGCCTGGCCGGAGCGAAGGCCGCGGAGACGCTCCGCGCGGAGGGGTTCACCGGCCGGGTGATCCTCATCTGCGACGAGCGCGACCACCCCTACGAACGCCCCCCGCTCTCCAAGGGGTACCTGCTCGGCAAGGACGAGCGCGACAGCGTCTTCATCCATGAACCGGCCTTCTACGCCCAGGCCCGCATCGAACTCCACCTGGGCCAGCCCGCCGTCCACCTGGACCCCGCGGCCCGCACCGTCCGCCTGGGCGACGGCACCCTGATCGCCTACGACAAGCTGCTGCTCGCCACCGGGGCCGAACCCCGCCGCCTGGACGTCCCCGGCACCGGCCTGGCCGGCGTCCACCACCTCCGGCGCCTCGCCCACGCCGAACGCCTCCGCGGCGTCCTCGCCTCACTGGGCCGTGACAACGGCCACCTGGTGATCGCCGGCGCCGGCTGGATCGGACTGGAAGTCGCCGCCGCCGCGCGCACCTATGGCGCCGAGGTCACCCTCGTGGAACCGGAACCGACCCCCCTGCACGGCATCCTCGGGCCCGAACTCGGCACCCTCTTCACCGACCTGCACCGCGACCACGGCGTCCGCTTCCACTTCGGCGCCCGCCTCACCGAGATCACCGGCCAGGACGGCGTGGTCACCGCCGTCCGCACCGACGACGGCACCGAGATCCCCGCCCACGACGTGCTCGCCGCCATCGGCGCCGCCCCCCGCACCGCCCTCGCCGAACAGGCCGGCCTGGACGTCGTGGACCGCGCCGACGGCGGCGGTATCGCCGTCGACGCCGGGCTGCGCACCTCGGACCCGTACATCTATGCCGCCGGCGACGCGGCCGCCGCCGACCACCCCCTCCTGGACGCCCGGCTGCGCGTCGAGCACTGGGCCAACGCCCTCAACGGCGGCCCGGCCGCCGCCCGCGCCATGCTCGGCCAGGACGTCAGCTACGACCGCGTCCCGTACTTCTTCTCCGACCAGTACGACCTCGGCATGGAGTACTCCGGCTACGCCCCGCCCGGCTCCTACGACCAGGTCGTGTGCCGCGGCGATGTCGCCAAACGGGAGTTCATCGCCTTCTGGCTCCGCGAGGGCCGCGTCCTGGCCGGCATGAACGTCAACGTCTGGGACGTCGCCGGGCAGATCCAGCAGCTGATCCGCGCGGCCGCCCCGCTGGACACCGAGAAGCTGGCCGATCCGGGCGTTCCCCTGGAGTCCCTGCTCCCGTAGCGTGCCCGTATGACCCACGGCCCCACCAGCCCCACCAGCCCCGCCGGCGGGCCCGGCGCCCCGGCCGTCACCCTCGACGACGTCCGGGACGCCGCCCGGCGGCTGGCCGGCGCCGCCCACCGCACCCCGGTGCTGCGCTCGCGCACCCTGGACGCCCGCACCGGCACCCGGGCGTTCCTGAAGTGCGAGAACTTCCAGCGGGCCGGCGCCTTCAAGTTCCGCGGCGCCTACCACGCGCTGTCCCGCCTCAGCCCGGAGCAGCGGGCCCGCGGGGTGGTCGCCTACTCCTCCGGCAACCACGCCCAGGCCGTCGCCCTCGCCGCCCGGGAGCTGGGCACCTCCGCCGTCATCGTGATGCCCGAGGACGCCCCGCCCGCCAAACGGGACGCCACCGCCGGCTACGGCGCCGAGATCGTCACCTACGACCGCTACACCGAGGACCGCGCCGCCCTCGGCGCCCGCATCGCCCAGGAACGCGGCCTGGCCCTGATCCCCCCGTACGACCACCCGCACATCATCGCCGGACAGGGCACCGCCGCCCTGGAGCTGCTGGACGAGACCGGCCCGCTCGACGCGCTGCTGGTGCCCGTGGGCGGCGGCGGGCTGATCGCCGGCACCGCTACCGCCGCCACCGGCCTGGCCCCCGGTATCCGCGTCATCGGCGTCGAGCCGGAAGCCGGCGACGACACCCGCCGCTCCCTTCTGGCCGGCCACCGGACCTCCGTCCCGGTGCCCCGCACCATCGCCGACGGCCAGGCCGTCGAGGCCCCCGGAGAGCTGACCTTCCCGATCACCCAGCGGCTGGTCGACTCCGTGGTCCTGGTCACCGACGACGAGATCCGCACCGCCATGGCGTTCGCGTTCGAACGCCTGAAGATCGTCACCGAGCCGAGCGGCGCCAGCGCCCTGGCCGCCCTGCTCGCCGGCCGCCTGGACCCCGTCCCGGCCCGCACCGGCGTGATCGTCTCCGGCGGCAACATCGGCCTGGAGAGCTTCCTGAAGATCCTCGGCTGACCGTCCCCCGGTCCCGCCCCGGGCGGCGGCCGGGCCGGGACTGTCGGACCCCCACCGTAGAATTCACGCGTGGCAGGCAGGATCAACGATGACGATGTGAAGGCGGTTCGGGACGCGGTCCCGATCGACGCCGTCGTGTCCGAGTACCTCCAGCTCCGCAACGCCGGCGGCGGCAACCTCAAGGGCCTGTGCCCCTTCCACGACGAGAAGTCCCCGTCCTTCCACGTCAGCCCCGCCAAGGGCCTGTACCACTGCTTCGGCTGCCAGGAGGGCGGCGACACCGTCGACTTCGTCATGAAGATCGACCACCTCTCGTTCGCCGAGACCATCGAACGCCTCGCCGCCCAGGCCGGCATCACCCTCCGCTACGAGGAGGGCGGCTACACCCCCGGCCGCCAGCAGGGCGAGCGGACCCGCCTGGTGGAGGCCCACAAGGCCGCCGCCCAGTACTACACCGAGCAGCTCGACGGCCCCGAGGCCGAGATCGCCCGCCGCTTCCTCGCCGACCGCGGCTTCGGCCAGGACGCCGCCGCCCACTTCGGCCTCGGCTACAGCCCGGCCGGCTGGGACCACCTCACCCGCTTCCTGCGCGGCCGCGGCTTCAGCGACAAGGAACTGGTCCTCTCCGGCCTCGCCCAGGAAGGCCGCCGCGGCCCCATCGACCGCTTCCGCGGCCGCCTGATGTGGCCGATCCGCGATATCGCCGGCGAGGTCGTCGGCTTCGGCGCCCGCAAGCTCCGCGACGACGACAACGGCCCCAAGTACCTCAACACCCCCGAGACCCCCATCTACCGCAAGTCCCACGTCCTCTACGGCATCGACCTCGCCAAGAAGGAGATCGCCCGCACCAGCCGCGCGGTCGTCGTCGAGGGCTACACCGACGTCATGGCCTGCCACCTCGCCGGCGTCACCACCGCCATCGCCACCTGCGGCACGGCCTTCGGCGAGGGCCACATCAAGATCCTCCGCCGGCTGCTGATGGACAACAGCGGCGCCGAGGTGGTCTTCACCTTCGACGGCGACGCCGCCGGCCAGAAGGCCGCCCTGCGCGCCTTCGAGGACGACCAGAAGTTCGCCGCCGAGACCTCCATCGCCATCACCCCCGGCGGTATGGACCCCTGCGACCTCCGGCTCGCCGAGGGCGATCAGGCCGTCGCCGACCTCGTCGAATCCCGCACCCCGCTCTTCGAGTTCGCGCTCCGCCAGGTCGTCTCCCGCCACAACCTCGACACCCCCGTCGGCCGGGCCGCCGCCCTGGACGAGGCCGCCCCCATCGTCGCCCGGATCAAGAACAGCGCCATCCAGCACGAATCCGCCGTCCAGCTCGCCGGCATGCTCGGCATCCTGGACACCCAGTTCGTCGTCCGCCGGGTCGCCCAGCTCGCCCGCTGGGCCCGCGAGCGCGGCCGCGACGGCACCGCCCCCGGCCAGGGCCGCCCGCCGCGCCAGGAGGCGCCCCCGGCCGGCGCCGCGCCCCGCCCCGCCCCCGGCGGCCCCGCGCTCAATCTGCGCAGCCCCGCCCACCGCGTCGAGCGGGAGCTGCTCAAGCTCGCCCTCCAGCGCCCCGACCTGGTCTCCCCGGCCTTCGACGCCTACGGGGCCGACGAGTTCACCGCGCCCCCGTACGCCGTCGTCCGGCAGTGCATCGAGGAGGCCGGCGGCGCCACGGCCGGCGCCGCCGACGACGGCTATCTCGCCCGGGTGCGCGACGCCGCCCCCGACGACACGGTCCGCGCCATGGTCACCGAGCTGGCCGTCGAGCCGCTGCACACCCGCCGCGACCCCGATGAGGCGTACGCCGGCGTCCAGTTGGTCGCCGTCCGCCTCGCCGCCGTCAATCAGCGCATCACCGAGATCCGCGGCAGCCTCCAGCGCCTCGGCCCGCGCGCCGACCCCCAGCAGCTCGCCGCGGTGCAGAACGAACTCTGGGTCCTCCAGCAGTACGGCCAGTCCCTCCGCGAACGGGGCGCCGCCGCCCTGTAAGCACCCCGCCCGCGCCCCGCCCGCACCAGGAATCCCACCGCCCACGGACGGCACCTCCCGGTAGCCATACGGTCACGTACCGGTCTCAAAAAGTGCCCGCACGCCCCTCGTGGCGGGCGCGTGTCGTACTCCACACTGAGCACAGGTGCCGTAAGGCCCCGGAGCGCGGCACCCCCCGGCCGCGCGCGCCGCCGTACGCGCCGTGACCCGCGCAGCCGCCCGTGCCGTACGGGGCGGACCCGGCGGCTCGGCCGCGTCCGCACCCGGTCCTCGTGCCCCCAGCCGCGATCACCTGGAGGTCGCCCCCGTGCAGACCCGGACCCTCTCCGCCGCGCCGGCCGGCGGCGCCCCGGCCGCTCCGCCCGATCCCGGCCTGCCGACCGTCCCGGTCGCGGTACCGCAGCAGCCCGACGCCCCCGCCGCCGAAACCCTCACCGCCGGCGCCCCCGCCGCGGAGAACGCCCCGGAGCCGCCCGAACCTCCCGGACCGCCGGAGCACGCCGGCGCCCCCGTGGACGCGGAGGACGCCGCCGCGGACGAACGCGACGAGGACCCGGCCGAGGACACCGAGGAGCCCTCGTCCGCCGAGGCCCCGGACGCCGAAGAGGCAGCCGACGAGCCCTCCGCGGACGAGCCGGCCACCGAGGACCGGACCCCCCGCCCCGACCCCGGCGGCCCCTCCTCCGACCTCTTCCGCCAGTACCTCCGCGAGATCGGCCGGATCCCGCTGCTCACCGCCGCCGAGGAGGTCGACCTCGCGCGCCGCGTCGAGGCCGGCCTTTTCGCTGAGGAGAAGCTCACCCGCACCCCCGACCTCGACTCCCAACTCGCCCACGACCTCGACCGGTTGGTGGTCCTGGGCCGGATCGCCAAACGCCGCCTGATCGAGTCCAACCTCCGCCTGGTGGTCTCCGTCGCCAAGCGCTACATCGGCCGCGGCCTGACCATGCTCGACCTCGTCCAGGAGGGCAACCTCGGCCTGATCCGCGCCGTCGAGAAGTTCGACTACGCCCGCGGCTACAAGTTCTCCACCTACGCGACGTGGTGGATCCGCCAGGCCATGTCCCGCGCGCTGGCCGACCAGGCCCGCACCATCCGCGTCCCGGTCCACGTCGTCGAACTGATCAACCGCGTGGTCCGCGTCCAGCGCCGGATGCTCCAGGAACGCGGCACCGCACCCACCGCCGAGGAGGTCGCCGCCCACCTCGGCCTCACCCCCGAACGCGTCACCGAGGTCCTCCGCCTCGCCCAGGAACCGGTCTCCCTGCACGCCCCGGTCGGCGAGGAGGACGAGGTCGCGCTCGGCGATCTCATCGAGGACGGCGACGCCGCCTCACCCGTGGAGTCCGCCGCGTTCCTGCTGCTCCGCGAGCATCTCGACGCCGTGCTGTCCACCCTCGGCGAACGCGAACGCAAGGTCGTCCAGCTCCGCTACGGCCTCGCCGACGGCCGCCCGCGCACCCTGGAGGAGATCGGCCGGATCTTCGGCGTCACCCGCGAACGGATCCGCCAGATAGAGTCCAAAACGCTCGGCAAGCTGCGCGACCACGCCTTCGCCGACCAGCTCCGCGGCTACCTCGACTGACCCACCGCCCCGCCCGCGGGCCCGGCCCCGTGGCGCGGCCCTCCCGGCTCACCCCTCCCGCTGGAACGCCCCCGGATGCACCTCGTCCCGCACCGCCGTGTACTGCTGCCGCACCGCCTGCCACACCGGCAGCTCGTCACCCGCCTCGAAGACCTGGCTCGCCGCCGCCGGCCAGCGCGGCGGCTCCGGGTAGCCCGTACCGCCGTCCCCGGCCGCGGCCGTCCCGTGCGCCACCTGCCAGGCCCAGGCCGCCTGCCGGGCCGCGCCCAGCGCCGCGTACTCGGCCGGCTGCGGCACCACCACCCGCGCCCCGAACAGCCCCGGCGCGGCCGCCTGCACCGCGCCCAGCTCCGCCGCCGCGCCCAGCAGGAACACCCGGTGCACCGCCACGCCCCGGCCGCGCAGCACGTCCAGCGCGTCCGCCAGCCCGCACAGCATGCCCTCCACGGCCGCCCGCGCCACATGCTCCGGCTTCATGCTCTCCCGCCGCATCCCGTGCAACGACCCGGCGGTGTGCGGCAGATACGGCGTCCGCTCGCCCTCCAGATAGGGCAGCATCACCATCCCGTACGCCCCGGGCGACGACGCCAGCGCCAGCTCCGACAGCCCCGCCAGGTCCGTGCCCAGCATCTCCGCCGTACCGCGCAGCACCCGCACCGCGTTGGTGGTGTGCACCACGGGCAGATGCCGCCCGGTCGCGTCGGCGAACGAGGTGATCGTCCCGCTCGGGTCCGCCAGCGCCTCCTCGTGGATCGCGAACACCGACCCCGAGGCGCCCAGCGACACCACCGCGTCGCCCACCCCGACCCCCAGCCCGAAGGCGGCGGCCATGGTCTCGCCCGTTCCGGCCGAGATCAGCAGCCCCTCCGGCGTGAATCCGGCGGTCCCGGCCGGCCCCAGCACCTCCGGCAGCCGCACCTGGTGCCCCAGCGCCAGCTCCACCAGCTCCGGCCGGTACGTCCCGGACGCCGCTGACCAGTAGCCGGTCGCCGACGCCCCGCCGCGGTCCGTGGTCCGCCGCGCCGGCCGGCCCAGCAGCTGCCAGGCCAGCCAGTCGTGCGGCTGCATCACCTCGGCGACCCGGGCCGCGTTCGCCGGCTCGGTACGCGCCAGCCAGCGCAGCTTGGTCACCGGGTGCTTGGCCTGCGGGACAGCCCCGACCGCGTCGGCCCAGGCCGCCCGCCCGCCCAGCGCGTCGACCAGGTCGGCCGCCGCGCTCTGGGCCCGCTTGTCGTTGCCGACCAGCGCCGGCCGCACCGGATTCCCGTCCGCGTCCAGCGCCACCAGCCCGTGCTGCTGCGCCGACACCCCGATCGCCTGGACGCCCTCCAGCAGCCCGTTGCCCGCGGCCTCCCCGAGTGACATCAGCCACGCCTGCGGATCGGCCTCGGGCCCCTTCTCGACGGGGTGCGGCGCGTACCCCTGCCTGATCACGGCACCCGTGTCCGCATCGCACACCACGATCCGCGTGCTGACCGACGAACTGTCCAACCCGGCGACTATCCCCATGGCCCCAGATGATGCCCCATGCCCGCCTTGGAGAAAGAGCCAGGGCGTCCCCACCCCGCCACGCCCCGGGGGCCCGCCCGCCTACGGCCCCCCGGGACGGCTTGCCACCCGCCGTCTGCGTCTACATCTACGTCTACGTATTGCTGGTACCCCAGTCGTCCTCATCGTTCCCCCGCTGCTCGCGCAGCGACCGCACCCGTTCCGCGACCGGCCCCGGCAGCCGGTCCCCGACCTTGTCGGAGACCACCGCGAACGCCTTCGACGCGGCCTGCCGCCCGCCCAGCGCGGCCGACTCGGCGGTGTTCCGGACCGCGGGGTTCTGCGCGATCCGCCGGGCGCTCTTCCGGAGCTGCTCGTACCGCTCCCGCCCGGCCCGGGTGCCGAGCACATATCCCACCGCCAGTCCCGCGATGAACGTGAGCCGGTAGCGCATCGCTCCACCTTTCCTTGCCGCTCGTTCCCGTCCGGTACCGGCCGGCACCGGACGCCGGGCAGGCACCTGCCCACCGGCACCGGACCCACCCGCGGCGACCTGGTGGCGATACCGATTGGCGGAGCACCCCCCTGCTTGCGCTAATGTATGTGTCGCAGCGAGCGCACGCCGTCCGGAGCCCCGGACAGCGATGCATTCGAGGCAAGCAGAGCAGTCCCCTGTAGCTCAATTGGCAGAGCAGCCGGCTGTTAACCGGCAGGTTACTGGTTCGAGTCCAGTCGGGGGAGCTCAATCCCCTGTAGCTCAATTGGCAGAGCATTCGGCTGTTAACCGGAGGGTTACTGGTTCGAGTCCAGTCGGGGGAGCGCAAGGAACGAGGACCCCGGAAGGGGTCCTTTTTCTTGTGCCCGGGAACCGCGTACGGGGTGATCGAAGTCCTCTTGGGCGTGCAAGGTCGCCCGACGGCAGCCCGCACGGGCAGCAGATCGTATGAGCGGCTATGCTGCGGCAGACGGCGCGCACAAATGTGCGCGACGCGCCGTGAGGGGCGGTAGCTCAGCCGGTTAGAGCAGCGGACTCATAATCCGTCGGCCGTGGGTTCGAGTCCCACCCGCCCCACCACGCGGCAGGTAGCCAGCAACGCTTCTACCTGCGAAAACGAATGAACGGGGGCTGCCACTCCAGCGTGGCGGCCCCCGTTCATGCGTTCAGACCAAGGTCCAGGGACCCCACCGGGACCCGGAGGGCCCGACCCGGGTCCCTCAGTTCCCTGCCGGACGTGGTGCAGGCGGTAGAGGTCCTGCCGGGTGGTCCCGCCGGGCCGCCGGCGGACGGGTTCGAGGCCGCGTACGTCACCCGCGACGGGTCGGAGTTGCGGCGCCTGCCGGCGGACGCGGGGGCGGTGCCGTTCGAGCACACCCTCCTGTGCGGGCCTTCGCGTCCTACCCCATCTGGCTGCTCTGGGCCCCGCCAGGCGAGCCCGACCCGGGCGGCCTGCGATCAGGTGGGTGGTACTCCTGCTGCTCGTAACCCGGCCCGAAGAGAGGAGCGCCATGGCTCTCAACAGCTACGACGAATGGTCCCCCTTGCGGGAGATCATCGTTGGCTCGCCTGCGGGATACGACGGTCACGAACTGGATCTGTCTTTCCGCCTGTTCTTCAAAGTGTTCGATGAGTTCACCGATGCTTCCCGCAAGACGATCAAGAAGCGTTACGTCGAGGAACTGTGCGAAGACGTCGAGGGATTGGTCGCCGCGTTGAAGGACGCGTCGGTCACGGTCCACCGACCGCTACCGCTGACCCGCCCCGCCGACTTCCACACAGCGCACTGGCGGTCGATCGGCACTCCCGCCCTCAATGTCCGCGACCAGGCCCTCATCCTCGGCGACGAGATCATCGAGACACCGCCGCAGATCCGGGCTCGCTACTTCGAAAACGATCTGCTCAAGCCGGTCTTCGCCCAGTACTTCGCCCGCGGCGCCAAGTGGACCGTCATGCCACGGCCCGTTATGACAGATCGCTCCTTCGATCTCACCGCCGCCCGTGCCAAAGATCCCGAGCACGTCCCTGGTGATGACGAACTGCCGGTGACCGCAGCCGATATGGGGGCCGAGATGCTGTTCGACGCGGCGCAGTGTCTGCGCTTCGGTCGGGACATCATCGTCAACGCCGCCACGGCCAACCACCGGGCGGGCGTCGCATGGCTGCGCCGGTACCTCGACGGCAGGTTCCGGCTGCACACCATGCACGCGCTGGACAACAACCACATCGACACCCAAGTGCTGCCGCTGCGCCCCGGGACGCTTCTCCTGCGCAACCCCGGTGTCCTGGAATTCCTCCCCGAGCCACTGCGCCGGTGGGACCGCATCTACATGCCGGCTCCGGACCCGACCGACTTCCCCGGCTACGGATCCGACGACCTGACTCTCACCAGTCTGTACATCGACATGAACGTGCTCTCGCTCGACGAGAGCACCGTCGTCGTCAACTCCCAGGCTCCCCGGCTGATCAAGACCCTCGAATCCCACGGTTTCGATGTGGTGCCTGTCCGCCACCGGCACCGGCGACTGTTCGGCGGCGGATTCCACTGCTTCACCCTGGACACCGTGCGCGCGGGCTCCGGTCCCGAGGACTACTTCGGCCATTCCGCCCTTAAGGCGATTGACTGAAGCGACCGGTAACACGACCCATCGGGCGGCCACGACGGAATCCGCTCGATCGGCGGCGGGCGGTACGGGCCGGTCGGCCGCGGTCGACGTCGAGCAGTGCGCCTGTCCGTCTATGGCACTTTCGCTCGGCTACTCCCATCGAACCTGATTTCGGCCTTGGTTTCCGGACGTTGCGGGGGCCTTGTGGCGAGGGGATTGATGTGCCTGGCGTGAAGAGGCAGACGCGTAGGGCGGGTGTGTCTGGGGGTGCGTTATGCCCGCGGCGCTCGGAGTTCAGGAGTTTGGGGTGACGGGTGGGGCAACGGCGAAGAAGGGTCCTCCAGGGGCGGGTGCCTTGAAGACGGTCTTCCGGTGAATCGTTGCTGCTCGTCAGGCTGATCGGACGCCGTCGCGCAGGTGGGGGCACAGCCCTGACGCGCGGCATCCCCGGGCCGGCCGGTTCCCGGGACAGGTGTCCTACAGGAGGGGAGCACAATGATCCGCGCAGTGCAGGCCGGGAGCGGCAGAGCCGACGCACAAGGCGCCTCCAGCCGTGGTGGCCGACGGGTCTTTCGACATCTGGCGTTCCTGGTGGCACTCGGGGCGGCCATCGTCGGGCTTGTTGGCAGCATGACAGCCATCCCCGCCACGGCAGCCGGGGCCGAAGGGGCGACCGCAGTCTCCGCCAGGTCGACGACGACGGCCCACGACCCAGTGATCTTCGTCCATGGTTACGGCGATGACGCGAACACATGGGACGACACCATCCGCTGGTTCAAGGGCCAGGGCTACCGGGATACGGAACTGTTCAACTGGGGCTACGACTGGACCGCGTCGAACAGCGCCCATGTCGGCCGGCTGGCCGGCTTCATCCGCGACCACTTCGGGGCCGACAAGAAGATCAACATCGTGGCCCACTCCATGGGCGGCCTGCTCACCCGCAAGTACCTCAAGGACTACCCCGACCGCCAGAGCCAGGTCCTCAACTGGGCATCGCTCGGCGGCCCCAACCACGGTGCCCACAATGCCGTGTGGTGCAAGTTCTTCCCATGCGAGTGGGCCTATCCGTCTCTCACTGAAATGAGCCCCGGCTCAGACTTCCTGAACGGTCTCAACAGCGGAGACGAAACGCCCGGGCCTACGCAGTACATCACCTACGCGTCCCGCAACGATCGCGTGGTGTCCACTGGGAGCACCGCGCTCACCGGCGCGGACAACCACGTCCTTGAGGACGGGCCCAGCCATGAAGGACTGCGCAACGACTCGACTGTTCGCAGCGGTCTTCTCGCAGAATTCGACAAGCACAAGCCTGCCCCGGTCACCATCGACAAGGGTGACTATGTGATCCACGCGAAGGCTTGGCTTGAGTATTGGAACGATGGACCCGGAAAGTGCGCCGAATTGTACGGCAGCATTGACCTGCTCCATCACGGCGCGGACCGTCCCGGCCCTGAAAGCAGGGACGCCTGGAAGGTGACCGACCCCTCGGACTTCTGCGAAGGTGACACCCGGTTCGGCCGCCAGATGGACAGCATGGCTCCAGGAGCGATTGGCCAATGGGGCGACGAAAGGGGTTTCACCTTCCGGTTCGACATCAACGACTACGACTCCACGTCATCGGACGACAAGCTCGCCGCCGGCCGGGTCTCCTGGGATCCCACCATGGGCACCGGCGAGTTCGACGAATACGTCTACGGCGTGGATGAGGGCAAGGTCCATCTGCAGTACTGGGTCGAACACGCCTGAGTGAACCCCAGTCGCCGCCGAGCTCGGCGAGCGGATCGCCACCTGCGCGTTGCGGCGCTGACGCCGCCGGGCATCGGGGCAGCTACGAAAGGGACCTTATGAATCAGGTCTGTCATCACCGGCGCGGCAGAACGCGGACACGTCGATGGCTGGTGTCATCGGCACTCACAGCTGCGGCCGTAACCTGCGCCGGGAGCAGTGCGGTAACGGTGCCGACCGCGGCAGCTGAGCCACGGCCGATTGATGCGGTGAGCCCGGAACCGGGCCAGAGTGTGGAACACAGGATTCTGGCTGGTATCTACGGGAAGGGCACAGCCCCCATGTCCTTCCAGATGCTGAAGGAATCGGGAGGCACATTCACAAAGCAATGGGAGTGGGCCCCCAGCAAGGACGCGAGGGTGACTGCCCGCTCGGACCTCGATAGGTGCATGGTCCTCGACAGCCCGAGCGCGACGGAAGTAAAACGGGTCGACAGCACGCACTTCGCCGCCCTGGCCGGCGACGGGGTGGCAATCGTCAATGAGGTCCCCACTCCTCATCTGGAGACGGGCTTCTGCCTTCCCGATACGCACAACCAGCATTCCCTCGAGGTGCTCCCGGACCACCAGGTGGCAGTCAGCGAGGCGGACGGCGTGTACGTCTACGACCTGGACAAAGACCACCCAAGAGCCAAGAAGTTCGGATCGGGAAAACTCTTCAGCAGCCACACGGCGCTGTGGGACGCCGCGAGCCAGGACCTGTACGTTACCGGCACCAGTAAGGCGAAACTGCAGGGCGACGGGATCGTTGCGGTATTCCACTACGACACCGACGATCACACCCTGATCGACAATCCCCGGATTATCACCATCACCAAGGACGAGAAGGACGCCGAAGACCTCAGCGAAGCCAATACGCCACACGATCTCGCCGGTGTGCCCGGGAAGCGAGAGCTGCTCATCAGCACCGAGAACGAAGTATTCGTCTACAACCTGGACACCCAGCAACTCATCGATGCCCGCGACTACCCGTTCGACTCTCCCTACCTGGCCGAGTACAAGTCGCCCAGCCGGATCCGAAACGAGAAGGGCTACGCGACATCGCGGTTCAAATCGCTAGGGCAGTTCCCTGACGGCACCATCCTGTACACCCAGCCGACCCAGTGGGGGAGTCAGCCGGCGGCCGACCTGCCTACAGCTGTGAATCTCTACAAGGCTGGAAGCACAGACCCCGACCACCAGCCCGCATACTCCGCCAAGGGCGATCCCACCATCTACAAAGCGCGGATCTTCGACCCGACGCCCGGATGGCCGGCTGCCAGCGAATCGCTCCCAACCGCTGATTGACGCGGTGACGATCCACTAGGCCGTGAGGGTAAGGTCGCTGGCGGCCCCATCCCGGCGAAGCCCCACGTCAGAGGCGGCGGTCGGGATCGCCCTCGAATGCACCGAGACCTCGGAGCCTCTCCTGTGCTCGCTCGTGGTGTACCCGGTCTGTGCGCCCCTCATCCGCACCACTCCCCTGCGGGAGCTGCGGCAGGAACCGCTGACCGGCATTTCCACTCTCTACCTTCCGCCTGTCGGCCCACGGCCCGTCAACATGCAGACGGCCGAGCGGCTGGGGCTGGCCAGCCGGTTCTCGGGCAACGGCGCGTCCCCTGCACCGGCGGCCGACGAGGAACGCCCCCTGAGCAGGCCGGGAACGAGCGACCGCTACATGCCGACTCGTTACCCCAGCCCGTTGGCCGACTACCTGACCATTTTGGCAACCGATCCGGCCCGACTGGCCGAGCACCTCAGCGATCCCGAGGCCGCCGCTGCACAACAGACCCAACTGAGCGACGGCGAACGCTCAGCCCTCCTCGGCCGGGTCGGCGGTGTGATCCGCGAGGAGATGAAGGACACCACATTCCGATGACGCTCCGGCAGGCCGAGTGCCCGCCGGCAGGGGGCCCAGCGGACCCCACCGACAACAGCCGTACTCGCAAGGGGGAGTGACGTGCCTACCCGCCAAGCTACCGAACCACAGAGCACCCAGGTTGTCGACCTGCGGCACGCCGTCATGGACATCGCCCAGGCGTCGACCGATGTCTCCACCCTGACGGTGGAGGGTTCCGTCATCGAAGCCGAGGTCGTAGAGGAGGCCGTCCACGAGTAACGAGAGCGAGGAGCGATGCCCACGCGGACCGCGATTCGCGCGGTCTGCGTGATCGCCAGTGGAGGTGGCCGCCACCGCTTCCACAGCGACCGGCGGGTGAAGCAAGGTGAAGCAAGAGGAAACCCAGGGCGCGGCTTCACCGTGCTCGGCAGTGCCTGGCCGAGGGAATCGCCGCGGTACAGCATCTGTCGGTGGTGGAAGCGTTTCTCAGCGAAGCGTTCCGAACGGATTAGCCAGGGGGCTAGCCTCTGATCAGGCGGCTTACCTGGAATTGCGCCGCCCGGCTCCACCTCGGGCGAAGAGGTTGAGGCATCGCTTCCCCCCTGTAAGGCACTCCGCTGCGTCCATGTTCAACCGTGCTGACGAGAACATAGCTCTGACCTGCGGTAATAGGAAGCACCGGGTAGGAACAGGAAGATCACGGAAGATCCTGAAAGGACTCATCATTCGTCGGCCGTGGGTTCGAGTCCCACCCGCCCCACTCAGCGAAATCGGCATGACCTGCGCAAACGCGGTTGGAGCGGTGGTTTTGTGCGAGGTGGTGCATCGAATTGTGAGGCGGGCAACGCGTCTCCGTGCGGCCCATGAGCCTCCGCCGCCCTTGTGGCCTGGGGCTTTAAGGGGAAGCCTTGATGGGATCCTTGGTGTGGTGATCCCACGGCCCTGAAATGAACGAGTGGGTTCTGGATCACTTCGCAGGTTGAGCCAGGGCCCACGGCAGGCACTCGCCGGCGCCCGGCAAGCCAACGCGCCATCCCAGCGAGGGAGGGACCAACTCGCAGGCGCGGGGAACAGGCCGCCCGTATCGAGGGCGACATCACCGGTCCGTTCAAAGCCGGGATATGTCGCCTCCGACTCCTGGTCCGTCCGCACGCCGGTCGGGGTCTCTTGCGATCAAGCTCAGATGCCGCAGGGCGCCGGGAGCGAGTTGAGGGAGCAGCGGGATTGTGTGGGTCCACGAGTCGGTTCCCAACAGGTCGCGCACGAGGCGCCGGGCCGTTGCCTCAGCAGGGGGGCTGCCGTCGCCTGATGCCAGGGCGAGTGCCAGACAGGTCCGGACAACCCTGTCGCCGGCCCGGCTGTCCGTGGCCAGGGTTACCGGCGCACCCGCGAGATACGCAGCGGCTGCGTAGAGCGCCGTCGCTCGCCCGTCCGGTGTCCGTGCCGCCTCGGCATGGCGCCAAAGGGCGGTGGTGTCACCGTCCACGGCGGAAAGCAAGGCCAGTTCCGCGCAAGACTCTCCCCCCGGCTGGAGCGAGTGCTGCCAGCTGTTTGTCAGGCTTGCTACGGCGTGGCTATCCCTCTCGGGGAGGCAGCCAAGCCGCTGCAGCAGGGTGAGGACGGTCATGGACGGCGCGTGCCGTGGAGGGGGTGTTTCGGACAAGCGAAGTGAGGCGAGTTGCAACGCTTCGTGCAGTCGCGTGTCGGGTTGCCGGATATCCGGGTAGGCGAGCAGGAGAGCTGCAAGTTCCGGGAGGGTTCGGAGAGGGCTTCCCGCATCGATCCGTCGTATCAGATCCTCTGTGAGAGGTTCGGCGATACGTGCCGCTTCTTCGGGGCAGTGACGGGTGAGTCCGGCCGCGACGGCGGTTAGCGCCTGCCGCTTCTGCGTGGCGGTACGTCCCGTTGCGGTGGCCAAAGCCGCAGGTCCGTCTCCGGCATGGGCCAGTGCTTGGGCGACGACGTTCATCAGAGCGGGATCGGTGTTGCCGGACGTCAGACGTGCCGCCTCATGGGCGTAGCGGCCTCCCGCGTTCATGCGCCCGCCGAGAGAGCACCCGAGGGAGAGAGCTGCCAGGTGCAGCGCGCGGTCCCGTGCGCCTGCCAGGTCTGCGACGAGCGTTTCAGCTTTCCTGGAGTCGCCGGTGAACCCTAGAGCTTGAGAGAGACTTACCGTCCAGTCTTCTGGGACGGGCGGATACGACGACGGGGCGGGGGAGGCCCGCAGGGCAGTCTCCAGCAGCTCCCGGCTGCGCAGAAGATTGCCTGCCTCCAGCTGGGTGTCCGCCTCGTGAAGCAGAAGTACGTCATCACGCTGCGGCCCATCGTGGGAAGGACGCAGACCTGCGGGCAGCCGATGCCTGGATGCAGGCCGGTCCTGCCTCTGCACGCCTCCCGGTTCCTTGTGCGCCCGCTCTGCGTATTTCTTTCTCCGAGCCGCGTTCTTCTTGTCCCTGGCGTTGGCCGAGGCGGCCTCAGCCTCCTGTTCCTGGCGTTCTTCACGGGCTTCGATGAGCAGCAGAGCGCGTTCAGGGATGACATCGCCGAGTACGCCGGTAAGCAGCCCCTCGGGCAGGGACTCCAGCAGGCGGCTGATTTCCTTGAGGGCGTACCTCGTGGGCGGCATGGCGTCGTCGTCGACCGCCTGGGCGAGACGTGCCAGCGTTCCGGCCAGTTCGCGACCGAGATGTGCCTGATCGTCCTCGGGCAACGCATCAGGGTCGGCCAGGGCTTCGGTAATCCGGGCCAGTGCGTCCCGTGCCGCTTCCTGAGCCATACGCTGCCGCCTGGCAGGCAGTCTGGAAAGCGCCGACGCGGCGCGGGCGAGTACGTCGGCTGCCTCCAGCCCGTCCGAGGGGCCCAGCTTCTCGCAGATGGCCACGATGCGGCCACCGGCGTCGCTGCTGAGCGAAGGCACCGCCCGCGCCAGTGCCCCCCAGAGGTCCACCGCGGCCGCACGGTCGCGTACGCCCCCCTCGCTCAGATTCTCAGCTCGTTCGTACAGTGCTATCACGCCATCTGCGTCGTTGGCCGTGGCCAGCAGGCCGACTGCCGTGGCGAGTGTCTCCGTCCCGGCCGCCTTGTCGTGGATCACGGCCCGTAGCAGGGTTCTGGCAGCGCCCAGGTCGTTGAGTGACATGAGTGTGCGGGCGGCTTCGAGGAACCGCTTAGATGACTCGGTGTCCTGATATCCGCCGGGGAAACCCTGGTCGGTACGGGAGAGCCACTGGGCTGCCTCCAGGGCGACGGCGTCTGCGCCTTCCCGCTTTGCGTAGGTCATTTCCACCGCTACGTCCGCCAAGTGCATGGCCCTTGCGGCCATGGTCGGTGCGGAACGGGCCACGCCGCGAGCGCGCTCCACTTCGCCCAGCCGGACGAGGAGGGCGGGGGCACCTGGAGGCACCTCGCGCGACTCGCGGCGCAGGAGAGCCCGCGCCGCGATGAGCGGGACGAGCACCGCCAGGTCGCCGGGGGCGGTGTCTGAAGGGCTGATCTCTTCCTCGAGTGCGTCCAGTTGCGCGAGGGCCTTTTCCGGTCCGGCCGTGGAGGCGAGGCGGCGCAGCCGGGGCATGTCGAGAACGTACGCGGCACGTTCTGCGGCACTGGTCAGCAGCCGGAGCTGATGTGTCAAGGGGTACGGGGGCGTTCCGGGGGGCCAGCCCGCCGTGCGCCATCTCCGCGACCAGGCGAGCAGCGCACGGGTGTGCTGTGCGATCACCTGGTCTCCCAAGTCCTCACGAATTGCCTGGGCAAGGCTGGGATGCGCAAGCACGTAGGTCTGGGCTACCGGATCGTCGAGGATGAGGGAGCGCCCCGCCGGCCCCTGTATCAGGCGGTTGACCCAGTCGGGCGGGAGCCCGGCCAGCTCCGCGAGGTCCGCCGTACGGAGGCCACCGCCCGACGCGGCGAGCAGTCCCGCGACCGATTCACCCAGAGCGGCGGGGTCCCGCCGGACCTGGCGTACCCCTTCGACAGGTGCGAGAGCGCGCAGATGTGCGCGTTGGCGCAGCGGATGTCGTGCGGGGAGGTCATCGGGATAGCGCACGCCGCGCCTGAAGGAGACGATGACCCGCATGCCGGGAGGCGGAGCAGCGGGTAGGAGCGCGGCGATGCTGCCACGGACAATGCCTGGCAGGCTTGTGCCTCCGGTCGCGGGCGGTTCGCCGGCGGCCGTGAGTCCTGACCACGCCACGTCGTCATCGAGGCCGTCGACCACCAGCAATAGCTTGCGCCCGTGCTTCCTGCTCGTCTCGGCGGCCGCGGCAAAGAGGCGTTTCCATTGCTGGACACCGCGAGGCATCGGTTGCTCGGGCGAACGGAGTAGCGCCCTGATCTGATCAGCCATGTGCTTTTCGAACTCAGCGCGTGTGTCGGTGCCATGTGCGGAGACGAAGAAGTTCAAGACGTCGGTGTTGAGTGGCGGCCGCTGTACGTAGTCGGCGAGCAGGACGGTCTTGCCCACGGGGGAGTCGGCGTGCCAGCACAGGTACGACGGCGCCGTGGAACGGGCGTCGCTGATGAACGCGTTCATGGCCGCACGTTCGCCCTCTCGCCCGCGGAGACCGTCCACGGCAGCGTCAACGGCGGGCATGTGAGGGCGGACGAACCGGTGGTCCGGGTCCTTCTCCCGGACCAGGGAGAGCTGGCGGTTCCGCCTAGTGGTCCCCTCCTCCTGCGCGGCATGCAGCGCGATCTCCCACTCGGTATCCGTATGGACCGGGCGACCGGCGGCCTGCTGCAACTTCCTTACCAGAGCCCAGAATTGATCTGTGCTCTCGGCTGACGGGGCGGTTCTGCCGTTGCGCCAGTCTCCCAGCGTGGAACGAGAAAGCCCCAGCTCCTGAGCTCGCGGCTGCCCCGCCGCCTCCCACAAGCACCTCAGCATGGCGCCCAGTCTCGTGCGTGCCGTTCGCTCCGTATCGGCCATCGATCCCCCTCTCGGCTCGCAGCGACGGAAAACTCGGTCGGCGTCGTCAATAATCTGCCGCCTGAGCTGCGGAAACGGCTCGCATGCTGGAAGGCGCAACTCGCCGTCGTCCCGCCGTCTCGCGACTGTGGAGCCATCACAGCGCAGCCGAATCCGGCCCTGAGACAGAAGGATGGCCCGTGTCCGAGATTTCCCAACTGCTTCACTATGCCGCAGCTCTGAGCGGGTGTGCCGGCCTGCTGTATGCGGGCGTCCTGTTCGTCGTCGCCCTTGTCTCCGTCCTGGCCCCTACGCCGGAACGCCGCAAGGATGCCCGTACCACTCTCACCATCCTGGTGCGGCGCCGCCAGCGGTGAGTGGGATGCGCCCCGGAGCCCTCGTGCGACAGAGCCCGCGCCTGGGCCCAGGGCCCGCATCGCACACTCGAGCGCCACGCCGTGACGGCACTCAACTCGACAGCTTCAGGCGCAGCGCCCTGGGATATCGCAAGGTCCGATTGTCCGAACTCGTCGGTAATACAGGCCAGTTGAGATATAAAGGCATCCGTGCGGGCTTCTGCTGCTGGCCGTATCGGTGCCTCCCGTTCCGCAACCGCAGGACGGGAGGCGCTGATACGGAGGATGTTCATGGGCAGAGCTGCGCGCGCATGGCTGGGACGCCATGGATGGGAGCTGGTTCTCATCGTGGCTGCCGCGGTGATCAGCAACGTGGTCGATCACCTCTGGTAGACGGCCGTTCTTGGCGCAACCACGGCGCCAAGAACGGCCTGCCCCGGCAACGAGTGGTTCCCGTCCCGTGCGCGCGGAACGGGAACCACTCCATGGCCTCGCCGGTCTGCCGGTGCGGCCATGCCGAGACTGCCGATCCTTCGGCAATCTCCCACTGTAAGTGCCCGATCCGTGCAGCTCCAGGTCAACAGCCAGGTGCTTCTTCGAAGGAGAGTCGAGCGCAAAACCAAGGGAGCGTTCCCGCAAACAGCGGGAGTGGCCCGTCGACGGCATCAGGGGCTTCGCCTGAGTTCTTCCCCGCTTGTGCGGGGGCTGTTCCAGTCCCCTGGCGACAAGGGGATCCCGATCTGGAGAACGCTCCCGGCGACGATCACCGTCGTCGGCTTGTTCACCGTTCGCCGGAATCGGCGCCGTGTCCACTGTCCATGAGCGAAAGAGGGTAGTCAGGAATTGTCCGATGCTCCCCCGCCCGGGCCTGCCGAGCAGCGCATCAGCTGGGACCCGCGTCGTAAGCCCTGCATACCCGCCGTATCCGTCGACGGAGCGATTGCCCATCACTCCCTGTGCGCGCTCCTTGCCGGGGCCGACGAACTGGCCGCCCTCGACTGCGCGTCACCCGGTGAGAACGTCGCCGTCATCGAGCACCTGCTGGCCGTCTGCTTCGCGTCCGGTACCTGCCCGTCTTCGGACGAGGAATGGCGTGCCTGGGTGGTCGGCAAGCAGGACCTCGCACCGGCGGCCGCGTGGCTGGCCCGGCAACCGGACGACGCCTGGGACCTGTTCCACCCCACGGCCCCCCTGGTGCAGAACTCCCTCCTAGCGGCGGATCTCGTCGAGAGCGGCACCGGAACGGCCCAGCTGGTCATCGAACACGCAGGGGACTACAACCAGCACTTCGACCATCACCACCTTGAACTCGACAACCCGCTCCCGGCGGCAGACGCCTTCCGCGCCACGCTCACGCAACACGTGTACGGCCCTTATGGGCGGGCTCGCATGTCCGGGAAGCGGCTCGGCGCCAAGGTGACCAATCTCGCCGCTGGCCGGCTCACGGGAAGGATCCGCGTCGTCGCCCTGGGGCAGACGCTCGGCGAGACACTGCGCCTCAACCTCTACCCGGCGGACGGCCCGGGGGATTCGCTCAACACGTCCTGGACCACCGGCGAGCGCCGTACGTTCAGGGAGAAGGCGAAGCCCAGAGTGCCGCGGAGTTCCGCGGACCTTCACAGCGCCCTGGGGCGGTCCGTGCTTTTACGCCCGGGCCGTGGACCGCAAGGGCAGATCGTCGTCGACAGGGTCCTGATCGGCGCCGGCGAGATCCTGGAACTCGACCCGGACCGGCACCTCCAGGACGCCGTGTTCAGCAAGACGACGAACGGCCTGAAGAAGCCGTTGTGGCCGTCCCCCAGCAGGGCGCTGTGGCAGGAAGCCCACGCTCTCTACAGCGCCGTAAGGGACGACCGAATCGGTCTGTACGCGCGGCTCCGCTCCTTGCCCTACGAGCGAAGGGGGACTGGCGCCCCGTACCAGTTGTGGGCAGTGGGACTGCTGGCGAACAAGAGCCTGCCCGTCGCCTGGACGCACGGTGCCTACCCCTACGCCCCGGGCATGGCCGCCCACCTCTACCGAGCCTCCCGTCGGGGCTCCGACATCGCCGAATACATCGCAAGGAGCTTGAAGAACGCGGCCGTCCTGGCTGCAGAGACGGCCTTTCCAGCCATGCGGGGTGCGGACGAGGCCGGTCAGGTGGCACGACTCGATGCCCGGTGGGCGTTCTGGCCCGCTGCGGAGGACCCCTTCCACGAGCTGCTGGACGAAGTGGTCGACAGGGGGCCGGAGGACGACGACCCGGCGTCGGAGCCCCTCGTTGCCTACGCACAGGGCTTATTGGCGACAGCTCGCACCCAAATGCTTCAGCGTCTCGACACTTTGCCCCCGAACGACCGCAACCACCGCGCGCGGGCCCGGGCCGTGGGGCGCTTCGACGAGGACATGTCCAACGACTGGGCCCCGGCCGAACTGCGAGGGGAGATCGCGCGTGACTGAGCACAGCCTGTCCGCCGGAACAGATCAGGAGCCCCCTCGGGTCCTGCACGACAGCGTGGCCCTCACCGCCTGGCTCACCACTCTGGTCCGCAACCGCGAGTACGGGACCCTCGCCGAACTGCGCCGGGCCAGAGGCGGCACCAACGCCCACATCCGCGCGGGCTGGTACGGCGGCGACGAACACCGCGATCTGTTCGAACGGATGGCCTTCCTGTTCGCCATCTACCACCAAGGGCGCTCCACGCCCTCATACGGCCACGGCAGCCTTGGCGCCGCGGCCCGTCGTATCGGAGACGGAACCGGACGTGGGCCCGACAACCCCGGAGCCCAGCGCCTCCTGAACCGTATCGTCGCCAGTCGGCGCATCCCCTGGCGCCACCTCCAGCATGCGGTCACCCGCCTGCGGGCCTGCGAACAGCAGCCGCCGTCCTGGACCGAACTGACCGAGGACCTCATCAACTGGAACGACCGCAAGGCGCGCATCGCCTACGGGTGGTCGGTCGAGTTCCACACCCCGCCGGCACGAGGCCGGGAATCACAGAATGAACCGACGACGCGGAAGGACACCACCTCGTGATCGAGGCACCTCGGAGCCAGTTCCTCTCACTGCACCTCATCGAGACCCTCGCGGCGGTCCTTCCGGTACGCGACGAGAATGCGCAGCCCAAGACCCTTGTCTTCGGAGGCGTGGAACGCCACATGATCACCAGCCAGGCACGCCGACGTGCCGAGCGGGTCCACGCACGCAACCGTGCCAACGCGGGCCGCGGGGCGCTCAAGGAACGGAGCATGGGTGTCCGCACCCGGGAGTGGGCGATCCTGGCCGGACGTGAACTTGAGTCCGCTCACGGATGGGATAAGGAGAAGGCCCTGGTCACGGCCCGTGCGGTGATGGAGGCGAGCGGGCTTAAATTCGGCGACCCGAAGAAGAAGACAGTAGCCAACCTGACGAGGGTGCTTGTCTTCGCGCCGTCAGATGCCGCTGTGAGGATCGCGGGGCACATCGCGGATCAGGCGGCGGAGATCGAAGAGTGGCGCGACGCGTACCTCGAAGCTCAGGCCGGCGCAGAAGCGGCGAAGAAGGCACGTCGCGGAGCCAGGAAGAAGGCCGCATCATCGCCCGAGGCGGAAGAGACGGAGGGGACCTCCACGGCGGAAGCTGCCGCGTCCGTCCCGCTACCGCCGCTGCCCAAGGCGACGCGCGATGCCGTTCTGCTCGCTCTCGCTCCCCGTGACGCCGTGGACATCGCTCTCTACGGCCGTTTTCTGGCCGAGATCCCCGACTCTCCGAATGTCGACGGTGCCGTCCAGACCGGGCATGCCTTCACCGTCCACGAGGCTGAGCAGATCGAGGACTTCTATGCGGCGGCCGACGATGCGAAGCTGGATCGCAAGCGCAATGCCCTCAGCTTTCTCGACGCCGCCGATGACGCGGGCGCTGGTATGACCGGCTACCAGTCGCTGATCTCGGGCACCTTCTACCGGCACGCCGTCCTTGACCGCGCGCAACTGCGCACCAATCTGCGGGCGGCCGGAATGGACGAGCAGGAGGCCGATACGGCCGCCTCCGAAGCCGAAGAGGAGTTCGTGAACGCCTTCGTGGAGGCGTTCCCGGAGGCGAAGAAGAACTCCACCGCCTCTACCGGGTCGTTGCCTATGCTCGTTCTCGCGTTCGAGGGGGAACGCCCCTACAACTACGCGTCTGCCTTCCAGCGGCCGGTGGACGAAGGCCCTGTTTCTGCCGGCGGGGAGGGACCGGCTGGGCCTGCGGCCGTTCGCAGGCTGCTGCGCCATCACACCTTCGTCAGCCGTCGCCGCGAGGACCTGCGCACCGCGCGGGTACTCACCTACGACCCCGAAATCGACATGCTTCTGGGCGAACTGGGCTTGCCGGATTCACTGACCGTGGTGGAGCGAACCGAGGACCTCACCCCGTGAACGGCCCACACGTTCTGCTCGTCCGGCTGGCCGGTCCCCTGCAGTCCTGGGGCCTCACCGGCCGGTTCGCACGCCGCGACACACACACCCGTCCCACCAAATCCGGTGTGATCGGCTTGTGCGCCGCAGCTCTCGGCCTCCGCCGGGAGGAGCCCCTCGGGGAACTTGCGGAGGTTCTCTTCGGGGTCCGCGCCGACCGGCCCGGCACGCCGCTTCGCGACTACCACACGGTCGGCGGAGGTACTTATCCTCTGCGCCCTCGCGACCTCCTCACCGACCACCATCGTGCCGAGGAAGCCGCGACCGCTTCGATGCTGAATTCAGAGCCCGGCCCGTTCGGCCGCGGGGAGTTGGAAGCCTGGTACGGCTCACCGAAGTACGTTACCGCGGACCCGGTATCGGGAGCCCTCATCTCCGGAAAGGTCCGCCGTCACGCTCTGATCACAGAGCGTTGGTATCTCGCTGACGCCGCCTTCCTCGTCGGCCTTGAGCACCCCGACGCGGCACTCCTGGAGCGGATCGCTCATGCACTGGAGCACCCCAAGCGGTTGCTCTGGCTCGGCCGTAAGGCATGCCCGCCCTCGGGTGACCTCGCCCTCGGAGTCGTTCCAGGCACCCTCCGGGAAGCGTTCGAGACACATGCCTTGCTCCCCGAGGATCCTTGCTACGAAGGAGAGCCGCCGGCTTCGGTGACAGACGTACGTCCGTGGGCCTGGATCGAGAGTCCGTGCCCGCTCCCTGGCATCGGGGCCCTGTCGGACCAGCCTGTGCGGTTCGGCGCGGACGGAGGCGTTCACAGCCTCCGTTGGGAGACCCGTCACCGCATCACTATTGCCTCGCACGCCCGTGGATGGGACATCATTCTGTGAACACGACAGCCGCCACGTCGCCTGCACCTTCAGGCCCGGGTGGTGCCGCCAGGTTCGTCGCCACGCAGAGCCTGCTTGCTCTGGACGCCCGGCATCCTTTTGCCGCGAAATCGCTCATCGACGCACAGGACATGCACCGGACCGTCATGAGCGGTTTCCCCGGCTGGGTGGACGATGGCAGTCCCGACGCCCGCTCCCAGATGGGCATCCTGTCGACCTGGACAGTCGATCTCCGGCAGGCACGGCTCAACCTGGTGGTCCAGTCCTCGGTCCCGGCCGACTGGAGCGGTGTGCCCCGGGGCGCCCTGGCCGAGGCGCCGGAGACCCTCACCGTCGACCGCACTTTCCGCATCGGTGACCGTGTCGACTTCCGTACGGTCGTCAATCCGGTCCGCAGCATTCCGCCCACACCGGGCTCACCGCCGAAAACCCGCGGCGTCCGTGTCCCCCACACCCGTCCCGAGCACGTGAAGACGTGGTTCTCGCACCGCCTGCAACCATCCGGGGAGCCCGCGGTCGCCCCCAACGGTGTCACCCGCATCGGCGCTGACGCGGACACCGAGCGGCTCGCTCTGCGCATGCTTCCGCGAGTCTCCAGTCCGGCACCGCATAAGGGTCTGCGCATTGCTCGTGCGGAGATCAAGGGCACGCTCACGGTGACCGACCCGAAGACGTTCGTCGCCGCCCTCACACAGGGCATCGGTCACGCGCGTGCCTACAGCTGCGGACTGATACTCGTGCGCTGAACAGGGGGTGTTGGGCTCCTGAGGCCCGCGGAGATGCTCCCTGTCCCGCCTGGAAGGGCGAGAGCGGGCCGGTGGTGGTCATCGCGCACGAGGGGTTTCCGCCCCACCGCCGGGGCGGCCCCCGTTCATCCGTCCAGACCAAGATCCAACGGACGTGCGGACAGGCCGTCGGCCGGAACCCTCATGCGCCCGCCGCGACGCCTGCCGGAAGCCGGGCCGGGTGCCTCCCTGGAGCGCGGACATCGCGGCCTCGGGGAAGGCGACGTGGGCCCGGACCGCAGGCGGGGGTGGACGGTGTCAAGCTCGGCGACGTCGGTAGCGCCCGGCCCGTGTAACCTCACGCTCAACCTTCAGAGGGAGAAGGTGGCCCCGGAGCGGCGAATTCGGCCCCGCGGCTCAGTCCCGGTCGCAAGATGACGCGGACAAGATGAATTGCCTGGACTGACTGAAAGCGAATCGCCACAGGAAGTGAACTTCCCTCGCGCAGCACGCTCCGAACGACCCGAAGTCACCTGACAACTGGTAGCGTCGAGCGGCCTGTATCACGATCGACAGAGCAGGTCATGGCATGACGCCTCCCCTCGACCGGGGCACTCTTGAGGCCGAGTTCGGCCCGGAAGGGCTGGTCACCCTGCCAGCGGGGTTGTTGGACGGTGTCCAGCACGAACCCAGCTCCCACTTCCTGCGCCACGTCGGCATCCCATCCCGCCCTAATCCCTGGTTCGACCTCATCGAGGCGGCCTCCGAAAAACTCCGGAGGGTGGGCGACTGCTATGACGACGGGGGGCGAGGTCTATCCGCTCAACAGGAATCTGCACGCTTTCGGTCACTTCCTCTGTCTCCTTGAGGTGGAGCGGCCGAAGTGGGATTTCGAATCCGAACGGCATTCCCCAGCCCCGGAGGGGCTGCTCGGCGACTGGCTGAGCAGCTTCTGGAAATCGACCCCGAAGCTCTGGAAGAGAGTCATTCGCGGTGGCATGACATCCTGGAATATGTGGCCTACCTGGATGCTCGATGGATTTTCCAGCAGCACGTCATGCAGATGGCGGGACGATTCCCGTGGCCGCCCTTGATGGCTCGGGAAGCGGGCGAGGGGTGAGTAGCCGGCGGCCGCTCGCCCCAGCCCTCGGGGTCGGCCGGGCCGGGCGTCAGATGATCGGGGGGCGGCCCAGGCGGGTCATGCGCCAGACGGTGCGCCAGCGCATGGGCTTGCGGCGGCCGCATGGTGTCCGTACGCCCTCGGCGAAGCCGGCGGCCCAGGCGCGCAGGCCCGCCGCGGAGCGGGTGCGGACGGCCGTCAGGCCCGCCCAGACGCCGAGGTAGACCGGGACCAGTACGGCCGGGAGGTGGCGCTTGGCCAGCCAGACGCGGTTGCGGGCGACCATCCGGTGGTAGACCGCGTGCCGGGTCGGCGAGGTGTACGGGTGCTGGAGGACGATCTCCGGGGCGTAGCGGACGCGCCAGCCGTCGTCGAGCGCCCGCCAGGCCAGGTCGGTCTCCTCGTGGGCGTAGAAGAACTCGTCGGGCCAGCCGCCGACGCGGTCCAGCATCGGCACCGACAGCGCGTGCCCGCCGCCCAGGAACGTGGTGACCAGCCCGCCCTGCTTCGGGTCGCCGACCCGGAGGCGCGGGACGTGGCGGCGCTGGGTGCGGCCCAGTTCGTCGGCGATCCGGAAGCTGACGATGCCCAACTTCGGGTCGCTTGCGTAGAGTTCCGCGAGCCGGCTGAAGACGTCGTCGCTGATCAGCAGGCCGTCGTCGTCGAGGTCGACCACCACGTCGAGGTCGCCGAGCTTGCGCAGCTCGTCCAGGGCGACGTTCCGGCCGCCGGAGACGCCGAGGTTCTCGCTCAGCGCGACGCCGGTGACGCCGTCGGGCAGCGGGGGCAGCGGCGAGCCGTTGCCGACGACCACGATGTGGGTCGCGGGGAGGTCCTGCCTCGCCACCGAATCCAGCAGTTCCTGCAGCTCGGTGGGGCGGTTCCCCATGGTCAAGATGGCGACGCCTACGCGCAGCTGACGCACAGATGAACACTCCGTTCTTGGCGGTCTCCCCAGCGATGCTAGCCGCCGCAGGGGGCGGTGCGTGCCATGGCGCGGGGGTGGGGCCGGGGGCGTGGGGGTAGGGGCTGCGGGGCGGGGATGGGGCTGAGGGGCGCGGGTGCGCCGGGAGGGGTGTGGTGGTGAGGGTGGATGCCGAGGGGCTGTTGGGGCCTATTGACGAGTCCATGGCGCGGTTGGTGCGTACGGCGGGGAAGTTGACCGATGAGCAGGTGCGGGGGATGTCGCTGGTGCCGCCCTGGACGCGCGGCCACGTCCTCACCCATGTCGCGCGGGCCGCCGACAGCCTGTGCCGGCTGCTCGAAGGGGCGCGGACGGGCCGGGCGATCCCGCAGTACGCGAGCATGGCGGCCCGGGAGGCGGAGATCGAGGCGGGGGCGGGGCGGCCGGTCGCCGTACTGCTGGATGACGTGGCGGCCGGCGCCGCCCGGCTGGACGCCGCCGTCCGGAGCCTCCCGGAGGGCGCCTGGCGGCGCCGCGTACGGCTGCGGACCGGGGAACTCCGTACGCCGGGCAGCCTGCTCGCCACCAGGCTCCGCGAACTGGAGGTGCACCACGCCGACCTCGCCGCTGGTTACACCTTCGCCGACGTGCCGGAACGTATCGCCCGCTGGATCATCGAGGACTTCGCCGAAGCCGTGTCCCGTAGGCCGGAGGCCCTCCCGGCCCTGCGTATCGAGGCGACGGACGCGGAGGTGGTGGTGGAGTTGGGTGGGGGAG
>NZ_LLZI01000239.1 GCF_001509485.1 Streptomyces sp. NRRL F-4489
CCCCGGGGTGGGGCCGGGGGGCGTGGGTGTACGGGGCGGTGGGGTGGCGGGGCGCTATGGGGGTCGTGGCGCGCTACAGGGGCGGCGGGCTCGTAGCCCTACGGACGGCCGGACCGGGGCTGGGGCCGGGGCCGGGCGCGGGCGTCAGCGTCCGGCAACCGCTTCACCCCTCAGAAGCCCCCGCCGAACCCCCCGTCGCCACCCCCGCCCCCGAAGCCGCCGCCGTCACCGAAACCGCCCCCGTCGCCGAAGCCGCCGCCGAACGCGCCGGGGTCGAAGTCCGCGCCGGTGACGTCGCCGCCGTCCGGGGCGCCGTAGCCGCCGAAGTCGGCGCCGTAGGCCGGGGTGGTGAGCATCATGTGGCCGAGCAGGGTGCCGGCCAGGAGGCCGGGGAGCACACCGCCGCCGAAGTAGCCGCCGGCCCAGGGGGCGTAGGCGGGGCCGGCGTCCCAGTAGGGGCGGTCGCCGTAGGGGGTGCGGACCGTACGGGCCAGCGGCTCGCGGCCGTCGTCCAGGCGGGCCTGGTCGGCGGCGCAGACCGGGACGGTGCGCGCGGCGCCGCCGGGCGGGGCCCAGGCCGCGTCGGTGACCGAGGGGCCGTGCCGGGGGTCGAAGAAGCACGGCGGGCGGCGTTCCGGCAGCGGTTGGCCGGTGCGGCGCGCGGCGAGGGTGGCGAGCGCGAAGCGGCCCTCCTCCAGTTGGCTGGTCACGGCCCGTACGTCGCCGGGGTGACGGGCGGCGGCCATCGCGGACTTGGCCTCCTCGTAGGCGTCCAGGGCGCGGGCGTAGTCGGCGCGCATCGCGTCGTCGGCGCCGGGTTCGGCCGGGCTGAAGTCCAGCCGGTCCAGTTCCTCGCCGAAGGCGGTGATGTCCTCGTCGACCACCACCCGCAGCTCCTCCAGGGCGGCGCGCTCCTCCTCGGCGCGGCGGCGGCGGTTGCGGCGGGCGAGGGCGTAGGCGCCGCCGCCCCCGACGACGATCAGCACGCCGACGCCGATGGCGGTGCCGGTGCCGAAGCCGCCGCCGGTGCCGCCCCAGGAGGCCGGGGCGCGGCCGCGGGCCTCGGTGAGCGCGGTGTCGACGAAGCTGTTGAGCCGGGCGGAGACGGTCGGGTACTGCGAGCGTTTGACGGCGCCGACGAGGTTCTGGACGGCGGTGCGCGACATGACGCGCGGGTCGGCGCCGGCGTTGAAGCCGTCGCCGAGTTCGACGGCGTAGACGCCGCTGATGCCGACCTTGGTGCGCAGATCGCGCAGGAGGGTGCTGGGCGGGTAGTCGGGGGTGCGGGGCAGGACGGCGACGAAGACCGGTTTGCCGGCATCCCTGATCTTCCGGGCCAGCGCGTCCGCCTGACTGGCCGAAAACTGACCCGACGCGCGGGGGTCGACGTAGACGGGTCCCTTGCGCAGGGCGGCGGCCGCCTCGTCCAGTCCGCCCACGGCGTGCGCCCGGGGAGCGGCCACCGCGGCCAGCGCGAGGAGGGCCGCCAGGAGCAGCAGCACCGGTCCGATCAGCACACGGCGGGTCGCGGTCGTCATGGCTCCGACGCTACCTGAACCGCACTTTCCGGACACCCTCGGAGCTTTGCGGATTTTTTACCGCCGGTACGGGTGCGGCGCCGAGTATCCGCCCGCGCGGCGGCCCTGTCGCGGCGGGGCTGGCCATGCAGGTGGTCACCGGGCGCGGCTTTTTGATGATCAAGGTCGCCGGGGATGTTCCGGCTCGTCCCTCCCCCGAGGAAAGGAGGACGCGATGGGCAGGGTCGCCGAGACGGCCAACTCCCTCGCCATCGCCGTCGCCGCCACCGCGGTCGGCTGCACGCTGGTCCTCGAACTGGCCCCCACCCACCCCTCCGGCTCCGAGCAGGCCGCCGCGCCCGCCACTTCCCCCGCCGTCGCCGCCGGTCCGGCCGCCGCGGGCCGTCCCGCGGACGCCCGCTCCGGCCCCGGGCGGCCCGCCGGCCCGGCCGCGCGCGCCGCGATCAGCGCGCTGGGCTCCGGCCCGGCCCGCGCCCAGGGGTCACGGCCCGGTGCGGCGCTCCCCCGGCCCGGCGGCCGGACCGCGCCCGGCCGGATCCGGGTCAACGGCCCGGCCGGCCCGGTGAGCCTCCGGGCCAACGGCAGCTTCCCGGTGGCCTGGACCAACACCACCGGCACCGATGTGGACGTCTGGCTGAACGCGGCCGCCGGCCGGGGCCGCATACAGCGGCTGGCGCTGGTCTCCCCGCGGGCCGGCGCCGGGCGGGCCGGTGAGGCGATCGTGACGCTGCCGGCGGTACCGCCCGGCCCCGCGTACGCGCTGGAGGTGGCGGCCGGCGACGGCACCACGCACGCCTTCAGCCGGCCGTTCGCGGTCACCGGCTGAGCCGGGCGGCTCGCCCCCTGCACCCCACCAGTCGGCCCGGCGCGCCACCGGGCCACGGCCCCGTGCCCCGGATCACGGCACCGGGCCGCGCCCCGCCTACGCCCCCGCCGGACCCGCCGAACCGACCGGACCCGCCAGCCCCACCGGCCCCGCCAGCGCCTCCCGGTGGCGGCCCGGCGTACCCAGGGCGAGTTCATCGCTCTTGGCCCGCTTGAGGTAGAGGTGGAGCGGGTGCTCCCAGGTCATGCCGATGCCGCCGTGCAGCTGGAGGCACTCCTCGGCGGCCCGCACCGCCACCGGCGCGCCGTACGCCTGGGCCACCGCGACCGCCACCGGCGCGTCCGGTGAGTCGGCGGCGAGCGCGTCGGCGGCGTTGCGGGCGGTCGCCCGGGCCGAGGCGATGTCCAGCCACAGCGCGGCCATCCGGTGCTTGAGCGCCTGGAACGAGCCGACCGGGCGGCCGAATTGAGTGCGCTCGCGGGTGTACCGCACGGTTTCGGCCAGGCACCATTCGGCGAGGCCGAGCTGTTCGGAGGCGAGCAGTCCGGCGCCGGTGAGCAGGGCGCGGTCCACGGCGGCCAAGGCCCGGTCCCCGACGGCCAGCAGGCGGCCGGGCGCGCCGTCGAGGACGACGTGGGCCAGCGGCCGGGTCAGGTCGAGCGGGGTGACCGGCTCGGTGCGCACCCCGTCCGCCGCGGCGTCCACCGCGTACAGCGCCGGGTCGCCGTCCGGGCCGCGGGCCGGGACGAGCAGCAGACCGGCGCCGGCCGCGTCGGCGACCGAAGTGATCCGGCCGGTGAGCGCGCCTGTGGCGTCCGCGCGGACGGTGGGCGGGGCGGCCGCGCCGGGCGCGGTGGTCAGCGGGACGGCGAGCGCGCCGGTGGTACGGCCGGCGGCGAGCGCGGCCAGCGGTTCGGCGGTCTCGGGCCGGGCGGTGTCGCAGCCGAGCAGCGCGGTGACCGCGAGGACCGCGCTGGTCAGATAGGGCACCGGCGCGACCGCGCGGCCCAGTTCCTCCAGGACGACGGCGGTCTCGCGGGGTCCTGCGCCCTGGCCGCCGAGGCGTTCGGGCACCAGCAGCCCGGCGGCGCCGATCTCCCCGGCCAGCGCCCGCCACAGCTCGGCGTCGTAGGGCCGGCCGGACTCCGCGGACGCGAGGACGGTGGCCGGATCGCAGCGGTCGGCGAGCAGGGAGCGTACGGCGGCGCGCAGGGCCTCCTCGTCGTCGGAGTAGAGGAGGTCGGGTTCGGCGGCCGGGGGTGTGCGGGTCATCGGGGGAGGTCCTTCCAGGCGGCGTCCTTGTCGGTGCGCGGCTCGGACGGCAGGCCCAGGACGCGCTCGGCGACGATGTTGAGCAGCACTTCGGAGGTGCCGCCCTCGATGGAGTTGCCCTTGGCGCGCAGATAGCGGTATCCGGCCTCGCGGCCGGTGAAGTCGACGCCTTCGGGGCGGCGCAGCGTCCAGTCGTCGTAGGTGAGCCCGGCCTCGCCGCGGAACTCCACCTCCCAGCCGCTGATCCGCTGCGCGAGCCGGGCGAACGCCAGCTTCATGCCGCTGCCTTCGGGTCCTGGCTGGCCCTGGGCGAGCTGCTGGCGCAGCCGTTCGCCGGTGAGCCGGGTGGCCTCGGCCTCCACCCAGAGTTTCAGCAGCCGCTGGTGCAGGTCGTGGGTGCGCAGTCCGGGGTGGTCGCGCCAGGCGGCCGCGGCCACGCCGATCATGCCGCCCTCGCGGGGCAGGCGGGCGCCGCCGATGGCGACGCGTTCGTTCATCAGGGTGGTCCGGGCGACCTGCCAGCCGTCGCCGACCGGGCCGAGGCGGTGCGCGTCGGGGATCCGCACGCCGGTCAGGAAGACCTCGTTGAACTCGGCCTCGCCGGTGATCTGGCGCAGCGGCCGCACCTCGACGCCGGGCGCGGTCATATCGCACACGAAGTAGGTCAGTCCGCGGTGCTTGGGGACGTCCGGATCGGTGCGGGCGAGGAGGATCGCCCAGCGCGCCAGGTGGGCGCTGGACGTCCACACCTTCTGCCCGTCCACGGTCCAGTCCCCGTCGCCGTCGCGGGCCGCGCGGGTGGCGAGCGCGGCCAGGTCGGAGCCGGCGCCCGGTTCGCTGAAGAGCTGGCACCAGACCTCCTCGCCGGTCCACAGCGGCCGCAGGAAGCGCCGCTTCTGCGCGTCGGTGCCGTAGCGGAGGACGGTCGGGGCGGCCATGCCGAGGCCGATGCCGATCCGGCCGGGGTCGTTGTCCGGGGCGCCGGCGGCGGCGAGTTCGGCGTCCACGACGGCCTGGAGGGCGCGCGGGGCGTCCAGGCCGCCGAGGCCGGCGGGGAAGTGCACCCAGGCCAGGCCGGCGTCGAAGCGGGCGCGCAGGAAGTCGAGCCGGCCGGTGGTGGCCGGCGGGTGCGCGGCGAGGAGGGCGGCGGTGCGGCGGCGCAGCTCGGCGGCGTCGGTCATCGGGCCTCCCCCGCGCCGGGGAGGACGACGAGGCGCCCGGTGGAGTCGCCGTCGGCGACCCGCTGCACGGCGTCGGCCGCGCCGTCCAGCGGGACCCGGCCGCCGATCAGCGGCTTGATGGCGCCCTGGGCGGCGAGCTTGGTCAGTTCCTCGTGGCAGGCGTCCACGGCGGCCGGGTCGTGGGTGGTGTAGAGGCCCCAGTGGAGGCCGAGGATGGCGTAGTTCTTGACCAGGGCGTGGTTGAGGGCGGGGGTGGGGATGGTCCCGCCGGCGAAGCCGACGACGACGATCCGGCCCTCGAACGCCACGCACTTGGTGGACTTGGTGTACGCGTCGCCGCCCACGGGGTCGTAGACGACATCGGCGCCGCGGCCGCCGGTGGCGTCCTTGACGGCCGCGACGAGGTCGTCGGTGCGCCGGTCCAGGACGAGGTCGCAGCCCAGTTCGCGGGCGGTGCGGGCCTTTTCGGGGCCGCCGACGACGCCGATCACCCGGGCGCCGGCGGCCTTGCCGAGCTGGACGGCGGCGCTGCCGACGCCGCCCGCCGCGGCGTGCACCAGCAGTGTCTCGCCGGGCTGGACGCGGGCCCGGCGGTGCAGGCCGAACCACCCGGTCTGGTAGCCGATGTGGAGCGCGGCGGCCCCGGCGTCGTCCAGCGCCTCGGGGGCCGGGCGGACGGTGTGGGCGTCGGCGAGCGCGAACTCGGCGAAACCGCCGCCCGGCAGCGGCGGTTGGGCCAGGACCCGGGTGCCCGGGACGGCGTCCGTACCCTCCCCACCGGCCACGACCTCACCGCAGATCTCCACGCCGGGGGTGAACGGGAGCGGCGGCCGGACCTGGTACGTGCCGCGGCACAGCAGCGCGTCGGGGAAGTTGACGTTCGCGGCGCGCACCCGCAGCAGCAGCTGGCCGGGCCCTGGCTCCGGGTCCGGGACCTCCTCCAGCCGCATCACCGCGCGCGGTTCGCCGTTCTCGTGTACCCGCCATGCCTTCACCTGGTGCCTCCACGGACTCGCGTCGTACGGGCGGTGCGGGGCCGGTCCCGGCCCTCGCCACGCGGCATACTAAGCGGTCGGTATCCGCCACGGAACAGTTCCGGCCGCCGGGTGTCCCGACCGCCGGCGCACGCTCCGCCCGACAGCCCGCACACAGCCGGGACGCGGCCCCCGCGCACGACCCGGCCGCCGGACCCTGCCACGCCGGCAAGCCGGATCCTGCCAACGCCAGGGACAGGCAACCGGCCCGCCCCATGGCGCACACTGGCAGCCATGGACACCACCGACAACGGCCCCTCCGCACTGGGGGACTTCCTGCGCACCCGCCGCGCCCGGCTCCAGCCGGAGGACGTCGGCCTGGCCTCCTACGGGGCGCGCCGCCGGGTCCCCGGACTGCGGCGCGAGGAGCTCGCGCAGCTCGCCGGCGTCAGCGTCGCCTACTACACCCGCCTGGAGCAGGGCCAGAGCCACAACGCCTCGGAGGGCGTGCTGGACGCGCTGGCCCGGGCGCTCCGGCTCACCCCCGACGAGCAGACCCATCTGCGCCAGCTGGCCCGCCCCACCCGGGCCAGGCGCCGCCCCGCGGTCCGCCCGGAGAAGGCCCGGCCCGGCGTGCGGCAGCTGCTCACCGCCATCGAGGGCGTCCCCGCCCTCGCCCTCGGGCCGCGCTTCGAGATCCTGGCGTGGAACCGCCTCGGCCACGCCCTGGTCGCCGGCCACCTCGACCCCGAGAGTCCGAACCGCCCCCTGGACCGGCCCAACGCCCAGCGGCTGCTCTTCCTCGACCCGCACACCCGCGAGCTGTACCCGGACCGCGACGAGGAGACCCGGCGCGCCGTGGCCGCGCTGCGGGTGGCCGCCGGGCAGCGCCCCGACGATCAGCAACTGGCCGAGCTGATCGGCGAGTTGTCCATGAAGAGCACCGAGTTCAGCGCGCTGTGGTCCCGCCACACGGTCGGCTTCTGCACCTTCGGCACCAAGCGGTTCCACCATCCGCTGGTCGGCGAACTGACCCTGGACTTCGAGATGATGCAGACCCCCGACGGCTCCGGCCAGGGCGTGATGATCTACACCGCACCCGAAGACTCACCCTCCGCCGCCGCCCTCCGCCTGCTCGCCGCCGAACGCACCCCGGACGCCCGGATCCTCGCACCCGAGCGGCCTTAGCCCCGCCCCCGTTCTCCGCCCGCCCGCGCGCTACCCCGCCCCGTCGAGCCGCCGCAGCAGCCGGCGGGCCTGCCGTTCGGCCGTACCGGGCGGATTGCGCGGGTGCGCGGGGTCGTCGCCGGCCAGGAGGGAGAGCCAGACCAGCGCGAGCAGGATCCGGCACTCCCGGAGGCGGGCGGATTCGGCCGGGGTGAGCGGGAAGCGCCGCAGGAACGCGGCCGTGTCGAAGGGGCGCGGCACCCAGGCGGAGACATGCTCGACGATCTCGGCGAGTTCGTAGGCGCGGTCGCTGCGGCCGGATTCCTCCAGATCGACGACGCGGACCCGGTGGCCGTCCCAGAGGTAGTTGGCGGAGTTGCCGTCACCGGCGCCGAACACGGCCGGGACGTCCGGCGGGATGCCGGGCGGGGCGTCCGGCGCGCCGGGCACGGAGGCGTCCAGCCAGTCCATACCGGCCCGCAGGGCGTACCGCACCGCCGGGGCGAGCCGGCGCTCCGCCGTCCGCGCGTACCAGGCGCGCAGCCGCCGCACGGTCTCGGCCTGGTGTCCGTGGCGCAGCGGCAGCCGGGCCAGTCCGGCGGGCGGGAGCGCGGCGTGGACGCGGCGGACGGTGGCCGCCCAGGCGGCCAACTCCCTTTCACCAAGCGGGAGTTCGCATAGCGGCGCGCCAGGGAGTCGGGACATCGCCAAGGTGAGCGGGGCATCCGCCCAGGACCGGGCGGCCGCCGGTCGATGGTCACGGCACGGACCGTGCCACGGGGCGCGGGCGGCGGCAAGTCCCCGCGTCACCCCGGCGCAAGCGCCGCCCCCGGGTGCTCGTCCGGGTCCGTGCGGGCGGCGCGGCCGGCGGTGAGGGCCTCGGTGAGGGTGAGGCGGTCCTCGGCGAGGGCGGTGCAGGTGGCGGTGTCCATGCGCAGGACGGCGTCGGGGTGGGGGGCGGGGCCGTCGGCGTAGTGGGGGTCGGTGGGGTCGAGGACGAGGTGGAAGGTGCCCTCGTCCAGGACGATGTCGAGGACGCGGACCGGTTCGCCGGCGAAGTGGCGGGCCAGCCGGGTCATCAGGGGGACCGCGAACCAGTGGGCGCGTACGGCGTCGGTGGGGCGCCGTTCGGCGAGGGCGGGGGCGCCCCAGTCGGCGAGGGCGGTCAGCGCGGGGAGCAGGGCGCGGCCGCGGGGGGTGAGGTCGTAGACGGAGGCGGCGGGCCGGGCGAGGCGGCGGCGGGTGAGCAGGCCGTCGCGTTCCATGTCCTTCAGGCGGGTGGCGAGCATGTCGGTGCTGACGCCCGGCAGGTCGGCGTGGAGGTCGCTGTAGCGGCGGGGGCCGCCGAGCAGCTCCCGGACGATCAGCAGGGTCCAGCGGTCGCCGACGGCGTCCAGGGCCCGGGCGACGGCGCAGTACTGGTCATAACTTCGGCGCGGCATGACACCAGCATAGATGTGTGGTTGGATTTTCCAAGTAGGAAGTGGGGAAATCCAAGTAGCCTGTTCGGGCGCTGCCGCGGTCCGCGGCGGACGAGTCAAGTGGGAGGTGGCCGCGTGCAGTTCAAGCAGTCCGGCAAGATGGCCGACGTCTGTTACGAGATCCGCGGGCCGGTGATCGAGCACGCGGACGCGCTGGAGGAGGCCGGCCACAGCGTGCTGCGGCTGAACACCGGCAACCCCGCGCTGTTCGGCTTCGAGTGCCCCGAGGACATCCTCCAGGACGTGATGCGCAACCTCTCCCGCGCGCACGGCTACACCGAGTCCCGCGGCATCCTCTCGGCCCGCCGCGCGGTGGCCCAGCGCTATCAGGAGGCCGGTCTGGCGGACGTCGGCGTGGATGACGTCTACCTCGGCAACGGCGTCTCCGAGCTGATCTCCATGGCCGTGCAGGCGCTGCTGGACGACGGGGACGAAGTCCTCATCCCGGCGCCCGACTTCCCGTTGTGGACGGCCGTGACCAGCCTGGCCGGCGGCAAGCCGGTGCACTACCTGTGCGACGAGTCCGCGGACTGGCTGCCGGACCTGGACGACCTCGCCTCTAAGATCACCGACCGGACCCGCGCACTGGTCATCATCAACCCCAACAACCCCACCGGCGCGGTCTACCCGCGCGAACTGCTGGAAGGGATGCTCGACCTCGCCCGCCGCCACCAGCTGATGGTGTTCGCGGACGAGATCTACGACCGGATCCTCTACGACGACGCGGTCCACCACCACGCCGCGGTGCTCGCCCCGGACCTGGTGTGCCTGACGTTCAGCGGGCTGTCCAAGGCGTACCGGGTGGCCGGGTTCCGCTCGGGCTGGCTGGTGGTCTCCGGCCCCAAGGAGCACGCCGCGGACTATCTGGAGGGCCTGGGCACCCTGGCGTCCATGCGGCTGTGCCCCAACGCCCCGGCGCAGTACGCGATCCAGGCGGCGCTCGGCGGCCGGCAGTCCATCACGGACCTGGTGCTGCCCGGCGGCCGGCTGCGCGAGCAGCGCGACCGGGCCTGGGAGCGGCTCAACGAGATCCCGGGCGTCTCGTGTGTCAAGCCCAAGGGCGCGCTGTACGCGTTCCCGCGCCTGGATCCGGCGGTGCACAGGATCCACGACGACGAGAAGTTCGTCCTGGACCTGCTGCTGCGGGAGAAGATCCAGGTGGTGCAGGGCACCGGCTTCAACTGGCCGCGCCCGGACCACTTCCGCATCCTGACCCTGCCGTACGCCGACGACCTCGACGCGGCGATCAGCCGGATCGGGCGCTTCCTGGCCGGTTACCGCCAGTAGGGCCGGCGGCCGGGGCCGGGCCGGACGCCGCCGGGCGGGCCGGACGCGGCCCCGGCCACCCGAACGGGCGTATCGATTTTTCCCGCTCCCCTCCCCCGTCCCACCTGCCCGGTCCCGGCCCCCGGGCACTCCGCCGCGGCCCGGCGCCCTTGAGCCGGGCGCCGGCAGCCGCTTAGGTGGAGGGCGGCCGTTCCAGCCGCCCCGAGGGGAGTGCGCAGCGATGCCCGTACGCCCGCCGATATCAGAAGCCGAACTCGAAGCCCATCTGCGCGGTATCTGCTTCAAGACCGGACCACCGCGCCGGACCGGCGTCGAGATCGAGCTGCTGGTCCACGACGCCCGCAACCCCCGATGTCCGGTCGACGCCGACCGGATGCGGACCGCGGCGGCCGCCCTGCGCGCCCTGCCGCTCACCTCCGCCCTCACCTTCGAACCCGGCGGCCAGCTGGAGCTCAGCTCGCTGCCCGCCCCGACCCTCAACGCCTGCGTGGCGGCCGTCCGCGCCGATCTCGCCCGGGTCCGGCCCGTCCTGCGGGAGCTGGGCCTCGGCCTCGCCGGCCACGGCCACAACCCCTGGCACCCCCCGCGGCGGGTGCTCACCGCCCCGCGCTACGACGCCATGGAGGCGTACTTCGACCGGCGCGGCCCGGACGGCCGGCACATGATGTGCGGTACCGCCTCGGTGCAGGTGTGCCTGGACGCCGGGCACGAGGAGCCGGGTCCGCTGGGGCTGGGCCGGCGCTGGCTGCTGGCGCATCTGCTGGGCGCGGTGCTGGCCGCCGCGTTCGCCAACTCCCCGCTCGCCGAGGGCCGCCCGACCGGCTACCGCACCACCCGCCAGGCGATTTGGACGCGCATCGACCCGGGCCGCACCCTGGCCCCGCCCGCCGGCCCCGATCCGCGCGCCGCCTGGGCCCGCTACGCGCTGGACGCCCCGGTGATGTGCGTGCGGCGCCCCGACGGGCCCTGGGACGCGCCGGAGGGCCTGACGTTCCGGGAGTGGGTGCGTACCGGCGCGCCCCGGCCGCCGGACCGGGCGGACCTGGACTACCACGTGACCACCCTCTTCCCGCCGGTCCGGCCGCGCGGCCATCTGGAGCTGCGGATGATCGACGCGCAGCCGGGCGAGGACGGGTGGATCGTGCCGCTGGCCGTCACGGCCGCGCTCTTCGACGACCCGGAGGCCGCCGAGTACGCCTACCGGGCCGTCAAGCCGCTGGCGGAGACCGCCGGCCGCGACCCCGCGCCGGACAACCCGCTGTGGCGGACCGCGGCCCGCGACGGCCTTGCCGACCCCGAGCTGCGCGCCGCCGCGGCCGCCTGCTTCGCCGCCGCGCGGGAGGCGCTGCCCCGGCTGGGCGCCGCGCCCGCGATCCGGGACGCGGTCGCGGAGTTCACCGCGCGCTACGTGGACCGCGGCCGGTGCCCCGCCGACGACCAGCTCGACGCCCTGCGCGCGGCCCAGCGGGCGGCCGGCCCGCCGCCGGCCCCCGGGCCCGGCACCGCCGCCGGGGGCCCTCTCACCGTTGGGAAGGACGCTTAAGTGACCACCGATCCCGAGCCGGTCCGGGAGCGGGCCGCCGCCGCGCTGCTCGCCGCCCGCGACCGCACCCGCCTGCTGACCACGTGCGTCGAGGAGCCGGACCTGGTCGCCCAGCACTCCCCGCTGATGTCGCCCCTGGTGTGGGACCTGGCGCACATCGGCAACCAGGAGGAGCAGTGGCTGCTGCGCACCGTGGGCGGCCGCGACCCGCTGCGCCCCGATATCGACTCCGTCTACGACGCGTTCGCGCATCCGCGCGCCGCGCGCCCGTCGCTGCCGCTGCTCGGCCCGGCCGAGGCGCACGGCTACGCCGCCGAGGTGCGCGGCCGGGTGCTGGACGTCCTGGAACGCAGTCCGCTGCGCGGCGGGCCGCTGCTGGACGCCGGCTTCGCCTTCGGCATGATCGCCCAGCACGAGCAGCAGCACGACGAGACCATGCTGATCACCCACCAGCTGCGCAAGGGCCCGCCGGTCCTGACCGCGCCCGAGCCGCCGCCCGCGCCGCCCGGCCCGCTGCCGCCCGAAGTGCTGGTGCCCGGCGGGCCGTTCGTGATGGGCACCTCCACCGAGCCGTGGGCGCTGGACAACGAACGGCCCGCGCACCGGCGCACGGTCGCGCCGTTCTTCCTCGACACCACCCCCGTCACCAACGCCGCGTATCAGCGTTTCGTCGACGACGGCGGCTACGAGGAGCCGCGCTGGTGGGCCCCGGAGGGCTGGGCGCAGGTGCGCGAACACCGGCTGCGGGCGCCGCTGTTCTGGCGCCGCGAGGGCGGGCAGTGGCTGCGCCGCCGCTTCGGGGTGGTCGAGCCGGTGCCGCCGGACGAGCCGGTGCTGCACGTCAGCTGGTACGAGGCGGACGCGTACGCGCGCTGGGCCGGGCGCCGGCTGCCCACCGAGGCCGAGTGGGAGAAGGCGGCCCGCCACGACCCGGCGACCGGCCGGGACCGGCGCTACCCGTGGGGTGACGCGGACCCCGGCCCGCACCACGCCAACCTCGGCCAGCGCCATCTGCGCCCGGCGCCGGCCGGCGCCTACCCCGAGGGCGCCTCGCCGCTCGGCATCCGCCAGCTGATCGGCGATGTGTGGGAGTGGACGGCCGACGACTTCCTGCCCTACCCGGGCTTCGCGGCGTTCCCGTACCGCGAATACTCCGAGGTGTTCTTCGGCAGCGCGCACAAGGTGCTGCGCGGCGGCTCGTTCGCCGTGGACCCGGTCGCCTGCCGGGGCACGTTCCGCAACTGGGACCTTCCGGTGCGGCGGCAGATCTTCGCCGGGTTCCGCACCGCCCGGGACGCCGCACCGGACGTGAACTGATGTGCCGTCATCTGGCGTACGTGGGGCCGGAGGTGCCGTTCGGGCAGGTGGTGCTGGCGCCGCCGCACGGTCTGTACCGGCAGTCGTGGGCGCCGCGCCACCAGCGGCACGGCACGGTCAACGCGGACGGTTTCGGCGTCGGCTGGTACGCGCCCGGCGACCCGGTGCCGGCCCGCTACCGCCGGGCCGGGCCGATCTGGGCCGATGAGCAGCTGCCCGACCTGGGCCGGGTGATCCGGACGGGGGCGCTGCTGGCCGCCGTCCGGGACGCCACGGTGTGCGGCGCGGACGCCGAGGCGGCCGCCGCGCCGTTCGCCACCGGGCGGTACCTCTTCAGCCACAACGGCGCGGTGGCCGGCTGGCCGGACAGCATGGCGCCGCTCGCCGCCGCGCTGCCCGCCGGGGAGCTGCTGCGGCTGGCGGCGCGCTCCGACACCGCGTTCCTGTGGGCGCTGGTCCACCACCGGCTGGCGGCCGGCGCCGAACCGGGCGACGCGCTGGCCGGCACCGTCGAGGACGCCGCCGCGGCCGCGCCCGGCTCCCGGCTCAACCTCCTGCTGACCGACGGCACCACCATCGCCGCCACCACCTGGGGCGACACCCTCTACCACCTGGCCGTGCCCGGCGGCGGCCGGGTCGTCGCCTCCGAGCCCTACGACACCTCCCCCCACTGGACCGAGGTGCCCGACCGCACCCTGCTGCGCGCCACCCGCACCGAGGTCACCCTCACCCCGCTCAAGGAGCCCGCCACGTGAGCCCGCTCAGCCTCACCCGCACCCTGCCCGCCGACGCCACCGCCGCCGCCCTGCGCGCCGACGTGGCCGAGGGCCTGTCCCGTACGCCCAAGCAGCTGCCGCCGAAGTGGTTCTACGACGCCCGCGGCAGCGAGCTGTTCGAAGAGATCACCACCCTGCCCGCCTACTACCCCACCCGCGCCGAACGCGAGATCCTGACCGCCACCGCCGGCCGGATCGCCGCCGCCACCGGCGCCCGCACCCTGATCGAGCTGGGCTCGGGGTCGTCCGAGAAGACCCGGCTGCTGCTGCGCGCGCTGACCGGGCTGCGCACCTACGTCCCGGTGGACGTCAGCGAGTCCGCGCTGCGGGCGGCCGGCGAGGCGCTGCTGACCGAGCACCCCGGGCTGACCGTGCACGCCCTGGTCGCCGACTTCCAGCAGGGCCTGACGCTGCCGGAGGCGCCCGGGCCGCGGCTGCTGGCGTTCCTCGGCGGCACCCTCGGCAACCTCCTCCCCGGCGAACGGGCCGCGTTCCTGCGGTCCGTGCACGGTCTGCTGGCGCCCGGGGACGCCCTGCTGCTCGGCACCGACCTGGTCAAGGACGAGGCCACGCTGATCGCCGCGTACGACGACGACCAGGGGGTGACGGCCGCGTTCAACAAGAACGTGCTGGAGGTCATCAACCGCGAGCTGGGCGCCGACTTCGACCCGGCGGACTTCGACCACGTCGCGCGCTGGGACGCCGCCGAGGAGTGGATCGAGATGCGGCTGCGGGCCCGGCGGGAGCTGACCGTGAAGATCCCGGACCTCGATCTGGTGGTGCCGTTCGCGGCCGGCGAGGAGCTGCGCACGGAGGTCTCCGCGAAGTTCCGCGAGGACCGGGTACGGGCCGAACTCGCCGCCGCGGGGCTTGAGTTGGCCGAGTGGTGGACGGACCGCGCCGGGCGGTTCGCGCTGTCGCTGGCCGTGCGGACCTGACCGGCGGCGGGCGCCCCGCGCACACGGGGTGCCCGCCGGCCCGCCGGTGTGGTTCGATGCCCCGGTCGTACACCCGTGCCCGCGGACCGGCGGGCGCGGACGGACCGGAACGGACACGGACAAGGGGCGGGGCATGGGGACGGGTACGGGGACGGCGCTGGACCGGCGGGGGTTCCTCAGGGGCGCGGCGGGGCTGACCGCCGCCGGGGTGCTGACCGGCCTGGGCGGGGCGGGCGCGGCTATCGCCGTACCGCGCCCCCGGACCGCCCGCACGGCGGTCACCACCGCGGACTGGATGGCGGCGCTGGACGACGCCACGCCCGTGCGGCGGCTGACGATCCCCGGCACCCACGACTCCGGCGCGCGGTTCGGCGGGCCCTGGGTGGCCTGCCAGGACACCACCGTGGCCGAGCAGCTGGCGTCCGGTATCCGCTTCCTGGACGTGCGCTGCCGGGCCATCGACGACGTCTTCGCGATCCACCACGGCGCGTTCTACCAGGAGCTGATGTTCGGCGATGTGCTCAACGCCTGCCGCGACTTCCTGCGGGCGCACCCGTCCGAGACCGTGCTGATGCGGGTCAAGCAGGAGTATTCGGAGGTCTCCGCCGAGGAGTTCCGCCGGATCTTCGGCATCTACCTCGACGCCAAGGGCTACCGCCCGCTGTTCCGGCTGGACCCGGGGCTGCCGCGGCTGGGCGAGGCGCGGGGCCGGGTGGTGCTGCTGGCGGACGCGGACGGGCTGGGCGGGGTGCGGTACGCCGATCCGGCGCTGTTCGACATCCAGGACGCCTACATGACCGAACCGCTCGGGAAGTTCCCCAAGGTCGAGGCGCAGTTCCGCAAGGCGGTCGCCGAGCCCGGCAAGCTCTTCGTCAACTACGTCTCGACCGCGGCGCTGCTCCCGCCGCGCTCCAACGCCGACCGGCTCAACCCGCGTGTGAAGAGCCTGCTGGCGGGCGAGGGCGCCGCCTGGCAGGGCCTGGGCATCGTCCCGATGGACTTCCCCAGCGCGTACGGGATGGCGCCGGAGCTGATCCGGCACAACCTCGCCGGGCGCGGTGTCACCCTGGCGGCGCAGCGGGTCAGGTGATCGGCCGCCGGAGCCAACCCCGGCGGGCCGGTGTGCATCAGACTGGTGGGAATGTCTGTTTCCGGCGCCGCCCCGCCCCGTACGCCGCCGTACGGCCGGGCCGGCGCCGGCTGATGCGCGAGGCGGCACCTGGTGGAGACGAGCGAACGCGGCCCCGGGCCGGCGGAGGACGCGCCGGGCGGGCGCGGGACGGCCGGGGCGGCGGGGCCCGGCCCGGCGCCCGGGTGGCCGGAGCCGGGCGGCCCGGTGCGCACCGGCCGGGCCCGCGCCGGGGTGCCGCTGCGGGTGACGCTGGCGCTGGGCGCGCTGACGGTCGTGGTGGGCGGTTCGGCGCTGGTCCTCAAAGCGGCGCGGCAGGACGCGTACGTGGCGCCCGGCGACCCGGTGAACGGAACGTACCGGGCGTCCCGGGCGGCCGGTGACCGGGCGGCCGCGGCGGTGCTGGCCGGCGGGTACCGCGAGCGGCCCGCCCCGCCGGCGGCGGCCGTCCGCCGGGCCGGCGAGGGCACGGCGCCGCTGCCGGAGTCCCGGCCCCTGGTGGCCACCGCCGCACCGCCCTCGCCTCCGGTCGGCGCGCTCTTCTCCCCGGAGGACGACGAGGGCGCCGGCCACTACTGCACCGCGAGCGTGGTGCACTCCCCCGGCGGCAACCTCCTCGCCACCGCCGCGCACTGTGTCCACGACGGCGGCTTCCGCACCCGGCTGGTCTTCGCGCCCGGCCTGCACGACGGGATCGCGCCGTACGGGCTGTGGGTGCCGACCCGGGTCGACGTGGACCCGCGGTGGATCAGCGACCGGGACCCGGACCACGACGTGGCGTTCGTCCGGGTGCGCCGGCACGGCGGCACCGACCAGCGGATCGAGGACGTCACCGGTGCCGAGCGGATCCGGTTCGACGCGCCGCCCGGCCGCCCGGCCCAGCTGACCGGCTATCCGGGTGACAGCGACACCCCGGTGGTGTGCCGGCACACCGCGGACGCCGAGGGTTCCGGCCAGCTGCGCTTCCCGTGCGAGGGCTTCCCGGCCGGGACCAGCGGCGGCCCGATGCTCACCGACGTCGACCCGGCCACCGGCACCGGTTCCCTGATCGGGGTGATCGGCGGGCAGGACGAGGGCGGCGACGACACCACCTCGTACAGCAGCCGGTTCGGGGCGGATATCGCGGCGCTGTACCGGCGGGCCGCGCTGGGCTGACCGGGCGGGCCGGGTGGCCCGGTCAGGTGCCCGGGCGGGCGGCGCCGCGCGGCACCACCGTGCGCAGCACGTCCGGCAGCGGGTACCAGTCGGCGGTGGCGAAGCTGGCGTGCGCGGCGGCCAGCAGACCGACCCGGGCGCGGGCCTCGGCCTCGGTGGGACGGGTGGCGTCCAGGGCCGGCGGGACCTTGTGCGCGTCGGTCATGACGAGCAGGTAGTGGCGGGTGTCGTACCAGGCGGTGTCGATGGCGCCGCCCAGGTAGGTCGCGGCGTCGCCGTCGAAGACGACGAACCACGGGCGCAGGGTGGCGTCGGCGTAGCGCTCGCGGGGGTCGCCGGGCGCGGCGCCGTGCACGGCGGGGAAGGCGGTGGCCCGGCCCAACTGCCCTTGCGCGGCGAGGGACTTGAGGTGGGTGGCGTACTCGACGTCCGTCCACAGCCGGTCGAGCGGGTTGTGCTCCTCGACCGTGCCCGGTATGAGCTCGAAGAGGAACTTCCCGGCCAGGTCGGCGCGGGACGGCCAGCCGCCCGCCCGGACCGCCTCGTCCAGGGTGGCGTGGCCGGCCGCGAGGTCGCCGGGCCCGTAGACCGCGTCGCCGAGCTTCTGCCGTACCAGCGCGTCGAATTCGGCCGGTCCGCGGCCCTTCTTCGCGTTGAAACCGTCCTTCAGCTCGACCTTGACGAGGATCGGGCGGTGCCCGGGGTGCGCGTCGTGCCAGGCCCGCATATCGGCCAGGCAGCCCGCGAAGTCCTGGTTGCGGTCCTTGGCCCGCAGGTCGGCGGCGGTGGCCGCGCCCACGCAATTGCTGTTGTTCCCCAGCGGGTTGCTGTGCGAGACCCGCCAGGAGGCGCCCAGCCCGTTGGTCCACACGTCCACCTCGACCAGCGCGGCCCCGGAGTCCAGGGCGTCGGCGAAGTACGGGTACTTGGCCTTGTCGTACGCGTTGTGGACACCGACCGCGGTGGTGGTGTCGTATGTCGTGGTGGGCGTCGTGGCGGCCGTCCCGGCCTGCGCCGGTCCGGTCGCCGCGATCACCGCCGCCGCCGCGACGGCGACCGTCCCCGCGCACCGCTTGCTCGTCATCTGCCCCGTTGTCCCCTCGTCGGTCCGGCCGGTCGGGCAGCAGCGTACGGGAGTTGGCGTACGGCGGGCGGTGCGGGAACGGGCCGGGCGCGGACGGCGGGATGAACGGTCCGGCTACGGAAGAGGAGTTGGGGTGCGCGGGACGCGGGAGGCGGCGGGCGGCGGACTGTCGTGGGCGGCGGTGGTACTGACCGGGATCGTGGCGCTCTACATGGCGCTGGTCGCGTTCGGCAACATCACCGACTTCGGCACCAACCAGCAGTACGTCCGCCATGTCCTGGCGATGGACACCACCTTCCGCGACCCGGACCTGATGTGGCGGGCCGTCACCTCCCGCCGGGTGCAGGACGCGGCGTATATCGCGGTGATCGCCTGGGAGTCGGTGGCGGCGCTGGTGCTGGTGGCGGCCACGCTGGTGGGCGCGGTGCGCGGGCGGGCCGGGCGCGGGCGCGGGCTGGCGACGGCCGGGCTGGTGATGGTGGTGCTGCTGTTCGGCGCCGGGTTCTGGGCGATCGGCGGCGAGTGGTTCGCGATGTGGCAGTCGAAGCAGTGGAACGGCGTCGAGGCGGCGGTGCGGAACGTCACCGTGGCGGGGCTGGCCCTGGTGGTCGTACGGCTGCCGGGCGCGGCCGGGCGGTCTCCTCGGGGCGCGGACGGCGCGGAGCGGGAGGAGTGGGCGGCGGGCGCGGGCCTGGCGGACGGCTAGCGGCACCGGACCGCACGGAAAGGCGGGCGGCGGGCGCGCTTGTCGTAGCCGCGCCCGCCGCCCGCTTTACGGGCCCGGTCAGCCCGCCGCGTAGACATCCTCCACATAGCGTCCGGACGCGGTCAGTTCGCGCAGCCACGCCTCCGCCTCCTGCTCGGACGCGCCGGTGCAGGTGCGGTGCACCGTACGGAACGCGTCCCGGACGCCCGGCGCCATCCGGCTGCCGTCGCCGCACACATACACCCGGGCCCCGGCCCGCAGCAGCTCCCACACCTCGCGCGCCTCGGCGGCGATGCGGTGCTGGACGAAGCGGTGGCCGTGCTCCGGGCGGGCGCTGAAGACCGGGTGGACGGTGAGCGCGCCGGCCCGTTCGGCGGCGGCGAACTCCGCGGCGTGCAGGAAGTCGCCGTCCGGGTCGTCGCAGCCGAAGTAGAGCCGCGCGGGCGTGGTCGCCCCGGCCGCGACGCGGTCCGCGACGGCGCCGCGGAACGGCGCCAGGCCGGTGCCGGCGGCGACCATGATGACCGGCGCCTCGTCGGCCGGGTCGAGGCGGAACGCCTCCCGGCAGGGCTGCACCCGCGCCAGCACGCTGTCACCGGGCCGCAGGGTGTGCAGATACGTCGAGCCGGTGCCGCCGGGCAGCAGCGAGACCATCAGCTCGGCGTGGCGCGGGTCGGCGGCGGGCGACGAGGAGAGCGAGTAGTGCCGGACGCGCAGCGGCGGCAGCAGCTCCAGCAGCACCGGCCAGGGCAGCGCGCCGCGCAGCGCCGGATGGGCCTCGATCAGCTCCAGGACGGTGCGCGGGTCGTCGTCGGGGAGGTTTTCCAGAGCCTGCCGCTCGGGCGGGCAGGGGTTGTGCGCGGCGAGCAGGGCGCGCTGCTCACGGTCCGGGCGGGCGCCCAGTTCCAGGTGGCGGGTGAGGAGCTGACGCACCGTCAGGGGACGGTCGACGGGGAGGGTGTCGCGGCCCGGGCGGCCGGCCGGCGGGCGCAGCGCCAGCACGGTGTCCAGGTCGACGCCCAGCACTTGGGCGGCGCGGTCCACCGCCTCCGGGGTGTTGGCGGGCAGTACGGCCAGGTGGTCGGCGGTGCGGTAGGTGACGCCGTCGGGCAGGGCCAGGCGCAGGAAGCGCTTGGGGCGCGGCCAGCCCTCGGCGGTCAGGTCGTACGCCTCGGTGACGGTCATCGGGACGAGGCCGTGCCGGTCGGCGAGCGCGTCCAGCGGGCCGCCGGTGAGCGCGGTGACGGTGTAGCCGGTGTCGGCGGGGGCGTCCGGGGCGGCGCCGGCGGTGGCCGGGTCGCCGTAGCGGGTGAGGAGTTCGGTGCGCAGCGCGGCGCCGAACTCCTTGACGGCGGTGGCCAGTTCGCCGGACGCGTCGGCCTCGGCACGGGGCAGCAGCCGCTCGCCGCCGAGCGCGGCCAGCCGGTCGTCGAGCAGGGTGGGGACCTGCTGGTAGGTGGCGGACCAGTTGCGGTCGCCGACGCCGAGCACCGCGTAGCGGACGCCGTGCGCGGCGCCCTCGGGGGCGGTGCCGAGCCAGGCGGTGAAGGCCGCGGCGTCGTCGGTGGGCCGGCCGTTGTAGGAGGCGGCGACGATGACGAGCGGGCGGTCGGTGGGCAGCGCGCCCGTACGGGCGTCGAGCGGGGCGACCTCCGGGGCGAAGCCCAGCGCCGCGGCCTCGTCGGCGAGCCGCTCGGCGAACTCCCGGCAGGTGCCGTAGTTGGAGCCGTGCAGCAGGAGCAGCCCGGTGTCCTGGGGGACGCGGGTGGGCAGCCCCTCGTCGGGCGCGTCGCCGGGGCCGGCGGATCCGGCGGCGGCGCCGGGCAGCACGGCCAGCGCGGCGCGGACCGCGGCCCGGTCGGCGGGGGTGCGCGGGGCCAGCGCCAGGGTGAAGCCGTCCGGCTTGAGGGTGAGGGTCTCCTTGACCCGCAGCCGGTATCCGGCGTGGTCGACCAGCCGGTAGCGGTGCACCAGCAGCGCCAGCAGCATGGTGGCCTCGTGCAGCGCGAACTGCCGCCCGATGCAGGCGCGTTCACCGGTGCCGAAGGGCTTGTAGGCGTGCGGGGAGCGGGCCGCCTCGGCCTCCGGGCTGAAGCGGAACGGATCGAACGCCTCGGGGTTGTCGCCCCACACCGGGTCGCGGTGCAGCATCGGGGTGAGCACGGTGACCAGTTCGCCGGCGGCGACCGGATAGCGGCCGGCGAGCACGGTGTCGGTACGGGCCTGGCGGGAGAAGGCGGCGGCGGTCGGCCACAGCCGCAGCGCCTCGTTGAGCACCTGGCGGGTGAACGGGAGCCGGCCGATGTCCTCGAAGGACGGGTCCGGGTCGGGGTCGTCGCCCCACAGCTCGTCCGCCTCCCGCTGCGCCAGCCGCAGCGCCAGCGGGTCCTTCATCAGGTGGTACAGGGCGAAGGAGAGCGCGCCGGAGGTGGTCTCGTGGCCGGCGATCAGGAAGGTGATGACCTGGTTGCGGATATTGGCGAGGTCCAGCACCGGGCCGGGCCGGGCGGCGTCCTCGCCGGTGGCGGCCAGCATCAGGCCCAGCAGGTCGTCGTCGCGCCGCTCCCCGCTCGCGGTGCGGGCGGCGATCACCTCGTCCACGACCGAGGCGAGGTAGTCGGCGTCCGCGCGGAACGCCGCGTCGGCCGCCGAGTGGTCCGCGCCGGGATCGCGGGCGAACTTCGTCATGCTCCACTGCAGGCAGCGCACCATCGCCTCGACGAACGGGTGCGGGGTGTCCCGGGAGAACGACTCGAAGTCGAAACCGAAACCGGCCAGCCCGATGGTGTCCAGGGTCATCCGGGTCATGTCCTCGGCGACCTCGACCGGGCGGCCCTCGGCCATCCGCCGGTCCCAGGCGGCCATCACCCGGCGGGCGACCTTGAGCATCGCCGGGTGGTACGTACGCATCGAGCCCAGCGCGAAGGCCGGCATCAGCACCTCGTGCGCCGTGGCCCAGTTCGGCTCGTCGTTGTAGGCGGTGAACAGACCGTCACCGGCGAACTCCCGCACGTTCTCCAGGACCACCGACACGCCCTTGGCGAAGCGGGTCTCGTCGGACACCTCGGTGACCAGGTCGACCGAGGACAGGAACAGCGTCTCGCGGTCACCGAACTTCCGCCGGAAGAGCGGGCCGTGGGTGCGGGCCAGGTCCATGGCCTGCTGGATGGGCGTGCCGCTGATCCCGGTCGCCGTGAGATCGGCGACCGGCACACCGGCGTCGGTGGCGCTTCCGCCCTGCTGGGGCGCGATGGTGTCGGTCATGGTTCCAGCGTGACCGGCCCGGTGCCCCGCTCCGGCCCCGGGAACTGCATGATTGTGCAGTGGTTTGTCGCCGGCCGGTCTTGCGCGGACGGCGCGGATGCGGCAGGGGCCGCCGGCGGCACGGGAGAAAGGGCGGAAACGGGGCGATGCGCGAGGCGGCGGACGGCGGCGCGCCGGGCGGAGACCCGGCGGACAGCGGCATGCCGGAGAGCAACGCGGCGGGCGCGGACCGGGAGCGGCCGGGGCCCGCCGGCCTGCCGGGCCCCGCCGGCCTGCCGTCCGGTTGCGCCGTCAGCCCGTACCGTGACTACTTCCTCATGCTGCTCGACCGCATCCCCATCCCGATCGCGGTGTGCCGGGCCGACGGCGAGGTGCTGATCGCCAATCCGGCGATGGCCGCGCAGTGGGGCGCCGTCCCCGGCCAGCTCCGCGGCCGGAATCTGCTGGACCGCTTCCGGCCCCGCGACCCGGCCCAGATCGCCCGCATCATGGACGCGCTGCGGCTGGGCCGCCGCTCCCGCTACCCGGTACGGGTCGACTGGCGGACCGCGCCCGGGGAAGCGGAACGCACCGGCGAGCTGACGATCGATCCGGTCGGCGACCCGTCCGCCTCCCCGCCCGCGCTGCTGGCCCTGCTCCGCGAGGACACTCCGGCGGCACCCGCCGCGCCGCCCGGGCCGCCCGCCGCGAGCCCGGTGGAGGCCCGGATCCTGGCGCTGGCGGCCGGCGGGGCGACCACCGCCGCGATCGGCGGCGCCCTCGGCCTGACCGTCGACGGGGTCAACTACCACCTCACCCGGCTCTCCCGCCGCTGGCGCGTCCAGGGCCGCACCGCCCTGGTCGCCAAGGCGTACGTCCTGGGCGTGCTCGCCCCGGACCGCTGGCCGCCCGCGCCCGCGCTGCACGGGGACGCCGGGGCGCGGTCGCCCGGCCCCTGACCCCACCGGGCACAGATGTGCGGATAACCTCCCTGGTGTGGAGGACTACGGTGTGGAGGACAACGCAGCGGCCGCGCGGTTCGAACGCGGCACGGACGGCCCGAAGGTCATCGTCGTCGGCGTCGACGGCTCCGACTCGTCCTGGCGCGCCGCGGCCTACGCGGCCGGGCTGGCCCGCCGCCAGGGCTCGAAGCTGGTCATGGTCTACGTCCAGCCGGTGCTGGCCACCGGGGCGGCGATGGGCGCGCCGGTGCTCGACACCACCGGCGAGGTCGCCGAGGAGCTGATGGCCGAGATCCGCAAGGCCACCGAGCGGATGGACGGGATATACCACCTGCGCTGGGAGTTCCACACGCTGCGCGGCGACCCGTACAACGGCATGGTGCGGATGGCCGACGAGCTCAAGGCCGACGCGGTGGTGGTCGGCGCCTCGGAGTCCGCCGGACACCGCATCATGGGCTCGGTCGCGGTCCGCCTGGTGAAGGCCGGGCGGTGGCCGGTGACGGTCGTCCCCTGAAGCCGGCACGCCCCTTCACCTCATGGCTGAGGACCAGCCCGCTGCCTAGCCGCTGGATTCCTCCAGGCGGAAGCCGACCTTCAGGCCGACCTGGACGTGGGCGAGGTGTCCGTCCTCGATGTGGCCGCGGATCTCGGTGACCTCGAACCAATCAACCTGGCGGAGGCTTTCGCAGGCACGGTTGATGCCGTTCCGGATAGCCGGGTCGATCCCTTCGGCGGATGATCCAACGATCTCGGTGACCCGGTAGACGTGGTCTCCCATGTCGTCCGCTCCTTCGTTCCGATGCAATCCACGATGCATGGCGGACAGGCCCTACGCGACTCGGCGCACGGCGTTCGGCCCGCCCGCCGGAGCGGAGGTACAGCCCCACCGTGCTCCTGGAGGCCGGCGGGAACGGCACTGTGCTGGCCACCGGGGTCAAGGAGCCGCATGGGCCTCCACCCGCGCGCAGGTGACCACCCTGGGTCCGTCGCCCCCGTACTCGGGGAACGTCAGCACCACTTTGTCCTTGCCGCCGCCGACCTGCATCGTCGAGTAGCCCGCGTCCTGGCCGTCGATGAGTCCCCCCGACAGGGTGTACTCGCCCCCGAGCCTTCCCTCCCTGCCTCTGCCCTGTGTACCGAGTGCCCCCGGGACCGCTCACACCAGCCCTTTGACCTGCGGCTTCAGGCGGGCGGCAACTCACTGATCCACCCCCCGCGCCCACGCTGGTCCGGCATGATCTGGGCATGGACGAATGGAAGTACACACTTCTCAACGGCGTGATATCCACGGTCGGCTCGCTCGTCGTAGGAGCCCTGGCATTCGTCGCGGCATCCCGGGCCGCATCAAAGGGAATCGACGCCGCCGTCACCGCGGCGGTCACGAGCAACGCGGGTCAGCAGGATCTCACCCTGTGGAAGGGGCGACGGGACACCTACGCCGCGCTGCTGTCTGCCGTTGCCGCCTTCGTGGCCCTCATCAAGACGCCGGAGGGCTCCATCCGCGCCCGTACGGTGGAGGAGCTTGAAGCGCCTCTCCACGCGGCCCTCGCCGATGTGGAACAGCACGCCAATCTGGCACGGCTCGAAGGCCCGCGGGACGAGATCGAGATTCCGGTCAGATCCGTCGTTGCGTTCGCCCGTGACGCGGGGGACCACTACTTGTCCTGGGTCCGCGTTCTCCACGATCTTCCAGCCTGGCCGCCGGTCAGTCGTGAATCGCTCCTCCTGACTCAACAGCAACTTGTCGCGACCCAGCGGCAGCTGGTGGACGCCCTGTACGCGGTCCTCCACCCGCAGGCGCCTGCGAGCCGCTTGAGCTGATCGTGAAAAGTCCCGATTTCCTGTGCCCTTCAGATGGCCGGCTTCCGCGCTATGTCGGTCGGGCAGCAGGTAGACCTCACGTGGGAAGCCCCCGGCTGCAAACAAGACGGTTACGACTACCGCGCGGTGAGCATCGTGCCTCTGCCGGCCTGAGTGCCTGGCGCCGCCACCTTGGGACTGACCCCCGGGGGGCCGATCGGGGCCCCGCCGCCGCGCCGCCTTCGCCCGGCGCTCCCCGCGGACCATGATGATCCGCCGTCGCACCACGGCGGCGACGTACCGAGCGTACGGAGGATCATCCATGGCACGCCTGCTGCGCCCCGGCGAGGGCGTCTGGCGCCGCAAGCCCATCGAGCACATCGAGCAGCCGGAGGGCACCGCGGGCCAGCGGCTCACCCGCGAACTGGGCCTGTGGCAGCTGACCGCGATCGGCGTCGGCGGGATCATCGGCGCCGGCATCTTCACACTGGCCGGCACCGTCGCCAACGGGACGGCCGGCCCCGCGGTCCTGGTGTCCTTCCTCATCGCGGGCGTGGCCAGCGCCGCCGCGGCGTTCTCGTACGCGGAGTTCGCCGGGCTGATCCCGAAGGCCGGGTCGGCCTACACCTACGGCTACGCGGTCCTGGGTGAACTGGCCGGCTGGTTCATCGGCTGGGACCTGCTGCTGGAGTACACCGCGATCGTGGCGGTGGTGGCGATCGGCATCTCCGGCTACTTCTCCTTCCTCCTCGGCGAACTGGGCGTGCGGCTGCCGGCCTGGATGCTCGGCGCGCCCGGCACCGGCCCCGGGCACCGGGTGGACCTCTTCGCGGCGGTGCTCTGCCTGCTGATCGCCTATCTGCTCACCCTGGGCATCCGCAACGCGGCCCGCTTCGAGACGCTGGTGGTGGGGCTGAAGGTGCTGGTGGTGCTGGTGGTCGTCGGCGTCGGCTTCTTCCACCTCGACACCGCCAACTACCGGCCCTTCTTCCCGTTCGGGGTGAGCGGCGCGTTCACCGGCGCGGCGACGGTCTTCTTCGCGGTCTTCGGTTACGACGCGATGAGCACCGCCGCCGAGGAGTCCAAGGACGCCCAGCGCCACATGCCCCGGGCGATCCTGTACTCGCTGGCCGTCTCGATGGTGCTGTACGTGCTGGCCTGCCTGGTGCTGACGGGGATGGAGAACTACCGGCGGATCGACCCGGAGAGCGGTTTCTCGTCGGCGTTCAAGTCGGTGGGACTGGACGCGCTGGCGGACGTGATCGCGGTCGGCGCGATCATCGGCATCCTGACGGTGATGTTCACGTTCATGCTGGGTGTGACCCGGGTCTGGTACGCGATGAGCAGGGACGGGCTGCTGCCGCGGTGGTTCGCCAAGACCAGCGCCACCCACCACGTGCCGGTGCGGGTCACCTGGATCGCGGGGTGCGCGTCCGCGCTGATCGCCGGCTTCCTGCCGATCGGCGAGGCGGCCGAACTCACCAATATCGGCATCCTGCTGGCGTTCGTGGTGGTCTGCGTCTCGGTGATCGTGCTGCGCTACAAGCGGCCGGACCTGCCGCGCACCTTCCGCACGCCGGGCATGCCGGTGGTCCCGGCGCTCGGGGTGTGCTTCTCGCTGTGGCTGGTGACGTTCCTGGCCTGGCAGACCTGGGTGCGGTTCGCGGTGTGGTTCGTGGTCGGCCTGGTCGTGTACTTCTCGTACTCCTACCGCCGGTCGGCGCTGGCGGCGGCGGAGGGGACGGGTGCGGGCGACGGGCGGTGACGGGCCCGCGCGCCGATGCCGCGGCAGGGCCGTCTGACGGCTGGCCGGTTCCTTTCCCGCGGTGGTCCGCCCACCGCCGCGTCCTCTTGACGGGTCGTCAGGCCGGGCCAAGAATGACCCCGCCTCCGACAACGTTGTCGGCCCTCTGGAGGTCTTCTCATGCCCTGGACCGGACGTGACCGGCCCCGTCTCGCGGGCGCGGCGCTGGCGGTGGTGCTGCTGGCGGGCGCGCTCACCGTGCCCGCCGCGCAGGCCGCCCCGAACTCGCGGACCGGCCCGGCCGCGCCGGAGCGGGCCGGTGAGCGCCTCACCGATCTGGTCAACCCCTTCATCGGCACGCGCGACGAGGGCAACACCTTCCCCGGGGCGGCGGTGCCGTTCGGCATGGTGCAGCTCTCCCCCGACACCGGGCACAGCACCGGCTACGACTACGACGACCACCGGATCCGCGGGTTCGGGGCGGTGCACCTCTCCGGCGTGGGCTGCGGGCTCGGCGGCGACCTGCCCGTCCTGCCGACCACCGGCCGGATCACCGCGACCGACAACGCCGCCTACGCCGCCGCCTTCACCCATGACGGCGAGCGGGCCCGCCCCGGCTACTACCGGGTGCGGCTGACCTCGTACGGCGGGATCACCGCCGAGCTGACCGCGACCGCCCGCACCGGCCGGCAGCGGTACACCTTCCCGGCCACCGACCAGGCCAATGTGCTGATCAACGCCGGCCAGTCGCTGCACCGGACGGTCTCCACCCGCGTCGAGGTACTGGACAACCGCACCGTCCGCACCGCGCTCACCGGCCGCGGCTTCTGCCAGGACACCCGGCCGTACACCCTCTACACCGTCACCCGCTTCAGCCGCCCGTTCACCGCGTACGGGACCTGGCGCGGTGACACCGTGACGCCCGGGTCGCGGGACTCCACCGCGCCCGGCCGGCACGGCGCGTACGTCCGCTTCGACACCCGCCGGGACCGCGTGGTCGAGGCGACCACCGCGCTGAGCTACGTGGACGCGGCGGGCGCGGCGGGCAACCTCCGGGCGGAGGGCGGGAGTTCGTTCGCCGCGGCCCGGGCGGCGGCGGACGCGGCGTGGGAGCGGCGGCTGCGGCTGGTGCGCGTCAGCGGCGGCGACCGGACGCTGCGGCGGACCTTCTACTCGTCGCTCTACCGCGCGTTCCTGGCGCCCAATATCGGCGGCGACGCGGACGGGCGGTACACCGGCTGGGACGGGCGGCCGCACCGCGCCCAGGGCTTCACCTACTACCAGAACTGGTCGCTGTGGGACACCTACCGCACCCAGACCCAGCTGCTGTCGCTGCTCGCGCCGCGCGAGGCGCGGGACATGGCGCTGTCGGTGCTGCGGATCGACCGGGAGGGCGGCTGGCTGCCCAAATGGGGCTACGGCACGGTCGAGACGAATGTGATGACCGGCGACCCGGTGACGCCGTTCCTCACCAACGCGCTCCGGCAGGGGCTGCTGGCGGGGCACGAGGAGGAGGCGTACGCGGCGCTGCGGAAGAACGCCGACGGGGTGCCGCCCGCGGCGTCCCCGGCGGTCGGCCGGGAGGGCAATCCGGAGTACTTGAAGGGCGGTTACGTCCCGTTCGTGAAGGGAAGGCCGCACCGCAAGCCGGGTGATTCGGACTACGACCACGGGGCCTCGGCGACGCTGGAGTACGCGCTGTCGGACGCGATGCTGGCGCGGGTGGCGGCGGATCTGGGCCATCGCGCGGACGCGGACCGCTATGCCGCGCGGGCGCTGAACTACCGGCGGATCTTCGACCGTTCGACCGGCTTCTTCCGGGCCCGGGACGCGGCGGGCGCGTTCACCGGGCCCGCGGATCCGGCGAAGGGCGAGGGCTTCCACGAGGGCACGGCCTGGCAGTACCAGTGGCTGGTGCCGCAGGACCTGCCCGGGATGCTGGCGCTGCTGGGCGGCAGGGAGAAGGCGGCGGAGCGGCTGGACGCCTTCTTCGCCTATCCGCGGCTGCTGAAGGATCCGGCGCGGACCGCCCGCGAGGTGTGGGTGCACGGGCCGTACGACTACTACAACGCGGACAAGTACAACCCGCAGAACGAGCCGGACCTGATCGCCCCGTACACCTATCTCTCGACCGGCCACCCCTGGAAGACGACGGATGTGGTGCACGCCGCGCTGACGCTCTTCACCGACAGCCCGTCCGGGATGACCGGCAACGACGATCTGGGGACGATGTCGGCGTGGATGGTGCTGTCGTCGATCGGGCTGTTCCCCGTGCAGCCGGGGACCGATACCTGGGGGCTGAGCACACCGGTCTTCGACCGGGTGGAACTGACGCTGGACCGCCGGTACTTCCCGGCGGGCCGTCTCACCGTCACGGCGCCCGGCACCTCGTCCGCCCACCGCTACATCCAAGCGGTGCGGTTCGGCGGCGCCCCGCTGGACCGGACCTACCTCACCACCGCCGACCTGCGCACCGGGCGCCAACTGGCCTTCGCTGTCGGCCCGGAGCCGTCCCGCTGGGGCACCGGCGCGCAGGCGGCCCCGCCCCCGGTGGGCACGCCCGCGTCGCTCGCCCGGGCGGCGCGGCAGCCGGGCGGCGGCGGGCGCTGAGGGCGCGCGGCGGTACGCGGAGTACGCGGGCGGGGCCGGTGGCGGGGCGTGCGCCCGCGGGCGGGGCCGGCGGCTCCGGCCCGCGGGCCGGGCCGCGGCGGGGCTCAGCCCTGGATGGAGCGCCAGAACTCGTCGAAGGACATCAGGCCGTCGCCGTCGGTGTCCTTGGCGTTGATGACCGCCTCGGCCATCGGGCCGGTGACCAGCGGGTCGCCCATCTCGGCCATGGCGCGCTTGAACTCGTCCGGCGTGACCCGGCCGTCGCCGTCCGCGTCGAACCGCGCGAACGTCGCCCTGGCCTGCTCTATGTCTGCCACGGGTGGTGCCCCTTCGTCGTGCCGCGGCCGTCGCGTGCCGGCCGCGGGGTGAACTGACCCGCGTACAGTAGCGGACCGCCGGGGACCGAGCCGTCGTGCGGCTGCCGGGGGCGGCAGCCCCGGGAGCGGGTGCCCCCGGGGCCGGCCGGTCAAGCGCGCCCGCCAGGTGCCCCGGGTCAGGCGGCGGCGGTGGCGGCCTGGACCTTGGCGCGGGCCTCCTCCCAGGGGACGGGCGTGGCGACCACCGCGCGCAGGGCGCGTATCTGACGGGGCGGCAGGGCGGCGGCGAGCACCCCGACCGCCCGGCCGTCGCGGCCGAAGAGGGCCACGGCGCGGCGGGCGTCGCGGTCCAGGACGGTGGTCTCCACCTCGTCGGCGCCGGTGGTCAGGCCGTACGCCTGGAGCTTGAGGGCGTACTGGTCGGACCAGAAGTACGGCACCGGGGCGAACGGCCGGCGCTCCGGGGGCTCCGCGCCCTCGGCGGCGCCCGGCAGGGCCCCCTCGGCGGCGAGCTCGGCGACGAGGTTGCGGGCGGCGGCCATGGCCTGCTCGGTGGCGTTCATCCGGTGCTCGAAGCGGAGCGGGCGGCCGTGCACCGGGTGGTCCCAGCGGGCCACGTCGCCCGCGGCGTAGATGCCGGGGGCGGCGGCGCAGTAGGCGTCGCAGCGCAGGCCGTCGGTGGTGTCCAGGGCCGGGTCGGTCAGCCAGCCCACGGCGGGCGCGGAGCCGATGGCGAGCAGCACCAGGTCGGCGGGCAGCAGTTCGCCGCCGGCCAGCCGGACGCCGCCGACCCGGGCCGGCGCGTCCGCACCGGCCGTCGTGGCGGCCGTCTCGAACCCGGCCACTTCTCCCGTCAGCAGCCGGACGCCGCGCGCCCGGTGCTCCTCGGCGAGCAGTTCCCCGATCCCGCTGCCGACCGCGGCGGCCATCGGGACCGGTTCCCGGCCGACGAGGGTGACGTCGTGGCCCAGCTCCCGGGCCACCGCGGCGGCCTCGCAGCCGAGGACGCCGTTGCCGACCACGACCAGGCGGCGGGGGCCGCCGGCCAGGTCGCCGCGCAGGGCGAGGGCGTCGTCCAGGGTGCGCAGGGTGAAGACGCCGGCCAGGCCGTCGGCGGCGGGCAGGGTGCGGGCCGCCACCCCGGTCGCCACGATCACGCCGGCGCAGGCCAGGCGCTCCCCGCCGTCCAGGGTGAGGGTGCGGGTGGCGACGTCGAGGCCGGTGGCGCGGGTGCCGAGCCGCAGGTCGAGGCCGAGCGGGTCCAGCTGCTCGCCGGTGCGCAGCCGCAGCCGCTCCGGCTCCCAGGCGCCGTGCAGCAGCTGCTTGGACAGCGGCGGCCGGTCGTACGGGAGGTGGGGTTCGTCGCCGATCAGGGTCAGCAGGCCCGTCCAGCCGGCCCGGCGCAGGGCCTCGGCGGCGGTGATACCGGCCGCCGAGGCCCCGACGACGGCGATCGGGAGGGCGGTCATTCCTGGACCTCGATGACGGCGGCCGGGCAGATGGCGGCCGCCTCGCGGACCGCGGCGTGCTGCTCGGCGGGCGGTTCGGCGTCGAGCAGGACGACCACGCCGTCCTCGTCCCGCTGGTCGAAGACCTCGGGGGCGATCAGCACGCACTGACCGGCGGCACAGCACTTGTCGGCGTCAAGGGTGATCTTCATGGTGGTGGCTCCGTGGGGGATGCGAACTGCGGGTTGCGCGTTGCGAGTTGTTGCGGATTGCGGGTAGCGGGTTGGTGCTTCCGTACGGGTCGTTCCGGTGAGGATCATGCCGTACGGGTGGTGGGCGCGGGCGGGCCGGCGGCAAACCGGCCACCGCGGGCCCGGGTCACCAGACGACGGGCAGGGAGTGGCAGCCGTAGATGGCCATGTCCGTGCGGAACGGGATCTCCTCGACGGGCACGGCGGGCCGCATCGCGGGGAAGCGCCGCAGCAGGGTGGCTATGACGACCTGGAGCTCGACCCGGGCCAGGGCCTGGCCGAGGCACTGGTGGATGCCGTAGCCGAAGGCGACGTGGTGCTGGGCGTTGGGCCGGCGGACGTCGAGGCGGTCGGGGTCGGCGAAGACGGTCTCGTCGCGGTTGGCGGACGGGACGGCGACCACCACGCCCTCACCGGCCCTGATGAGCTGCCCGCCGATCTCGATGTCGGCGGTGGCGACCCGGCGGGGGCCGTTGCGGATGATGCTGTGGAAGCGCAGCAGCTCCTCGACGGCGCCGCGGATCAGGGACGGGTCCTGGCGCAGCTGCTCGGCGGCCTCCGGGTCGCGCATCAGCGTCAGGGCGCTCAGGCCGATCATGTTGGCGGTGGTCTCGTGCCCGGCGATCAGCAGCAGGGCGGCGAACGCGGTGACGTCGTCGTGGCCGATCTCGCCGGTGCGCTGCTGCTCGGTGATCAGCCGGCCGAGGATGTCGTCGCCCGGCTCCTTCTCCTTCGCGGTGACCAGCGCGTCGAGGTACTCGCGCAGCTCGACCCGGGCGGCCTCGCGCGCGTCCTCGGCGATGGTGCGGGAGAGCAGCTTGCCGGTGAGGTGCTGGAAGACGTCGTGGTCCTCGTACGGGACGCCGAGCAGCAGGCTGATCACCAGCGAGGGAACGGGCAGCGCCAGCGCCTCGACCAGATCGACCGGCTCGCCGGACCGGCGCTCCATGGCGTCGCACAGCTCGTCGGTCAGGCGCTGGATCTCCGGGCGCAGCGCCTCGACGCGCTTGACCATGAACTCCCGGGTGACCATCCGGCGCAGCCGGGTGTGCTCGGGCGGGTCCATGCGGATGAAGCCGCGGTGCTGGGTGCTGCCGCCGCCGGTCATGCCGCTGAGGGGGTAGCCGGGGACGGTGGTGTCGGAGCTGAAGCGGGTGTCGCCGAGGATCGCGCGGATGTCGGCGTAGCGGGTCGCGAGCCAGGCGCGGCTGCCGTCGGGGAGCGAGATCGGGGAGATCGGCGCCTCGGTGCGCAGGGTGCCGAACTCGGCAGGGGGGTCGAAGGGGCAGCCGGCCGGGGGCTGGACGGGCAGCGGCCCCGGGGCGGCGGGAACTGTCGTGTCGATCATGTCGGTCATCTCGCTCCTCGCGCGCACACCGGTGGGTGTGCGCCATGCGTCGATCCTTCGCCTAACAAGCGTAAACTTACATGCGTAATGAGCGGGTAAACGCCGAGGGTCCCGAGCGGAAAGTGACGGAAGGAACAGACGGGCGGGGGCGGAGGACCCACAGGCCAGGCGCACAGGCCCGGGGCGCAGGTCCCGGCAGCGGGCATGCCGAAGGCCCCGCAACAGGTACGCGAAAGGCCCCGGCCGTATACGAACGACCGGGGCCTTGGGGCGCTCCCGCTCAGCGCTCCAGCAGCAGTTGAAGGATCTCGTCCACGAACCGGTCCAGCCGGCCGGTGTCCTTGCGGCTGGGCATGACCTGCCAGATCATCACCCGGCCGTGCACCGCCGACCACAGCAGGTACGGCGCCTCGGCGCGCGAACCGCGCACCCGCCAGCCCGCCTCCTCGCAGGCGGTCAGCGCGTGGTGCCAGCTGCGCACCAGCAGCCCGGCCGGGTGCCCGGCGAGCCGTTCGGGGTCGACCGGGCTCTGCCGGGTCTCGTAGAGCAGCCGGTAGTTGGCCGGGTGCGCTATGGCGTAGCGGCAGTAGGCGCGGAGCTGGGCGCGCAGCCGCTCCACCGGATCGTCCTCGTCGGCGCGCTCGGCGGCGTCGGTCATGGCGTGCGCCAGCCGCTCGTAGCTGATCTCCAGCGTGGCCCAGACCAGCTCGGTCTTGTCGGCGAAGTGCCGGTAGATGCTCGGCGCGGCGACCCCGGCCTCGCGGGCCACCGCGCGCAGCGACAGCGCGTCCTCGCTGCCGACCTCCTCCAGGAGGCGCTCGGTCGCCCGCAGCAGCTCCTCCCGCAGGCGCTCGCCCTGGCCGCGGGGGTTGCGGGGCCGGACGGCCGCACTCTCGCTCACTGCCCTCCGGCTCCTTTCCTGCCTGGCCGATCCGGTGGTCGGCGGGTCCGCGTCTCCACAAGGGTTTCACATCGCGGCGGCGTTCCGTACGGGAGGACCGCCGCCGGCCCGCGGGCGCCGCCGGTCAGCGCCCCCGTACGAGCCCGTCGTCCGCCGCGCCGCGGCTGAGCACCGCCCGGCGGATCTCGGCCCGTGCGTCCTCGTACCCGGGGGTCCGGCCGAGGTCGAGGACGCGTACGGGCGGGCCGGTGTCGGTCAGCAGCGGTACGTACTCGGCGCGGGCGACCCGCCAGCGCTCCCCGGGGCGCGCGGGCGGCACGAAGCGGAACCGCGCGGCCGTCCCCCAGTCCCCGCGCTCCTGGCTCATCGCCCCGGCGAGCTGGTCGCCGAGCCCGTAGACGACCCAGGTGCCGTTGACCTTCTCGAACGGCTGCGGGGTGTGGGCGCGGCCGCCGCCGACGATCAGGTCGATGGCAGGGCGGCCGCCGGCGCGGGCGGCGGTGAGGGTGCGGGCGAGGCGGAGCTGCCGGGTATCCGGGGCGGTGCGGTACTCGGTGCCCCAGTAGGGGCTGACGACCACCACATCGGCACCGGCGCGGCGGGCCGCCCGGGCGTCGGCGAGGACGCGCCGCGGGTCGAGCGGGGCGATCGCCCAGGGCGCGTCCTCCGGGGGCCGGTCGCCGTCGGTGGCGTAGGCGTAGGCGAGGTGGGCGACCAGGGCGCCGCCGGGGGTGCGCAGCAGGGCCGGGCGGGCGGCCTCGGCGGCGTCCCGGGCGGTGCCGGTGTGCCGCAGGCCCACGGTGTCCAGCGCGTCGAGGGTCCGGCGGACGCCGTCCGGGCCCTGGTCGAGGGCGTGGTGGGAGGCGGTGGCGCAGGAGTCGAAGCCGGTCGCCTTGAGGGCGGCGGCGATCTGCGGCGGGGCCTGGAGCGCCGGGTAGCCGGTGAACGGGCCGTCCAGCGGGCCGAGCGGGGCCTGGAGGTGGCAGAGGGCGAGTCCGGCGCCGGAGATCAGGGGCCGGATGCCGCGCAGCATCGGCCGGAAGTCGTAGCCGCCGGCCACCGGTGCGTCGTCCCGCGCGGTGTCGAGGACGTCGGGGTGGGTGGGGATGACGTCACCGGAGGCGATCAGGGTGAACGGGCGGGCGGCCGGAGCGCCGGCCCGGTGGTGCGGGACGGGCCGGGCGGCGCGCTGCGCGGGGTGCGGCGCGGCGGGCCGCCGGGCGCCGGACCCCGGTGCGTCGGCCGGTGGGGCATCCGGCCCGGCGCCGCAGCCGGTGGCCAGTGCGGCCAGAGCCGCGAGGACGGGGAGCAGGGCGGCCGCTGCGTACCGGGAGAACGCGCTCATATCCGACAGATACCAGTCGTTCGATGACGGAAATCGACCGTATGCGGCGGTGTCCGCCGCTGTCCCCCGGACGGCCCTGGCGCCCCGGGACCGCCCCCGGCCCGCGCCCCCTCAGGCCACCTCGATCCCGAAGTCGGCCACCAGGGCGGCCAGGCCGCCCGGATAGCCCTTGCCGCCCAGGACGAATTCCCAGTCGCCGCCGGCGCGGCGGCGGAACGAGCCGAGGACCAGCGCGCGTTCGCCGGGCCGTCCGTCCGAGACCGGCAGCTGGTCCAGTTCCCCGCCGGCGGCGTCCAGGAGGCGGATCCGGGCGTCGGCGAAGCCGCCGAGGTGGCCGTCCGGGTCGGTCTCCGGGTCCACGGCGGCGACCAGCACCAGCCGGTCGGCGGCCGGCGGCAGTTCGCCGAAGCCGACCCGCAGCGCGGCCCGGTCCTCGGTGACGCCGGGCAGCATCCGCACCGAACCGTCCGGTGTGGCGGGGTTGTTGAAGAAGACGAAGTGGTCCTCGCCGAGGACCGTGCCGCCCGCGCAGACCAGGGCGCAGATGTCCAGGGCGGCCGGGCCCGACCAGTTCAGGGCGAGGACGTTGTGGTCACCACCGGGCGGGCCGGCGGGCGGTGCGGGGGCGTCGCCGCCGGGGCCGAGGCGGCCGCGCAGCCCGTGGCGGCCGAGCAGGTCGACGAGTTCCGGCCCGGCTATCAGGGTGAGCGGCTTCCCCTGGGCGAAGCTGTGCGCGCCCGGCCCGAACTGCGAAGTGGTCACCAGCACGCCCTTGTTGGCGCCCTCGGACTGGACGGTGCCGTACAGGTCGCGGACGGCGGTCGGCGGGACGGTGGCGCGGTAGCGCTTGACCTGGACGACGATCTTGCCGCCGCGGACCGGGTCCGGGTCGAGGGCGTCCACGTCGATCCCGCCGTCGCCGGAGCGCTGGGTGGTGACCGCCTGCATGCCCATGGCGCGGAACAGCTCGGCGATCAGCTGCTCGAAGGCGAGCGGGTCCATGGCGTACAGGTCCGGTTCGCCCTCGGTGCCGTGGGAGACCACCGCGCTGCCGCCCGATATGTCGTCCGGACGGCGGCCGGGGCGTACCGGGGCGCGCTGGTCGGGGCGGGCGGAGAGCTGTCCGCGCAGGCCCTCGGTCAGGCACTCGGGGGCGCTGACCTTGTCCAGGTGGAAGGAGGCGAAGGCGTCGCGGGTGGCGAGCACGGTGGCCAGGACGATCTTCGCGGGGCGGCCGGTGACCGGGTCGACGTCGTCGACGAAGCCGTTGAGGGCCACCGAGTCCAGGGCGCCGTGCGGGTCGGCGGCGAACAGGTCGCGCAGCACCAGCAGGACGCTCTGGGCGAGCACGTCGCGGTACAGGGCGCGGCGCTGGGCGGCCGGGCGGGCGGTCTCCCGCTCCTCGTCGGGGGTGGGGAGGTAGCGGACGGCCTTGGCGGCGGGGACGGTGTCGTAGCCGGGCAGTTCCCAGTCCAGGACGAGCTGGCGGGCGGCGGTGTCATAGCCGGCGCTGAGCTGGCGGGGGAAGCCCTCGGGCCAGGAGGTGCCGGAGTACAGGGCGGCGGAGAAGTATTCGACGACCGCGTCCGGTTCGCCGGCGCGCAGGCCGGCGAGGAGTTCCGCGACACCGGCGTTGTGCTGCCGGATCTCCGCGAGCGCGGCGGCCGCCCACTGGTCGTACTGCTGCCGGTAGGCGGCGAGCCGGGCCTGCCGCTGGGCCTCGGCGGCCTGGGCCGCGTACCAGTCCTGCTCGAAGCGGGCGCGGGCCTCCTGCTGGGCGCGGTCCCGGCGGGCGCCGAACTGCATTCCGCCGGCGTGCGCCTGGTAGCGCGCCGGGTCGGGCATCGCCACCGGGGTGGCCAGGGCGCCGGGGGCGAACGGCTCGACGCGTTCGGGGCGGAGCAGGGCGTCGGCGGTGAAGGCGGGCGCCCGGCAGCCGGCGGCGAGCAGGCCGGTGAGGGCCTCGACCCGGGCGTCGAGCTCCTCGGTGCGGCGCTGGGCGTCGGCCTCGCGCTGCCGGCGGTAGGCGGTCTGCCGTTCGCGGTGCATCCGCGCCATGGCGCGTTCGGCGGCGCGGGCCTGGCGCTCCTGGTCGCGCTGCTGCTGCGCGCGGGCGCGGTGTTCGGCCTCCGCCCGGCGCTGCTGCTGGCGCTGCGCCTCGGCCCAGATGCCGAGTAATCCCTGGGAACGGCGGCTCATCTCGCGGTTCGTCCTCCCCCCGGGGCAGCCCCCGGTTCCCGTGGCAGCCGCGTGTCTGTGCCGGTCTGCCCTGGTCTGCTGTGGTGCCGACTGTATCGGGGGCCATGGCGGCGGTGGACGGGGGCGGCGAACGGAGCGATCGGTTCCGCGTTGCCTTCGTACGGGTGTGCCCGTACGGTGGGCGCCGTGACTACCGGGTCGGCCTTGGGCCACGCACGAGTTGGGCACCCGGTCACTCAGTGACCGCGCGGCGGGTACGCGACCCGCCCCTGCCCCTTCCCCCTCACTTCCTTCCGCTTCTCCGCGCACCCGCACCGCGCCGCCGGCACCGCCGCGCGCGGCCGCCCGGCGCGCCCTCTTCCACCCGCACCACCGACGCCGCCGTGCCGCGCGCCCTGCCGCGCCGCCGCCGTCGGGTGGGCGCTTCACCCTGCCCTGGCGGCGGTCCCGCCCCGGGCTTCTCATCCCTGGAGACGCACCCCTTCATGCCCCTTGACTTCAACCAGCAGGTCATCAACGAGTTCCGGGCCAACAACGGCCGGGTCGGCGGCCCCTTCGAGGGCGGCCGGCTGCTGCTGCTCACCACCACCGGAGCCCGGACCGGCGCCCGGCACACCACGCCGGTCGGCTATCTCCCCGACGGCGAGCGGGTGTTCGTGATCGCCTCGGCCGGCGGCTCCCCGCGCCACCCGCAGTGGTTCCGCAACCTCGTCGCCCATCCCCGGGTGACGGTGGAGAACGGGATCTTCACCTACGAGGCGGAGGCCACCGTCCTGGCCGGCGCGGAGCGCGACGAGGTGTTCGCCCGCGCCGTGGAGGCCGATCCGGGCTGGGCCGCCTGCCAGGAGAAGACCCGGCGGACCATCCCGGTGGTGGCGCTGACCCCGGCGCAGGCCGGTCCGCCGCGGTTCGCCGGGGCGACGCCGGGCGAGACGATGGGCCTCGTGCACGAGGCGCTCCGCCGGGAACTGGCCCTGATCCGCCGGGAACTGACCGCCACCGGGACGGTCCTGGGCGCCCAGCTGCGCGTCAACTGCCTGACGCTGTGCCAGGGCCTGGACAACCACCACAAGGGCGAGGAGCTGATGATGTTCCCGGCGCTCCGCCGCCAGCGGCCGGATCTGGCGCCCGTCCTGGACCGGCTCGACGAGGAGCACCGGAGCATCGCGGCGCTCCTCACCGCGCTGCGGGAGGTGCTGGCCGCGCCGGCCGCGGATCCCGGCGCGGTCCGCGCCGAGGTCGAGCGGCTGACGGATGAGCTGGAGGAGCATCTCACTTATGAGGAGCGGGAGTTGATTCCGGTGCTGGACGCGGCGGTGGGCTGAGCGGGGGACGCGCGGCGGCCGCCGGGGTCATATCCGGCGGCCGTGGCCGTCCCAGTACGGGTCCCGCAGGCGGCGTTTGAAGAGCTTGCCGGACTCGTCCCGGGGGAGCCGCTCCTCGAAGACGACCGTGCGCGGCACCTTGTAGCCGGCCAGCCGCCCGGCGACATGGGCGCGGACCGCGGCGGCGGTGAGCCGCACCCGGGGGTCGGTCTCCAGGTGGGCGGCGAGCGCCTCGCCGTACTCCTCGTCGGGGACGCCGAACACCGCGGCGTCCCGCACCCCGTCCAGGGCGAGCAGGCAGCCCTCGATCTCCGCCGGGTAGATGTTGACGCCGCCGGAGATGACCAGGTCGGCGCGGCGGTCGCTGAGGTAGAGGTAGCCGTCCTCGTCGAGGTGGCCGAGGTCGCCGAGGGTGACGTATCCGGGCAGCCCGGGGGCCTCCATGGCGGCGCGGGCGTCCGGGTGGCCGAGGTAGCTGAAGCGGGGCCAGAGGTCGGCGGGCCGGACGTAGACCTCGCCGGTGGCGCCGGGCGGCAGCACCTGCCCCTCGGGGCCGAGGACGGCGACCGCGCAGGTGCCCTGGGCGCGGCCGACGGTGCCCGGGCGGGCCAGCCACTCGGCGCTGTCGCACCAGGTCACCGCGCCGGTCTCGCTGCCGCCGTAGTACTCCCGCAGGACCGGTCCCAGCCAGTCGATCATGGCGTGTTTGATATGCGGCGGGCAGGGCGCGGCGGCGTGCACCACGGAGGTCAGCGAGGACAGGTCGTAGCGCTCGCGGACCTCCTTGGGCAGCCGCAGCAGCCGGACGAACATGGTGGGGACCATCTGCGTCTGCTGGATGCCGTACCGCTCGACCAGCCGCAGGAACTCCTCGGCGTCGAACCGCGGCATCAGCGTGATGTCCAGTCCGGCCGCCAGCGCCAGCGCCGCGTGCTGGCTGGGCGCGGCGTGGTAGAGGGGCGCCGGGATCAGCGTCCGGCCGCCGGGCGGGACCGCGAAGTATTCGAGGAAGCCCGCGACCGCCTCGGCGAGCCGCTCCGGGCCGACCGGTTCGCGCAGCACCCCTTTGGGGCGGCCGGTGGTGCCGGAGCTGTAGATGACGGTGGGCGGGCGGTCCTCGACGGGGCGGGCCAGCGGCGGATGCTCCGTCAGCCAGGTGTCGAGGAGCGGGTGGCGGCCGGTGGCGGGCGGGGCGGGCAGGCCGCAGGCGACGGCCACCCCGGGCGGTACGGGGACCTCGACGACCGGGACGCCCTCGGGCAGCACGGCGGTCACCGCGGGCAGCAGATCGGTGTGCGCGAAGACCACCGCGCTGCCGCTGTCGGTGAGCACATGGCGCAGGTCGTCCTGGTGGAAGTGCCAGTTGACGGGGACCGCGCAGGCGCCGAGCTGGGCGGCCGCGGCGGTGATCTCCAGGTGCGCGGGTTCGTTGCGCAGCACGACCGCGACCCGGTCGCCGGGCCCGACTCCCAGCTCGGACAGGCCCGTTGCGATCCGGGCGGCGCGGTCGAGGAGTTCCGGATAGCCGCGCTCGTGGCCGGCGCAGCGCACGGCGGGGGCGGCGGCGGGCGGTGCGGCGGGTTCCATGGTGCCTCCAGGGGGAGCGGCCAGGACCGGCGCACACCGGTCCGGCTCATTGAACAGCCAACCGCCGGGCGCCCACCAGAGCGCCCCGCGCCATCCCGCCCCGGTGCTCCGATCGCCCCGCACCGGGCGCCGCCGCCGGTGCCCGCTCCTATTCTCGACACCATGAACGACAACGCGATCCTGCGCGCCCACGGCGAGGCGTTGGCCCTCTTCGGTACCCGGGTGCACGCCGTCCGGGAGGACCAGTGGGAGGCGCCCACCCCGTGCACCGAGTGGTCGGTGTTCGACCTGGTCAACCATCTGACCGCGGAGCAGCTGTGGGTGCCGCGCCTGGTGCGGGACGGCGCCACGATCGCCGAGTTGGACGGGGACTTCGACGGCGACCAGCTGGGCGAGGACCCGGTGGGCGCCTGGGACCGGGCGGCCGCGGCGGCGCACGCGGCGTTCGCCGGGCCGGGCGCGCTGCGCCGCTCCGTCCACCTCTCCTACGGCACGACCCCGGCCGACGCGTACTGCACGCAGATGACCGCGGACGCGGTGGTGCACACCTGGGACCTGTCGCGGGCGATCGGCGCGGACGAGCGGCTGCCGGCGGAGCTGGTGTCGGCCGCGCTGCGGGAGGTCGAGCCGTACGCCGGGGCGCTGGCGGGCACCGGGCTGTTCGCGCCGCCGGTGAAGCCGCCGCGGGGCGCGGACGAGCTGACCCGGCTGCTGTGCCTGCTGGGCCGCCGGCCCTGAAGCCGGGCGCGCGGACCGGATGCTGAACGGCCGCCGGCCCCGGCCCCACCGCGGGGGCCGGGGCCGGCGCCGGCGTTCCGGTCGGCCGGGGTCAGTCGATACCGCGGACGATATGGGTTTCGCCCGGATCCTCCTCGCAGCCCGCCAGGCGCACCGGGGCGCCGCGGTCCCACGCTTCGAGGTTGCGGACTTCCTTGATCCGCCCGGGGCGCTCGCCCTGCTTCAGCCGGGGCTGCTTGGGTTGAGCCTTGTGCACTGCCACCACGCACTCCTTCTTCGAGGTATCGGTCCGACGCGGTGGCGCCATGGGTCACAAACCGGGAGGTCGGCCAGGGTTTGCGGCGTTCCCGCGACGGGCCAATGGTGTTGGCGTCTCCCAGGAGGGTCGTCCGTCACCTGCCAGGATATCGGCGCGACCGGCGGACCGCTCGGCGATTTCCGGTGGCTGCGGCGGGTCGTCGGGGGGCCGGAAAGCCGCCCGGCGCTCCGGCCCGCTCCGGGGCGCTCCCGGGCGCGCCGCCACGCTCCGTCATTCACCCCACCGGCCGTCAGCCCGCCTCGCCGGCCCCCGTCCGCGCGGCGTCCGGGGCACCCCGGTTGCCGCCGCCGGGCCGCTCCGTAGCCTGGGAAGGTAGCGCGTATGCGCGAGCGGAGTCCGCCCGCGCGCCGTGCCCGGTGCGCCGGTGGCCGCGGTGCTACCCATGGGCGGGTGGAATGGTTCGCGGATCCTGGTTCTTGGCTCGGGCGGCTGGTCTTCCAGCGGATGCTCGCGGTGCTCTATCTGGTCGCGTTCACGGCGGCGGCCCGGCAGTTCCGGGCGCTGCTGGGCGAGCGGGGGCTGCTGCCGATCCCCGCCTTCACCGCGCGGGTGCCGTTCCGGGTCTCCCCCTCGGTGTTCCACCTGCACTACTCGGACCGCTTCTTCGCGGGCTGGGCGTGGGGCGGGGCGGCGCTGGCGGCGGCGGTCGCGGCGGGGGCGGCGGACGCGGTGCCGCTGTGGGCGGCGATGGCGATGTGGGCCGTGCTGTGGGCGATGTACCTCTCCGTCGTCAACGTCGGGCAGACGTGGTACGGCTTCGGGTGGGAGACGCTGCTGCTGGAGGCGGGGGTGCTGGCGGTCTTCCTGGGCAACGCCGCCACCGCTCCCCCGGTGCTGACCATGTGGCTGCTGCGCTGGCTGCTGTTCCGGGTGGAGTTCGGCGCCGGGCTGATCAAACTGCGCGGCGACCCCTGCTGGCGCGATCTGACCTGCCTGTACTACCACCACGAGACGCAGCCGATGCCCGGCCCGCTGAGCTGGTTCTTCCACCGCCTGCCCAAGCCGCTGCACCGGGTCGAGACGGCCGCCAACCACGTCGCCCAACTCGTGCTGCCGGTGCTGCTGTTCACCCCGCAGCCGGTGGCCGGGTGGGCGGCGCTGGGCATGGCGGTCACCCAGCTGTGGCTGGTGCTGTCCGGCAACTTCGCCTGGCTGAACTGGATCACCATCGCGCTGGCGCTGTCGGCGGCGGCCCCGCTGTGGGGCGGTCCGCCGGCCGGGCCGGGCGCCGCGCCGGTGTGGTTCGAGGCGCTGGTGATCGCCGCCGCGGCCGGCGTCATCGGCCTGAGCTACCGCCCGGCACGCAACCTCATCACCCGGGGCCAGCTGATGAACACCTCCTACGAACCGCTGCGGCTGGTCAACTCCTACGGCGCGTTCGGCAGCATCACCCGCGTCCGCCGGGAGATCGTCATCGAGGGCACGGCGGACGCGGTCTCCGGTCCGGGAACGACCTGGGAGGCGTACGAGTTCCACGGCAAGCCGGGCGAGACGGGCCGGCTGCCGCGCCAGTTCGCGCCGTACCACCTGCGGCTGGACTGGCTGATGTGGTTCGCGGCGCTGTCGCCGGCCTACGCCCGGCCGTGGTTCGGGCCGCTGGTGTCCCGGCTGCTGGAGAACGACCGGGACATCCTGCGGCTGCTGCGCCGCAATCCGTTCCCGGACGTGCCGCCGGCCCGGGTGCGGGCGCGGGTGTTCCGCTACCGCTTCACGACCTGGCGGGAACTGCGGGAGACCGGCGAGTGGTGGCACCGGAGCGCGGAGCGGGAGTTCCTGCCGCCGGTGTCGCGGTCAGCTCCGCGCGGAAGGCGATGACCGCCTCGCGGGCGTGGCGCAGCCCGATGCGGGCGACCTCCCGCTCCAGGGCGTCGAGTTCGGCGAGGGTCGCGGCGCGGTCGCGGCCCAGCCGGGCGCGGGACTTGGCCAGCCCCAGCCGGGACAGCGCCTGGCCGCGCGGCTCCCGCATCTCCTGGAACTCCCCCAGCGCCAGCGCGTAGGTGTCGCGGGCGGCGGCGTAGCGTCCTGCGCGGTAGAGGACGTTGCCGCGCATCTTGTGGTTGTAGGCGAGCGCGCCGGCCAGGTCCATGGTGCGGCACAGCGTCTCGGCCTCGGAGAGCAGGGCCAGCGCCCGGTCCGGCTCGCCGCGGAGCGAGAGCACATCGGCCACCCCGCGCAGCGACCAGGCCCGGCCCCGGTGGTCGGCGGCCCCCTCGGCGATCCGCGCGGACTCCTCGAAGAGCTCCAGGGCCTTGGCGTGGTCGCCGGTGTTGCGGTGCATCTGGGCTATGCCGGACATCGCCCAGACCATGTGGCGGGCCTCGCCGTGCTTCCGGGCCTGGGCGAGGAGTTCCTCGTGGAGGGCGGCGACGGCGGCGTAGTCGCCCTGGATGCGGCCGGTCTCGGCGAGGCCGGCCAGCGCGTAGCCGTGGGCCAGGCGGTCGCCGCCGGTCTCGGCCAGCGCCACCGCGTGCCCGAGCAGCCGGCGGGCCAGCGGCAGGGTGCCGCACTGGCGGGCCAGGGTGCCGCCGCTCCACAGCGCCCAGGCCATGGCGGCCGGGTCGCCGGCGGTGCGGGCGGCGCGGTAGGCGGCCCGCCAGGCGGTGCCGGCCGCCTCGACGCGGCCCAGCCGCCGGTTGGCCTCGGCGACGGCGAGCTGGGCTCTGGAGCGGGCGAGCGGGGTGGTAGCGGCGGCCAGGGCGCGGTGCGCGGTGGCCAGGACCTCCTCGTACGAGGAGTTCACGCTCAGTGCCGCGCCCAGTTCGCCCTGGTACTCCGGGGCGAATGCCTTGCCGTACATCGTTCTGGCCTCTCGCTCATCCGTTTGCGGTGATCACGAACGAACGTACGGAAGGCGGGGGGTGCGGCGAATCCGTCCGGGTATGGGTTGTGGCGTACGACTGGAGTGCTACGCGCGGGGCCGGTGGTCATCACCGGGACGTACGGGGTTCCTGAGGGTAGCCAGGCTGACGGTTCATCAATTCAGTTATGCAGCAGGGGTGGTGGGGTGGATGAGGGAGACAGGGTCCGGGGTGCGGGGCGGGGTCGGGCGGCGGCGGTTCGTTGCGGCGGCCGGGGCGGTGGCGGCGGGCGCGGCCGGGGTGGCGGCGGGGCCTGCCGGGGCGCGGCGGGAGCGGCGGCTGTTCCTGGGGACGTACACCTCGCGGCCGGGCGGCGGCAGCGGCATCGGGCTGGCCGGCTACGACCCGGCGACCGGGGCGCTCACCGCGCGCGGGGTGGTGGCCGGGGTCGCCGACCCGTCGTATCTGGCGCTCGCGCCGGACCGCCGCACGCTGTACGCGGTCGACGAGCGGACGGACGGCGCGGTGACGGCGGTGGCGCTGCCGCGCGGCGGCGACCCGGTGGTGCTGGGCAGCCGCTCCACGGGCGGGGACGGGCCGTGCCACCTGTCCGTGCATCCGGGCGGGCGGTGGCTGCTGAGCGCCAACTACGTCTCCGGGAGCGTGGCGGTGCACCCCATCGACCCGGCCACCGGGGCGCTGGGGCCGCGTACGGACCTGGTGGCGCACGCCTTCCCGCCGCCCGGCCCCGGGCAGACCGGGCCGCACGCGCACCAGATCACCACGGCCCCGGACAGCCGCCACGTCCTGGCGGTGGACCTGGGCAACGACACCGTCTACACCTACCGCCTCGACCGGCGGGCCGGGACGCTGGCACCGGTGGCGTACGCGGTGCTGCCGCCCGGCTCCGGCCCGCGGCACCTGACGTTCCACCCCTCGGGGGCGTACGCCTATCTGGCCAACGAGGTCGGCAACACCGTCGCGGTGTGCCGCTACGACCCGGGCAGCGGGCGGCTGGTGCCCGGGGAGCCGCAGTCCACCGGGACCGGCCCCGGGGTGAGCTATCCGGCGCAGCTCCTGGTCACCCGGAACGGGCGGTTCGCGTTCCTGGCCAACCGCGGCCACAACAGCCTCACCCGCTACGCGGTGGCGGACGGCGGCGCCCGGCTGCGGCTGCTGGACACCGTCCCGGTGGGCGGGGATTTCCCCCGGCAGCTGGCCTTCTCACCGGACCAGCGGTGGCTGTTCGCGGCGAACCAGAAGTCCGGGACGGTGACGGTGTTCGCGGTGGACGCCCGGAGCGGGGCGCTGACCCGGACCGGTGCGCCGTTCCCCGCGCCGATGGCGGTGTGCGCGCTGCCCTGCTGAGCGGCAGCGGCTGCAACACTGCGGCAACAGCGCCGCAGGATTGGCGCGTTAGCGTCGCGCCCCATGAGTACGGGAACCACACCCTCCGGCGCCGAGACCGCGCCGGACACCGGGCCGCCGCGGCCGGCCCCGTCCGGGACCGCCGCGGACCCCGCCGGCGGCGGCCTGCGGCAGGGCCTCAAACGCCGCCATATGTCGCTGATCGCGCTGGGCGGGGTGATCGGCGCCGGGCTGTTCGTCGGCAGCGGGGTGGTGATCCGGTCCACCGGGCCCGCCGCGGTGCTGTCGTTCCTGGCGGCCGGCGGACTGACCGTCCTGATCATGCGGATGCTCGCCGAGATGACGGTGGCCCGCCCGGCGCTCGGGTCGTTCTACGCGCATGTGCGGGAGACCCTCGGGCGCCGGGCCGGCTTCGCGGTGGGCTGGCTGTACTGGTACTTCTTCGTGATCGTGGTGGCCGTGGAGGCGGTGGCGGGCGGCCGGATCGTCCGGCTGTGGCTGCCCGGCGCCCCGCTGTGGGCGGTGAGCCTGGTGCTGATGGCGCTGCTGACCGCGACGAACCTGGTCTCGGCCCGCTCCTACGGCGAGTTCGAGTACTGGTTCTCGTCGGTCAAGGTCGTGGCGATCGCGGTGTTCCTGTTCCTCGGCGGGCTGTATGTGCTCGGGCTGTGGCCGGGCTCGTCCGGCGGGCTGGGCCTGCTCACCGCGCACGGCGGTTTCGCGCCGGCCGGTATCGGCGCGGTACTGGCCGCCGTCGTGCCGTGCGTCGGCTTCTTCACCGGCGCGGAGATCGTCACCATCGCGGCCGCCGAATCGGCCGAGCCGGAGCGGGCGGTGGCGGGCGCCATCCGGTCGATCGTGCTGCGCGTGGTGGCGTTCTACGTGCTGTCGGTCCTCGTGGTGGTCGCGGTGGTGCCGTGGACAGCGCGGGCGATCGAGGTCAGTCCGTACGCGGCGGTGCTGGACCGGCTGGCGGTGCCGGCGGCCGGGACGGTGATGAACGCCCTGGTGCTGATCGCGGTGCTGTCCTGCCTGAATTCCGCGCTCTACACCTCGTCCCGGATGCTCTTCGCGCTCACCCGCAACGGGGACGCGCCGCGCGGCTTCACCCGGGTCAGCGCGAGCGGCGTACCGCGGCGGGCGCTGCTGGCCGGGACGTCGGCCGGTTATCTGTCGGTGATCGCGGCCTGGATCTCGCCCGATGTCGTCTTCGCCTTCCTCATCAACTCCTACGGTGCGATCGCGCTGTTCGTGTATCTGGCGATCGCGGTGGCGCAGCTGCGGATGCGGCGCCGTCTGGAGCGCGAGGAGCCGGAGCTGCTGACCCTGCGGATGTGGGGCTTTCCATGGCTGAGCCGGCTGACGATCGCGCTGATGGCGCTGGTGATCGGGGCGATGGCGGTACTGCCGGACAGCCGGGCGCAGTTCTGGCTGAGCCTGCTCACGCTGGGTGTGGTGCTGGCCGCCTACGAGGTGCGGCGGCGGGTCGGGCGGGACTGAGCCAACGCGCGCGGCAGGCCGTCCGCGGCGCCCCGGACGGCCTGCTCTCCCCCTCACGCGCCGGTTTCCGCGGTCCTCCGGAAAGCCCGGGGAATTCCGGGCGGGGACGTGTGCACCCGTCCCCGGGAATTCCGCTCACTTTTCCGTGGATTGCCTCTTCCGGCGGTTCACTTCACTGGGCCGGGTCCACCTGCCGTCATTCCGTACCGGAACGGTGGACGGTCAGCCGGGTGCCCGGGTAGATGAGATTCGGATCGGCGCCGATAACCTGGCGGTTCTGCCGGTAGATTTCCTCCCAGGGCTTTCCGTGGACGGCGCCGATTCCGCTGAGCGTATCGCCGGTGTTGACCACCACGGTGCCGCCGGAATCGCGGTGCCGCGGCTTTTCGTACGGGGTGCGGTGGGGCTTCTGCCGGGCCGTGCGCGGGTGCGCGGGCGCGGCCTTCCGGGGGGCCGGGAGGGTGGGTGTGCCGCCGCCGCGGGGGATGCCGCGCAGGCCCAGGGAGGCCGCGCAGGCCGGCCAGGCGCCCCAGCCCTGGCGGGCCAGGACCCGCTCGGCGACCTGGATCTGCTGCGCGCGGCTGGCCCGGGAGGCGCGCGGCGCGTAGGCCCGGCCGCCGAAGGAATGCCAGGTCGAGTGGCCGAACTGCAGCCCGCCGGAGAATCCGTTGCCGGTGTCGGTACGCCAGTTGCCGCCGCTCTCGCACTGGGCCAGGCGGTCCCAGGTGGTGCCGCTCACCGCCTCGGCCGGTTCCTCGGAGACCACGCCCAGCGCGCCGGCCGCCAGCAGGACGGCGGCCGCGGTGACGCTGCGGGCGCCCCGGCCGCGGACCGCCTCGGCGCGGGCGGCCCGGCCGGCCGGCGGGTGCTCCGCGGCCCGGTTCTCCTGCGTTTCCGGCGATTCCTGGGCTTCCGGTACGGCTTGCGTTTCCATGTGCGTACTCCCGTCGCGTGTGCTGTTCCTGTTCGAATGGCGCCCGTTTCCGGATTTCCGGCAGGCCGGGCCGGGCGGGCGCGCGAAGTTGTCAGCGATGTCGGCGAGTTCTGGGATTTCGGATCGTCGGGTGGTTTCTCCGGGTGGTCGAATTCGACGGGCAAGAGACAACCATGGCCGGGTCGGCACGGGCAGAGCGCGCGGTAGCGCTTTCGGCGGGCGCTCTGCCCCCTCGCCGCCGGAAGGGGTGCGGAATCCTCCGCATGGTGCACGGGGCCGGGGGGTAGGGGCGCACCCCTCGTGCCCCGGGGGACGGCCCCGCCGACTATCGGGCGCGCGTTCGATTCCCGCGGGTTACGCGCTGTGCCTCCGCCGGCCTCGGGGCATACGCGCGGCGGGGGGCCGCACGGACCGCGCACGGCCACCGGGGCGGTGCGACCGCCCGCCGCGCACCGGGACGCGGCGGGGCTCTCCCCGCCCTTCGGGCGGGCGCCGGGGGGGCCGCCGCCCGCGGGGCCCCCCCCCCCCGCCAACCGGCCCCCCGCCCGGGGGCCCCGGCCCCCCCCGCCGACCGCTTCACCGCCGCCGCGGCCGTCCTCCGCCACCTCGTCACCGACCCGCTGCTGCCGGACCCGCTGCTCCCCGCCGACTGGCCCGGCG
>NZ_LLZI01000240.1 GCF_001509485.1 Streptomyces sp. NRRL F-4489
GCGGCAGCCTGCGGTGGGGTGGGAGGGGTGCGGTGGGCGGGAGGAGGGGGCGCAGACCGGCGGCTTCCAGGACGCGGACGGCGGCGCGGCCGACCTCCGGGGAGAGGTGGTTGGTGAAGGTGTCGGGCCAGAGGATGACCACCGGGCGGTCGCCGTCCGGCTTCACGGGGTACGACCGGCGGCGGCGCCACCACCACTGCCGGAACGTCTCCCCCGCCAGCTCCGGGAGCGGGCGCTCCGGCGCGATCCCGGCGAGGCGCTTGGCGATGGCGGCGAGCGGGGTGCGGGCCAGGGCGTTGACCAGCGGGGCGGCGGGGGCGGCGGCGCGCAGCCAGCGCGGCAGGCGGCCGAGGGCGTAGTGGGCGGCGGGGCGGAGCCGGCCCGCGTAGTGGTGGTGCAGGAACTCCGCCTTGTAGGTGGCCATATCGACGCCTACGGGGCAGTCGCTGCGGCAGCCCTTGCAGGAGAGGCAGAGGTCGAGCGCGTCGCGCACCTCCGGGGAGCGCCAGCCGTCGGTGACCACCTCGCCCGCCAGCATCTCGTGCAGCAACCGGGCCCGGCCGCGGGTGGAGTGCCGCTCCTCGCCGGTGGCCCGGAAGGACGGGCACATGACGTCGGCCGCGCCCGGACCCATCGATTCCGTACGGCACTTGGCGACACCGACGCAGCGGCGCACAGCGGCGGAGAAGTCCCCGCCGTCGTGCGGATACCCGAACTCGACCGGGACCGGGCCCTTGGGCAGCGGGGCGAAGCGGAGGTTGTCGTCGAGGCGGTGCGGACGGACCAGCATGCCGGGATTCAGGCCCGCGGCCGGATCCCAGAGGTCCTTGAACCGGCCGAAGAGGCCGACCAGTTCACCGCCGTACATCTTCGGGAGGAGCTCGGCGCGGGCCTGGCCGTCGCCGTGCTCCCCGGAGAGCGAGCCGCCGTGCGCCACCACCAGGGCGGCCAGGTCCGTGGAGAACTCCCGGAAGCGGCGGATACCGGGCGGGGTGAGCAGGTCGAAGTCGATCCGGACGTGGATGCAGCCGTCGCCGAAGTGGCCGTACGGGGTGCCGCGCAGGCCGTGCTGGGCGAGCAGGGCGCGGAAGTCGCGCAGATACGGGCCGAGCCGGGCGGGTGGCACGGCGCAGTCCTCCCAGCCCGGCCACGCCTCCGTACCGTCCGGCATCCGGGTCGCCGTACCGGACGCGTCCTCGCGGATCCGCCACAGGGCGCGCTGCCCGGCCGGGTCGGTGACGAGGAGGTGGCCGGTGGCGCCGTCCCCGGTGGCCGCTCGGCACAGCTCACGGGCCCGGGCCGCGGCCTCCGCCGGGCTCGCGCCGCCCGTCTCGGCGAAGAGCCAGGCGCCGCCCTCGGGCAGCCCGCCGGCGCCCGCGCCCACCAGGTCGGTGGCCATGCCCTCGATGGTGAGCGGGGCGTGTGGGAGGAGGGTGTGCGCGGCCTCGGCGGCGGCGCTCTCGTCCGGATACGCGAGGACGGCGAGCGCGCGGGCGGCGGGCGCCCGGACGAGGCGGACGGTGGCCTCGGTGAGGACGCCGAGGGTGCCCTCGCTGCCGGTGAGGGCCCGGGCGAGGTCGGTGCCGGCCTCGGGGAGCAGGGCGTCCAGGGCGTAACCGGAGATACGGCGCGGGAGGCCGGCCGGATAGCCGGTGCGCAGCAGCGCCAACTCGCCGTCCACCAGGGCCTTGACGCCCTCCCGGAGGCGCGGTGGCAGGCCGGTGGGGAAACCCTCCCGGTCGGTGCCGCGGCCGGCCGTGACGCGCTCGCCGCCGTACGTCAGAAGCTCCAGGGTGCGGACGTTGTCGGCGGTGGTGCCCCAGGCCACGGAGTGGGCGCCGCAGGAGTTGTTGCCGATCATGCCGCCGAGGGTGCAGCGGCTGTGGGTGGACGGGTCGGGGCCGAACGTCAGGCCGTGCGGGGCGGCCGCGGCCCGGAGGTCGTCCAGGATGACGCCGGGCTGGACGACGGCGGTGCGGGCCTCCGGGTCGAGGGAGACGATCCGGCGCATATGGCGGGTGAAGTCCAGGACGACGCCGGTGCCGGTGGCCTGGCCGGCGATGCTGGTGCCGGCGCCGCGCGGGAGGACCGGGACGCCCCGGGCGCGGCACACCCGGAGCGCCGCGGCGACGTCCTCGGCGTCCCGGGGCGCGACCACCGCGTCCGGCACGCGGCGGTAGTTCGACGCGTCCATGGTCATCAGCGCGCGGTCCGCCGCGGCGGACGAGACCTCGCCCCGTATCGCGGCGGCCAGTTCGCGCGCCAGATCGCGGCGCCGCGCCGCGTCCGCCCCGCCGCCGTTCCGCTCGTCCGTCTCCCTGCGATCAGCCATGCCTCAAGCGTGCCCCCGCGGGGTGGGGGCACGGCAAGGGCTGTGGATAACGGTGTGTTGGCGGCGCGGAGACGGGCCGGGACGAGGCCGCGGGTGCGGCCTGGGCGGGGACTCGGCCTACGACCCGGGCGCGCCCTATGCCCCCGACGCGTCGTACGACCGGGACTCGTCAGGACCGGCACTCGTCGGGACCTGGGCTCGCCAGGACCGGCACTCGTCAACACCGGCACTCGTCAGGACCGGCCCCCGTCGTACGGATGGAACCGGAAGACGTTCTCCGGGTCGTGGGCGGCCTTCAGGGCGGTGTGGTGGTGCCATGCCTCCGGGGCGTGGGTGCTGCGGGCCACCTCGGCGGCGTCCGGCCGGTCGCGGTGCTCGCCGAAGAGGAAGTTGACGCTCCGGCCGATCCGCCAGGGGGCGACCTCGGCGAGGGCCGCCGCGTGCACCGCCCGCGCGGCCGCCAGGTCGCCCTCCGGGTCGTCGGCGCCCAGCGGCGACAGCACGCGCAGCAGGAACCGCGCGTCCCGGTGGCCGACCCCGCCGGCCCCCGCCCCGCTGCCGCCGTCCGGCCCGGTGGCCAGCGCGCCACCCAGGTGGTTGAGCTGGACCACCACCATCACCGGGGACGCCGGGCCGGTGAGCGCCGCCACCTGGCGCAGCGCCGCCGCGTCCACCCCGCTGAGCAGGGCGTTGTCGCCGTTGTAGGCGTGCGGGTCGGCGGGGTCGCGGTGGATGGTGTGGGCCTCGGTGTACGGCATCTCGCGCAGGTCGTCGCTGACCACCGGGCCGACCGCGCGCAGCGGCGCCACCAGGCGCGCGCCCTCCTCGGCGTCCCCGGTGAACGCGATCCGGATCTGGAGCAGATGGCGGCCGCGCAAGGGCGCGGGGAGCTGCGGCAGATCGGGGTAGACGATCAGCGCGAGGGAGGAGGTCAGGGTGTCCGGGACGGTCTCGGTCCAGCGCAGGTACGCCGCCAGCGCGTCGTCGATCTGCCCGGCGCCGAAGACCAGTTGGCCCCCGTAGAGCCGGGCCACCGGCATCAGGCCGAACTCCATCCCGGTGACGACCCCGAGGCCGTGCCCGCCGCCCAGCAGCCCCCGGAAGAGCGCGGGGTCGGAGTCGGCGGTGACCCGCACCTGCCGCGCGTCCGCGGTGACGAGATCGATGGCCCTGACGTGGTCGGCGGCGAACCCGTAGGTGCGGGCCAGCACCCCCACCCCGCCCCCGAGGGTGTACGAGACCACGCCGACCCCGGGGGCGGAGCCGTTGAGCGGGGCGAGCCCATAGGGGGCGGCGGCCTCGATGACCTGGCTCCAGACGGCGCCCGCGGCCACCCGCGCCGTACGGGTCGCGGGGTCCACGGTGACCTGGGACATCCGCCGGGTGCTGATCAGCAGGCCGCCGTCGGTGGCGGCGGACAGGCCGTGGCCGGTGACCTGGACCGCGACCGGCAGCCGGTGCGCGCGGGCGAAGGCCACCGCGGCGGCCACGTCGTCGGCGTCCGCGACACCGGCGATGACCGCGGGGCGGTGCCGGTAGCCGGCCTGGAAGCCGGAGCGTTCGGCGTCGTAGCCCGCGTCGCCGGGGCGGAACACCGGCCCGTGGAGCCGCCGGGCGAGCCCGTCGAGGGCCTCGGGGGTCAGAGGGGCGTCAGGTGCGTCAGGTGCGAGGGGCGCGGCAAGGGGGCCGGAGGCATCGATCGTCGTCATGGGCTGCACTCTGGGGCCATAACCTGACACCCGCCGTCATATTTGGACCGGCCCCGGCGATGACGTATCCGGACCGGCCCCGGCGGCCTCTCCGGACCGACCCCGGCGTCACGGCGTCCCGTCCCTGCTGGACCGACCCCGGCGCCATACGGGGTCCGACCCCGGCGGGACAGCCCTCGGCGCCATACGAGGACAGCCCCGCCCTGCCGCCGCCCCATCGGGCGACCGGTATAAACCCCGTTGTGAAGGCCGACCGTCTGCTCTCGATCCTGCTGCTCCTCCAGACCCGCGGCCGGGTCCCGGCGAGCGAACTGGCCACCCGTCTGGAGGTCTCCACCCGCACCGTCTACCGGGACGTCGAGGCGCTGTCGGCGGCCGGGGTGCCGGTCTACGCCGAGCGCGGGCGGTACGGCGGGATCGCGCTGCTGCCCGGCTTCCGCACCGACGTGACGGGGCTGACCGCCGACGAGGCCCGGGCGCTGTTCGTACTGGCCGCGCAGGGCGCCCATGAGGCGCTCGGCCTGGACGACGCGCTGGGGTCGGCGCTGCGGAAGGTGATGGCGGCGCTGCCCGCCCCGCACCGCCCGGCCGCCGAACTGACCGGCCGCCGCATCCTGGTGGACCCCGACCGCTGGCTCGGCGGCCCCCGCCCGGCGGTGGACCTCGACGCGCTGCACACCGCCGTCCTCACCGACCGGCGGCTGCGGATCCGCTACCGGCACAGCGGCCGCACCGAGCCGCGTACCTACACCGTCGACCCTTACGGGCTGGTCGCCAAGGCCGGCGTCTGGTACCTGGTCGCGGACCGGCGCGGCCGGCCGCAGCTCTTCCGGGCCGACCGGGTCGCCCGGGCGCGGCTCACCGACGCGCCCGTACAGCGGCGGCCGGGCGCCGAACTGGCGGAGGTCTGGGCCGAGCTGCGGCGGCAGGTGGAGGAGCGCCCGGCACCCGTACGCGTCACCGCCCGCATCCGCCGCGACCGGCTGGACCTGGCCGTCCGGATCCTGGGCCCGGCCCTGCTCGCCCCGCCCCGGCCGGAGGACCAGGAGGGCGCGCAGGATGACGAACCGGCCGGCGGCGACGCCCCGCCCGGCGCCTGGGCCGTCCTGGAGATCGGCTATCCGGTGCTCTCCGCCGTGCGCCAGCTGCTCCAGTTCGGCGACTCGCTGGAGGTGCTGGACCCGCCGGAGGCCCGCCGCGTACTGGCCGGCTCCGCCGCCGCGCTCACCACCCTCTACGCCGCCGACGCCCCGTAGGCACACCCGTACGGCGGCCCTCACCGACCCCACGGCCCCCTGAGAGCCGCCCCCGGGAACGAGTCGCCCCAAAGGACCCCGTCCACACTCCGACCACCCCCCATCTCACCCGCTGGACGCCCCCTCCGGCCCCCGGCCGACCCTTTAGGCTTCCCCTCGTGGCTGATATCGAGATCCCCGCTGACATCAAGCCCGCCGACGGACGCTTCGGCGCGGGCCCCTCCAAGGTGCGTACGGAGGCGCTCGACGCGCTGGCCGCCACCGGTACCTCCCTGCTCGGCACCTCCCACCGCCAGGCCCCGGTCAAGAACCTGGTCGGCTCGGTGCGGCAGGGCGTGCGCGACCTCTTCCAGCTCCCCGAGGGCTACGAGGTCGTCCTCGGCAACGGCGGTTCCACCGCGTTCTGGGACGTGGCGACGCACGGTCTGATCGAGAACAAGTCGCAGCACCTCTCCTTCGGTGAGTTCTCCTCGAAGTTCGCCAAGGCCGCCAAGCTGGCCCCGTGGCTGGCCGAGCCCACCGTGATCTCCAGCGACCCGGGCACCCACCCGGAGCCGGCCGCCGAGCAGGGCGTGGACGTCTACGCCTTCACCCACAACGAGACCTCCACCGGTGTCGCCGCCCCGATCCAGCGGGTGGCCGGCGCCGACGAGGGCGCGCTGGTGCTCGTCGACGCCACCTCCGGCGCCGGCGGCCTCCCCGTGGACATCGCCCAGACCGACGTCTACTACTTCGCGCCGCAGAAGTCCTTCGCCTCCGACGGCGGTCTGTGGCTCGGCGTCTTCTCGCCGGCCGCCCTGGAGCGGGCCCGCGCGATCCACGCGTCCGGCCGCCACATCCCGGAGTTCTTCTCGCTGCCCACGGCGATCGACAACTCCCTCAAGAACCAGACGTACAACACCCCCTCCCTCGCCACGCTCTTCCTGCTCAACGAGCAGCTGGAGTGGATCAACGGCCAGGGCGGCCTGGACTGGGCGGTCAGCCGCACCGCCGCCTCCTCGCACGCCCTCTACGGCTGGGCCGAGGACTCCAAGTACGCCACCCCGTTCGTCACCGACCCGGCCAAGCGCTCGCAGGTCATCGGCACGATCGACTTCAGCGACGACATCGACGCGGCCGCCGTCGCCAAGACGCTGCGCGCCAACGGCATCGTCGACACCGAGCCGTACCGCAAGCTGGGCCGCAACCAGCTCCGCATCGCGATGTTCCCGGCGATCGACCCGGCGGACGTCGAGGCGCTGACGGCCTGCATCGACTACGTCGTCGGCAAGCTGTAGCGGCCGGCGCGCCGCGGCGCGCACCGCACCGACGCACGGGCCCCGGCAGCGAGCACCCGCCGGGGCCCGTCCGCGTAACCGGGCCCGTCCGTGACCGGGCCGCTTCGCGCCTCGGAGTGCCTACCGCCCGAACCACACCTCCCGGAGGTTGAAGCAGCCGCGCGAGGTCCGGCGGACGCGGAACACGGAGACCCGCCGGGCCTCGAAGCCCTCGCCGGGGCGGTGCAGCCCGAGAGCGACCGTGCCGAGCGCGCCGTACTCACGCTCGCACGGCTCGCCGTCCGGCTCGAAGCCCGCCTCGGCCGCCGTCTCCCGGTCGGCGCCCATCGCGCGCAGCACCTCGTCCGGGTCGCCGCGGTACACCCAGCCCTCGTCGCCGTCGCAATCCCACCCGCCGGCGAACAGATGCTCCCCGGTGGGCAGGACCACCTCGTGCTCCAGGTAGGAGTTTCCGTAGTCCAGGCTGACCGAGCCGACGAGGCGGGCCTGCGGGTGCCGCGCGCGGAGCTCGGCGATCTCGTTCGACATCGCGTCGGAGAGCAGGTCACTGCCGAGCGCCGGATCGAATATCTGGACCAGACCACCCCAGCAGCCGACCGCTATCAGATCGAGGTCGGCACGCACCTCGGGGCTCGGTATGTCCCACACCGAGCTCGCCGGAAGCTCCTCCAGCACCTCCTCAACGGTGCTCAGCTGCTCCGCGAACGCACGCGCGCGCACCGGATCGAGCGGCGGCAGGGCCGGGCGGACGGTCCCGGCCGCATCGGGAAACGGCGGGAAAAGCAGCGACAGCGTGATATCGGCCCCGCGCCACAGCGCCACCTCTTCCTGCGGATCGCCCTCGCACTCATGAACTTCCGTGCCAGTCATATACGCACCGTAACTCCCGCCACTGACAACGCCGTTCGGCCCGGGACCGCCCCATGGACCAACGGCCGGGGCGGCGACCCCGGGCCGGCGCCTCACCGGCCGAGGCGCTGGAAGCGGCGGACCGCCAGCGGCAGGAACACCGCGGTGAGCACGGCCAGATCGACCGCCGCGTGCAGCAGATCGGCCACGCCCCGCCCGGTGACCACCGCCGACGGCGCCATGGGCAGCGACATGCCGGGCAAGGCCGAACTCCTCGGCCTGATGCTGGATTCGGTGGCCGCGCTCCCGGTGGACGGTCTGCCCGAGCCCGGCCCGGAGACCGGCTGGCGGCCCGCCCTGGAAGCCGTGGCGCACGCCAGCTGGCGGCTGCACCTGGAGCACCCCTGGCTCCTCCAGGTCGACCAGGGCCGCCCGCTGCTCGGCCCGAACGCCCTGGACTGCTGGAGTACCGGCAACCCGCCCTCACGCAAGCCATGCTGAGCGGGCGGTATCCGGCGCTCGCCGGGCTGGACGAGGACGTCTTCGGCGGGGTGTCCGGGGACGGCGGCGCCAACCCGGTCTTCGCCCTGGGGCTGGCGGCCCTGCTGGACGGTTTCGCGGCGGTCATCGCGGCCCGCGCGGCCGCGTCCCCCGCGCCCCCGCCCCGGGGGACGCGCCCCGAACCGCCGCCACCCGGGGCGACGCACCGCGCCGCAACGTGACGAAAAGGGGCGGATACGGCTTTTATGGAGGGCATGAGGATCCCTCCCAGCCCCGGACTCGCCCCCTTCGACCGGCAGGGGACGATCCTGCTGACCACGTACAAGAGGGACGGCACCGGTGTCGGCACCCCGGTGAACATCGCGGTGGACGGCGACCACGCCTACATCCGGACCTTCGGCAGCGCCGGGAAGGTCAAGCGGATGCGGAACTTCCCGGAGGTGGAGTTCTGCGCCTCCACCTGGCGCGGCCGGCCGACCGGGCCGCCGGTCCGGGCGCGGGCCCGGCTGCTGAACCCGGCCACCCGGGAGAACCGGCGCGCCGAACGGTCACTGACCCGCAAGTACCCGCTGATCCACGGGCTGGTGTCGCCGCTCCTGCACCGGCTGCGGCGGGAGCCGACGCTCCACTACGAGCTGCGGCTGATCGAGGACGGGATCGAGGAGGAGCCGCCGGCGTAGCCGGAGAACGCCGGGCCCCCTGGCCGCCCGCTACCCGGCCCCTAGCCGCGCTTGCGGCGGAACAGCGCCCGCCAGGCCAGGAGCAGGGCCGCCGCCCCGGCCAGGACCAGGGCGCCCTTGCCGTAGCTGACGGTGGTGCCGCCGCCTCCGCTCCCGCCCCCGGACGGCCGGTCGCCGGACCCGCCGTCGTCCCGGCGGGCCGTGTCCGGGAGCTGCTCCCCGTTCAGCGCCACCGGCTCGACCTGGCTGCCGCGCCCCTCCGACCCGTACATCAGGGTCCGGCCATCGGCGGTGAAGGTCACCGACTCGCCCTGGCGCTGGAGCGGGACCGGTACCGCGCCGAGGTCCTCGGGGCGGCCGTCGCGCCAGCGGTAGAGCCGGGCGCCGAAGTAGCCGCGCAGCACCAGCCGGGTGCCGTCCGGCGAGAACGCGCCGTCGGTCACCCACAGGTCCACCGGGGCGACCTTGCGGAAGGTGTTGCTCCCGGTGGTGGTCAGCCGGGCCGGGCCCTCGTAGAGCGCCGCCCCGCCGCCCTGCTTCTTACTGGCGAGGTAGACCCGGCCGGTCCCCGGATGCACCATCAGCGCCTCGGCGTCCCGGGGTCCGTCTGCGTACCGCACGGTGAACTGCTCGGCGGTGACGGTCGCGTCGCGCAGCACCTCCGGCTCCGGGAAGCGGTAGATCCAGACGTGGTCCCAGCTGCCGCCGAGGTTGTCGCCGATATCGCCGACGTAGATCCGGCCGTCCGGGCCGAGCGCGATGGCCTCCACATCGCGGGGCGCGCCGATACCGCGCAGGGTGATCGTGGCGACCGTGCGGCCGGTGGCGGAGTCCACCGCGTAGACATATGGGCCGTCGTCGCTGTCGTTGTGGGTCCAGTAGACGCCGGGGTGGGCGCGGCTGGCGGCCAGACCGCTGGACTCGGTGATCCGCGGGTCGGTGACGGTGAACGCGCCGGGTTCCGCGGCGGCGGCCGGTGCGCCCGCCGCGACCGGCAGCACCAGCGCGGCCGCCGCCACCATCGCCGCCCCGGGGCGCGGGAGCCACCGTCGCGGACGCGGAGCACGCGGCACGGCGAGCACGGGTACGGCGGGTACGGCTGCGGCTACGGGCACGGGCTCGGCGGCGGGCATGGCGCACAGCCTGCCACGGCGGGCGGCCGGGCGGGGCCGCGTGGCCAGCGTCACGTACCCGGCGGTAGCGTTGTCGGCCATCATGGCCGGATGAGGATCATGTTCGTCGGGGACTCCATGACGATCGGCAGCTCCGGCGACTACACCTGGCGCTACCGCATGTGGCGGCACCTCGCCACCACCGGCTCCGGGCCGTTCCGCATCGTCGGGCCGCGCCGCACGCTCCACGACCCGGCCGCCGACGCGCCCGTCTCGCTCGACTACGCCGACCCCGCCTTCCCCGAGAAGGCGCGCTGCCACCTGGCGGGCTGGGGCGAGGGCTGGCTGCACATGGCGCCGCTGATCGAGGACGCGGTGCGGGAGCACCGGGCCGACACCCTGCTGGTCTCGCTCGGCCTGATCGACCTCGGCTTCTACACCGACCCGGAGCAGACCGCCGGGAACGTCCGGGAATTCGTGGCCCGGGCGCGGGCCGCCGATCCGCACGTCCGGATGGCGGTGATGCCCGTCATCGCCAATATCCGGGCGCTCGCCGACCCGGATTTCGGCGCGCAGTGCGCCCACTTCAACGAGTTGCTGGCGAAGGCCGTCGCCGACCTCTCCACGCCCGCCTCACCGCTCCTGCTCGCCTCCGAGCCGGCCGGCTGGGACATCGACCGGGCCACCTACGACGGCACCCACCCCTCCGAGCACGGCGAACACCTCCTCGCCGCCGCCTTCGCCGACGCGCTCCACCAGGGGTGGGACGTGGGCGGGCCGTACGCGCGCTGAGGCGGCGCGGGGCGCGCGCCCAGGGGTCAGCGGAGGGCGGCGGCCACGACGACGACGATCAGCAGGACGGCGAGCAGACCGGACATGATCCGGTTACGGGTCTTGGGATCCACCCGTCGAGCGTAACCGGGGCGGAATCGGGGCCCGCACCGACCCGGCCCACGGACGGTGGTCCCCGGCCGGGACCGGCGCGCGGCGGCTCAGCCGGTCAGCGGCCAGCGGGCCAGCGCCTCGTAGCGCGGGCGGCTGCCCGGGACGCCGGGCGGCGGCGGGTGGCTGCGCATCAGGGCGAAGTCGGTCACCGTCCAGGGGGTGCCGGTGAAATCGGCGAGGGCGGCGGCGTACGGGACGAGGTCGAGCCGGCCGGTGCGTTTGCGGGCGAGGGTGAGGTGCGGGGTGTACGGGCGGTGCTCGCCCATGGCCAGGCCCGCGCGGCGGCCGGCGGCCTCGGCGGCGTCCGCGAGGTGGCGCATGGCGGGCCGGTCGCCGTCCGCCCCGGCCCAGACGACCCGGTCGCCGAACCGGCCGCCGCCGGCGATCCGCAGCTCGTACGCGGCGCGGCGGTGCGCGGCGCGGGCCAGCCGCTCCTGGAGGCCGGGCAGCGCCTCCTCGGGCACCTCGCCGTAGAAGGCGAGGGTGAAGTGCCAGTCGTCCGGGCCGGTCCAGCGGAGCTGGTCGGCGCCGGGCAGCCGCCGCAACTCCCCCACCTGCTCGGCGAGTTGGCCGAGCGGGCGGGTCGGGGGCAGCACCGCGGCGAAGAGTCTCATGGGGCCAGTGTCGCCCCGGCGCGCCGCCGGGCGACCGCCGGACACCCGGCCGCGCGCCCGCCGGACCGCTACGCCGCGGCCGCCAGCTCCTTCTCCCGCGCCTCGCCCGGCGCCCCGCCGGACGCCCGCGGTACGAACGCCACATGCCGGTGGCCGGGCCGCAGATCGACCTTCAGGCGCAGGCCGCCGGACCGGGCCAGGGCCAGGCCGACCAGGGCCGCGGCCGCCGCGGAGACCACCCCGCCGGCCAGGAAGCCGATCCGGGGCCCGTAGGCGTCGGTGACCCAGCCGACGACCGGCGCGCCGAGCGGCGTACCGCCCATGAAGACCATCATGAACAGGCTCATCACCCGGCCGCGCATCGCCGGGTCGGTGGCCATCTGGACGCTGGAGTTGGCGGTGACGTTGATCGTCAGGCCGACCATGCCGATCGGGGCGAGCAGCGCCGCGAAGACCCAGAAGCCGGGCGCCAGCGCCGCCACGCACTCCAGCAGGCCGAAGACCAGCGCCGCGCCGACCAGCATCCGCAGCCGGGAGCTCGCCCGGCGGGCGGCGAGCAGCGCGCCGATCAGCGAACCGGCCGCCATCAGGCCGTTGAACAGCGAGTACGTCCCGGCCCCGGCGTGGAAGACCTTGTAGGTGAAGGCGGTCAGCCAGATCGGGAAGTTGAAGCCGAAGGTGCCGATGAAGCCGACCAGCACGATCGGCCAGATCAGCTCGGGGTGGCGGCGGACGTAGTCCAGGCCCTCCCGCAGCTGGCCCTTGCTGCGCGGGACGCGGTCGACCTTGTGCAGCTCGGCGGTCCGCATCATCAGCAGGCCGGTGATCGGCGCGAGGAACGACAGTCCGTTGAAGAGGAACGCCCAGCCGCTGCCGAAGGCGGTGATCAGCACACCGGCGACGGCCGGGCCGATCAGCCGGGCGGACTGGAAGTTCGCGGAGTTCAGGCTGACGGCGTTGCGCAGATCGCGCTGGCCGACCATCTCGGAGACGAACGCCTGCCGGGCCGGGTTGTCGACGACGGTGACGAGGCCGAGCAGGAACGCGCCGGCGTAGACGTGCCAGACCTGGACCTGGCCGGTGAGGGTCAGGCCGGCCAGCGCGACGCCGATCAGGCCCATCGCGGCCTGGGTGCACAGCAGCAGCCGGCGCTTGGCGAAGCGGTCGGTGAGGACCCCGCCGTAGAGGCCGAAGAGCAGCATCGGCAGGAACTGCAGGGCGGTGGTGATGCCGACCGCGCCGGAGGAGCCGGTGAGGCTGAGCACCAGCCAGTCCTGGGCGATGCGCTGCATCCAGGTGCCGGTGTTGGAGACGACCTGGCCGGTGGCGAAGAGCCGGTAGTTGCGGATGCGGAGGGAGCTGAACATGCCCGTGCGCGGGGCGGCGGCCCGGTCGGTGGGGGTGCCGGCCGCCGTGGCCCCGGCGGCGGCCGGGCCGGTGGGGTCGCGGTCAGGGGTGGGGTCGGATTGCGGTGCGGGGGCGGAGTGTGCTCCGGATCCCGTACTCAACGGGCTTCGCCTCCTCGGCGGGGTGTCTGTCTACAGCTGTGCGAGTTTCTCCAGTACGGGCGCGGCGGCCCGGACCTTGGCCCATTCGTCCTCGTCCAGCCCGGAGGCCAGCTCGGCGAGCCAGGTGTTGCGCTTGCGGCGGCTCTCCTCGAGCATCGCCTCGGCCTGCTCGGTCTGGGTGACGACCTTCTGCCGGCGGTCCTCGGGGTGGGCTTCGAGCCGGACCAGGCCCTTGGCCTCCAGCATCGCCACGATGCGGGTCATCGACGGCGGCTGGACGTGCTCCTTGCGGGCCAGCTCACCGGGGGTGGCCCGGCCGCACCGGGCGAGGGTGCCGAGCACCGACATCTCGGTGGGGCTCAGCGACTCGTCCACCCGCTGGTGCTTCAGGCGGCGCGAGAGGCGCATCACGGCGGACCGAAGGGAATTCACGGCGTCAGCGTCGGCGCCGTTGGACAGTTCCGGCATGGTCGTTAGCGTAGCTCATTAGCCTATCTAAGTAAAGCGAGGCGGTCGCTGCCCTGGAGGGAGGCCCCGCTCGTCACCCGTATGAGTGAGGACGGAGCGGAAAACGACACATCCGACCGCGCCGGGCGGGGACCTTTGTCCGTATGGGATCGAGAGTGCTCAGCCTGCGCGTCGACGGGGAGCTGCTGGAGCGCCTTCGGCAGCATGCCGCGAAACGCGGAATGAGCGTCCAGGACTATGTGGTCCGGACGCTCATCCGCGAGGACTTCGATGAACGGTTGTCGACGTCGGTCGAGAAGACCGAGCGGCTGGGCGGCTGGGGGCCCGCCGCCAGCCGCTCCTGACCGCCCGGCTACTTCACGCCGAGGATCTGCTCGATCGGGTTGAGCAGGAAGTAGACCAGGAAGCAGACCCCGACCGCGTTCAGCAGCCAGGGGATCTCCTTGAAGCGGCCGGTGACGGTCCGCAGCAGGATGTACGCCAGGACGCCCATGCCGATGCCGTTGGTGATGCTGTAGGTGAACGGCATCGCGACCAGGGTCAGGAAGGCCGGGACGGCGACGGTGAAGTCGCTCCAGTCGATGTCCCGGACGTTCGCCGCCATGATCAGGAAGCCGACGACCAGCAGGGCGGGCGTGGCGGCCTGCGAGGGCACGACGGTGGCCAGCGGCGTGAAGATCAGCGCGAGCAGGAAGAGCCCGCCGGTGACGAGGTTGGCCAGGCCCGTGCGGGCGCCCTCGCCGACGCCGGCGGTGGACTCCACGAAGCAGGTGTTGGCCGACGCGGAGCCGAAGCCGCCGCCGGCCACCGCGATGCCGTCGGCCATCAGGATGCGGCCCATGTTGGGGAGGTTGCCGGTCTCGTTGTCCAGCAGCCCGGCCTCCTCGCCGACGCCGATGATGGTGCCCATCGCGTCGAAGAAGCCGGACAGCAGCACGGTGAAGACGAACAGGCAGCCGGTGAGCACGCCGACTTCCCTGAAGCCGCCGAAGAGGCTGATGTGGCCGATCAGCCCGAAGTCGGGCGCCCCGACGATCTTGTGCGGGACGTTCGGCACGGCCAGGCCCCAGGACGCGTCCGGGATGTCGGCCACCGCGTTGATGATGACCGCGACGACGGCCATGGTGACCATGCCGATCAGGATCGCGCCCTTGGTCTTCCGGACGGTCAGCACGAACATCAGCGCCAGGCCGAGCACGAAGACCAGCACCGGCCAGCCCTTGAGCTGGCCGCCCTGGCCCAGGCTGAGCGGGACGGTGGTGTGCGCGGCGTCCGGGTTGCGGCTGACGAAGCCCGCGTCGACCAGGCCGACCAGCGAGATGAACAGGCCGATACCGATCGCGATGGCGCGCCGCAGGCCGTTGGGGATGGCGTCCATCACCCGCTGCCGGAGTCCGGAGGCGACCAGGATCATCAGCACCAGGCCGGCCAGTACCACCATGCCCATCGCGTCCGGCCAGCTCATCTTGGGGGCGAGCTGGAGCGAGACCACGGCGTTGATGCCCAGGCCGGCCGCGATGGCGATCGGGACGTTGCCCATCAGGCCCATGAGGACGGTGCCCAGACCGGCCATCAGGGCGGTGGCGGTGACCAGCTGGCCGTTGTCCAGATGGTGACCGTATTTGTCGACACCGGCGCCGAGGATGATCGGGTTCAGCACGACGATGTACGCCATGGCGAAGAACGTGGCCAGACCGCCGCGCAGCTCCCGGCTGACCGTGGAGCCCCGCTCGGAGATCTTGAAGAAGCGGTCGAGGGCGTTCCTGGGGGGCTGCGGGCCAGGGCTTTTCACGGTGTCGACCGGCGAAGGGGTCGAGGGCGACATGCGGGACCTCAGTCGTACGGGCCGGGGCAGGCGCGGCCCGTAGGCCGGGAACACGCACAGGCGGCGGGACGGCAACCAAATGACCTGGAACAGCATGGAGGGATCAGATTGGAGGAATCAACGATCCGAACCGGTCAGTTCCAGAAAGGTTCAGTATGAATAAACAATTCGTTGATCGCTATCTCCGCGCGTAGACACCCGCTGGCCAGCCGCGCGGGCGTCCCTGCCGGGCCGCGTCCCGCACCGCCCCGGGTCCGGACCGGCGCCGCCCCCGGCCCCCGTAAGCTGACACCCATGTGGAAGAAGTCCGAACTGCGGGCGGCCCCGCCGCCGCTCGAAGGTCCCGTCGTCGGCACGATCACCGGCGGCACCGCCCTCTGGTTCGTGCTCTTCCTCGTCCAGCTGCCCTTCTACGGCTGGTACGCCGACCACGGCCACACGTGGTTCCTGTGGACCTGCCTGGCCGGCGGCGGACTCGGCCTGGTCGGCGTCTGGTACGTGCGCCGGCGGGACGCCGCGATCAAGCGCGCGGCGGCCGCGGCGGCGACCGGGACGCCCGCGCCCGACCCGTCCTGACGCCGGGCCCCGCCTGACGCCGGGACCGTCTGTCGCCCCGGCCGCCCGCCGGCGGGTGAACCGGGCATTCCCCCCGTAACGTCGAGGACATGACGGACCCGGCGCGAACGGAAGTCGAGGAACCGGAGCCCGGCGGACGGTCCCCCGGCGGCACCGCCCCGGAGCCCGCGCACCGCGGACTGACCTCCGCCGAGGTCGCCGAACGGGTGGCCCGCGGCGAGGTCAACGACGTCCCGGTGCGGTCCTCCCGCTCGGTCGCGGAGATCGTCCGCGCCAACGTCTTCACCCGCTTCAACGCCATCATCGGCGTGCTCTTCGTGATCATCCTGATCGTCGGCCCGATCCAGGACGGCCTGTTCGGCTTCGTCATCCTCGCCAACACCGGCATCGGCATCATCCAGGAGCTGCGCGCCAAGAAGACCCTGGACAGCCTGGCGGTGGTCGGCGAGGCCCGGCCGACGGTGCGCCGCGACGGGACGGCCACCGAGATCCCCACCTCCGAGGTGGTCCTCGGCGACGTGCTGGAGCTGGGCCCCGGCGGCAAGGTCATCGTCGACGGCGAGGTGGTGGAGTCGGACGGCCTGGAGGTCGACGAGTCGCTGCTGACCGGCGAGGCGGACCCGGTGGTGAAGAAGCCCGGCGACCGGATGATGTCCGGCAGCTTCGCCGTCGCGGGCGGCGGCGCGTTCACCGCGACGAAGGTCGGCCGGGAGGCGTACGCGGCGCGGCTCGCCGAGGAGGCCAGCCGCTTCACCCTGGTCGACTCCGAACTCCGCACCGGCATCAGCCGGATCCTCAAGTACGTGACGTGGATGATGGTCCCGACCGCGCTCGGCCTGATCTGCAGCCATCTGCTGACCCTGGGGCTGCCCGCCGACGCCGCGGTGCGCCGGATGGTCGCCGGGATCGTGCCCATGATCCCGGAGGGGCTGGTGCTGCTGACCTCGGTCGCGTTCGCCATCGGTGTCGTACGGCTGGGCCGCAAGCAGTGCCTGGTGCAGGAGCTGCCCGCGATCGAGGGGCTGGCCCGGGTGGACGTGGTGTGCCTGGACAAGACCGGGACGCTCACCGAGGGCGGGATGGACCTCGGCGAGGTGCGGGCGCTCGACGGGGGCGACCCGGCGCGCACCAAGGAGGTACTGGGCGCGTTCGGGGCGTCCGATCCGCGCCCGAACGCCTCCCTGAAGGCCGTCGCCGACGCCTGCCCGCCGCCGGACGGCTGGCGCTGCACCGGCACCCTGCCGTTCTCCTCGGCGCGCAAGTACAGCGGCGCGGCCTTCGAGGAGCCCGGCGGGGAGCGCTCGGGCTGGCTGCTCGGCGCCCCCGACGTGCTGCTGGCGGACGGGGATCCGGCGCTGGCCGAGACCGGGCGGCTGAACGCGCGGGGCCTGCGGGTGCTGCTGCTGGCCCGGGCCGCACGGCCGCTGGACCACCCCGACGTCGCCCGCGAGGTGGTGCCGGCCGCGCTGGTCGTCCTGGAGCAGCGGCTGCGCCCGGACGCCTCCGACACCCTGCGCTACTTCGCCGAGCAGGGCGTCCAGGCCAAGGTGATCTCCGGTGACAACGCGGTGTCGGTGGGCGCGGTCGCCGGGAAGCTGGGGCTGCCCGGTGCGGACGACCCGGTGGACGCCCGGGAGCTGCCGCACGGCGACGCGGACGCGATGGCCCGCGCCATCGAGCGCGGCGCGGTCTTCGGGCGGGTCACCCCGCAGCAGAAGCGGGAGATGGTCGGCGCGCTCCAGTCCCGGGGCCACCATGTCGCGATGACCGGCGACGGCGTCAACGACGTGCTGGCGCTCAAGGACGCCGACATCGGGGTGGCGATGGGCGCCGGATCGGCGGCGACCCGGGCGGTGGCCCAGATCGTGCTGCTGAACAACAGCTTCGCCACCCTGCCGTCGGTGGTCGCCGAGGGCCGCCGGGTAATCGGCAACATCACCCGGGTCGCCACCCTCTTCCTCACCAAGACCGTCTACTCGGTGCTGCTGGCGGTCCTGGTCGCCTGCTGGCAGATCCCCTACCCGTATCTGCCGCGCCATCTGACGCTGCTGTCGACGCTGACCATCGGCGTCCCGGCGTTCTTCCTCGCGCTGGCGCCCAACAAGGAGCGCGCCCGTCCCCACTTCGTCCGCCGGGTGATGCGGTACGCCGTGCCGTCCGGCCTGATCACCGGCCTCGCCGCGTTCGCCACGTACCTGCTGGCGCGGGCGCACTACACCGGTCCGGACGCGCTGCCCGCGCAAACCAGCGCCGCCACCCTGACCCTCTTCCTGACCGCCCTGTGGGTGCTGGCGATCATCGCCCGGCCGTACACCTGGTGGCGGATCGCGCTGGTGCTGGCGATGGCGGTGGGCTTCCTGATCGTCCTGGCCACGCCGTGGCTCCAGCGCTTCTTCGACCTGCGGCTGGTGGGGACGGTGATGCCGTGGGCGGCGGTGGCGGTCGCGGCGGTGGCGGCCGTACTGCTGGAGGTGGCGTGGCGGTGGGTGGGACGGCGGTTTCCGGCGTGAGGGGGCGGCCGGTGCGGGTCGCGGGCTGCGGCCGGCCCCCGGCCCCGGCCCGGCTCAGGCCGCCGTGGGCCGGCGGAGCACCTCGATGACGCTGGCGTAGCTGTCGGAGCCGTGGCCGGCCGCGGCGGTGCGCTCCATCAGGCCCTTGAGGAGTTCGGCAGCGCGGTGTCCAGTCCGCGCGCCGCGGCGGCGTGCAGCAGATGTCCAGTGGCTGCTCAACCAGCGGCTGGCGCGCGCCCAGGCGCTGCTGGAGTCCACCGGCCTGCCGATCGAGAAGGTGGCCGAGCTGAGCGGTCTGGGCACCGCCAACAACCTCCGCCACCACTTCCTGCGCCACCTCGGCGTCACGCCCGGGGACTACCGACGCGCCTTCCCCGGTCACTGAACCGTTACCGGCGGTCTTGATAACGGCCCGCGCAAGCGGTGATCTTGGGTGCGGGCGGTTCGCGCCGCGCGGTCGCCGCCCCTACCCCACCTGAGGAGAGTCGTGCCCGTGAACCGAGAAGCGCCGGACATCCTGTCACCGGAATTCGCCGCCGACCCCTACCCGGTCTACCGCGTCCTGCGCGACGACTTCCCGCTGCTGTACCACGAGGCCACCCGCAGCTACCTCGTCTCGCGCTACGAGGACGTCGAACGGGCCTTCAAGGACCCGGTGTTCAGCACCGACAACTACGACTGGCAGCTGGAGCCGGTGCACGGCCGCACCATCCTCCAGATGAGCGGCCGGGAGCATGCCGTCCGCCGGGCCCTGGTCGCCCCGGCGTTCCGCGGCAACGCCCTGGAGGAGTCGTTCCGGCCGGTGATCGAGCGCAATTCGCGGGAGCTGATCGAGGCGTTCCGCGGCCGGGGCGGCGCCGATCTGGTCGCGGAGTACGCCACCCGCTTCCCGGTCAACGTCATCGCCGACATGCTGGGCCTGGACCGGGCCGACCACGACCGCTTCCACCGCTGGTACACCGCGATCATCGGCTTCCTGGGCAACCTCTCCCAGGACCCGGAGGTGGCCGCGGCCGGACTGCGCACCCGCGACGAGTTCGCCGCGTATCTGCTGCCGATCATCCGCGAGCGCCGGGAGAACCCCGGTGACGACCTGCTGTCGGCGCTGTGCGCCGCGGAGATCGACGGCACCCGGATGACCGACGAGGACGTCAAGGCGTTCTGCAGCCTGCTGCTGACCGCGGGCGGGGAGACCACCGACAAGGCGATATCGAGCCTGGTGCACAACCTGCTGCGCCACCCGGAGCAGCTGGCCGAGGTACGCGCCGATCCCTCGCTGATCGCGCCGGCGTTCGCGGAGACGCTGCGGTACACCCCGCCGGTGCACATGATCATGCGGCAGGCGGCGGAGGACGTGGAGATCGGCGGCGGCCTCGTACCCAAGGGCGCCACGGTCACCTGCCTGATCGGCGCGGCCGGGCGGGACGAGCGGCGCTACGCCGAACCGGACCGCTTCGACATCCACCGGGCCGACCTCTCGGCGGCCACCGCGTTCTCGGCGGCCGCCGACCATCTGGCGTTCGCGCTCGGCCGGCACTTCTGCGTCGGCGCGCTGCTGGCGAAGGCGGAGGTCGAGGTGGGGGTGGCGCATCTGCTGGAGGCGCTGCCGGACCTGTCCCTGGCGCCGGGCGCGGAGCCGCGCGAACTGGGGCTGTTCACCCGGGGGCTGGACGCGCTGCCGGTGCGGTTCGGACCGGCGGCGGACTAGCGGCCGCCGCGCGAACGCGACGGTGCCGGGCGATGTTTCACGTGAAACACCGTCCGGCACCACAGCGTCGCGTTCGGTGATGTTTCACGTGAAACACCGCGCACGGCCGACCACTTGGCGATGGTTCACGTGAAACACGCATCGGCACCGGCCAGTTGCGGACGGTGAGCCGCCCGCGGTCCTCAGCCGGACAGTCCGCCGCCGGCGCCCACGGCCGGGATCGGGGTGTAGGTGGGCGTGAACTCCACCGGCAGGCTGACCAGTCCGCGCATCCACAGCGACGGGTGCCAGGCCAGTTCCGCGTCCGGCACCGCCAGCATCACGTCGGGCAGCCGGTCCAGCAGCACCTCCACGGCGGCCTTGGCGATCACCTCGGCGATCTCCGGGGCCGGGTAGGGGCAGGCGTGTTCGCCGTGGCTGAAGGACATATGGGCCTGGTTGCCGTCCGAGCCCGCGTCGGTGAAGTCCGGGCGTACCTGCGGGTCGCTGTTGGCCGCGGCCAGGCCCAGGATCAGCAGATCGCCGGTGCGGATCCGGCGGCCGCCGAGCTGGGTGTCGCGCACCGCCCAACGGCCGATGAAGTTCTGCGTCGGGGTGTCGTGCCACAGCACCTCGTTGAGGGCCTGCCCGACGCTGCGCCGGCCGCCGGTGAGGCTGAGCGCGAAGCGGTCGTCGGTCAGCATCAGCCGCAGGGTGTTGCCGATCCAGTTGGCGGTCGGCTGCTGGGCGGCGGCCATCACCACCAGCAGATCGATGACCACCTCCTCCTCGGCCAGCCCGGCCGGGTGGGCCAGCAGCCGGGACGGCACATCGGCGCCCGGCCGCTCCCGCTTGGCCTTGACCAGCCGCGCCATCCGCTCGGCGACCCGCTGGTGGGCGGCGATGGCGCCCTCGTCCTCGTTCAGCGACGCGGCGATATCGGCGGCGAGTTCGGGCACCTCGGTGTGCGGGAAGCCGAACAGCTCGGCGATGACCAGCAGCGGGAGCCGGGCGGCGTACCGCGCCATCAGGTCCGCCTCACCGGAGCCGGCGAACGCGTCGATCAGCCCGTCCGCCAGCCGCTCGCAGATCTGCCGCAGCTCGAACTGGTCGATCGCGGTGAGCGCGTCGCTGATCGCGCCGGCCCGGCGGCGGTGCTCGGGGCCCTCGGCGAACATCACCGACGGCTGGTAGCCGACGAACGGCAGCAGCGGCCACCCCTCGGGGATCCGCTCCCAGGCGTGCCAGCGCCGCGAGTCCCGGGCGAACAGCTCGGGGTTGCTGGTGACCTGGTGGAGTTCGCGGTAGCCCATGACGAACCAGCCGGGGATGTCGCCGTCCAGCAGGATCGGCGCGACCGCGCCGTGGCGGGCGCGCATCTCGCGGTACAGCCGGGCCGGGTCGCCGCTCAGACCGGCGCCGTAGAGCGGCACGGCCTCCGTACCGCCGGGACCGGCCGCCCCGGCCCCGAAGGGGCAGCCGCCGGCGGTGGGGTGCTGCTGCTCGGTCACGGTGCGGTCTCCGCGGTCTCCTGGACGGGTACGGCGTCCCGGGTGGACAGGTCGTAGAGGTGGTTGACCAGGGCGATCAGCACAGCCTTGCTGGACTCCCGGTCGCGGGCGTCGCAGGCGACCAGCGGCACCTCCGGCGAGAGGTCCAGCGCCTCGCGGATCTGCGTGAGGGTGTGCCGGTCGCCGCCGAAGTCGTTGTGCGCGACGATGAACGGCATCCCGTGCGCCTCCAGCCGGTCGATGGCGTACCAGGAGCCGTCCACCCGGCGGGTGTCGACGAGCACCACGGCGCCCAGGGTGCCGGAGAACAGCCGGTCCCACAGGAACCAGAAGCGCTCCTGGCCGGGCGCGCCGAAGAGGTACAGCACCGCGCTGTCGTTGATGGTGATCCGGCCGAAGTCGAAGGCGACGGTGGTGGTCGTCTTGCCCTCGACGCCGGTCGGGTCGTCGACGCCGACCCCGGCGCGGGTCATCGTCTCCTCGGTGTTCAGCGGCCGGATCTCGCTCACCGAGCGGACCATGGTGGTCTTGCCGACGCCGAAGCCGCCGACGATCACGATCTTCAGGCCGTTGTCGGCGGTGGCGCTCAGCGGGGAGCGGTCGGCATCGGTGCCGGCGGCACCGGCCGGATCCGCGCTCTCAGAGGCGGTGGAGTGCATCGAGCACCTCCTTCAGCAGGTCGGCATCGGGGAGTTGGGCGGTCGCGGCGACGCGCGGGTGCCGGGCGGTGACCTGGCCGCGGTCGAGCAGGTCGGACAGCAGGATCCGGACCACGCTGACCGGCATCCGCAGCTCCGCCGAGATCTCCACCACGGCCGTCGGACGCCGGCACAGGGTCAGGATCCGGGCATGCTCGGACTGCATGCCCGGCGTCGGGTCGGATTCGCTGACGATGAGGGTCACCAGGTCCAGCACCCGGTCGTCGGCGGCGCGGCTGCGGCCGCCGGTCACCGTGTACAGCCGGTCCGGATCGTCGTCAGGACCGAGCCGCTTCATGCGGATTGCCCGCTCTCACCACGCGGGGCGGCCTGGAGGTACTCGCCGATCTGCTCCACCAGCTCGTTCATGTTGAAGCCGATCAGGCCGACGTCGGCGTCCTCGACGGCGATCAGCGCCAGATGCGCGCCGTTGCCCGCCTCGACGATGAACAGCACCCCGCCGTGGAACTCCGTCATCGCCTGCCGGACGCCGCCGGTGCCGTCGCCGAACTCCACGGACGCGCCGTGCGACAGGCTCTGGATGCCCGAGGCGATGGCGGCCAGCTGGTCGGCCTGGTCGACGGTGAGGTCCTTGGAGTGGCAGAGCTTCAGCCCGTCCCGGGACAGGACCAGCGCGTGCCGGGCTCCCGGGGTTTTCTGGAGCAGGTTCTCCAGCATCCAGTCGAGGCTGTGGTCGGTGGTGTTCATCGGGTCTCGTCCTCCGGAGGTGCTGGAGAGGGTGCGGGGGGTGGAGCGGGGGTGCCGCTGCCGCGGGGGCGGCCGGCGTCGTCCGGGCCGCCTTTGCCCTGGACGGCCCGGCGGAAGGCGCGGAACCGGGCCGCGGACTCCTCCCGGGAGCGGGCGGGCCGGGGCGCCGCGTCGCGGGCCGGCGTACGGCCGCCGGCCGGGCCGGTGCCCATGGGCGCGCCGGCCAGCGTCTGGCCGCGGCGGCGCTTGGGCAGGCCGCTCTCGCCGATCTCGGGGGCGGGGGCCGGCTCGGGGGCGGGACCAGGGGCGTCGGCGGCGTCGGCGGACGCGGGGCCGGACGCGGGCGCGTCGGCGGCGGGGGCGTCGTCGGCGGAGGCCCCGGGCCGGGGCGCGCGCCGCGGCAGGGGCGCCAGGTCACCGGCCGCGGGCGCCTGCGGGGCCGGCCCGGCGTCGGGGGCCCGGCGCGGCGCGGGGACGGCGGGACGGGTGGCGGACACCGGGCGGGCGGCGGGCGCGGGCCGGCCGGCCACCGGCGGCTCCGCGTCCGCCCGGCCCGGCCGCCGCGCCTCGGTCACCAGCTGCTGCGGGATCAGTACGACGACGCCCGTACCGCCGCGCGCCGACGGCCGGAAGGAGACGTTCAGACCGTGCTTGCGGGCCAGGCAGCCGACGACCGCGAGGCCCAGCCGGGTCCCGGACAGCGACATCAGGTCCAGGGTGTCGGCGGAGACCGTCTCCTGGGCGCGCTGCAGCGCGGCCTCGCCCATCACCAGCCCGCTGTCCTCGACGCTGACCACCACACCGGCCTGCGCCTCCTCCACGTACACGTGCACCGGCGACGACGGCGGGGAGAACGAGGCGGCGTTGTCCATGATCTCGGCCAGCGCGTGCATGATGCCCTCGGCCGCGTGTCCTGCGATCGCGACCTCGCTGCTGTGGTGCAGCTGGATCCGGCGGTAGGCGCTGATCCGGCCCATCGCGCCGCGCAGGATGGACTCCATGGCGATCGGCTTGTTCCAGCGGCGGCCGGAGCGGGCGCCGGTCAGTACCGCGATGCTGTCCGCCAGCCGGCCGGCCTGGGCGGTCGTGTGGTCCAGCTTCAGCAGGTCGCCCAGGACCTCCTCGCCGTGGCGGTTCTCCATCTCGCGCAGATCGGCGAGCATGCCGGTGGCGAGCGCCTGCACCCGGCCCGCGGCGTTGGCGCACGCGGACATCGCCGCGGCCCGCATCCGCTCACCGCGCCCGACCTCCTCGGCGACCGTCCGCAGGATCCGCTGGTGCGCCGCGGCCCGCGGCAGGGCGATCCGGTCCAGCGCGGTGTCCGCCGACGCGCCCTCGCGCACCAGGGCGACCAGTGCGGGCAGCGTCTCGTCCGCCAGCCGCTCGGCCTCGGCCCGGATGTCGGCGATCCGCGCCCGGTGGTGCCGGACCAGCCGCGCCTGGAAGACGGCGGTGGCCAGTGCCGCACCGATCAGCACCGCACCGGCGCCGGCGCTCCACGCGACCGGCGTCCGGGCCGCCTCGGGCAGCAGCGCGACGAGCCAGACACCCAGTCCGCCGGTCACCACGAGGGCGGCCGCCAGGGTACGCAGTGCGGCGCCCAGCGGCGTGGGCGCCGCCCGGCGGGAGGATATCCGTGGTGGCATCAAACAGGTCCTCGGGTGCGATGGCGGCGGCCGGACGGCTGGCGGGCGGACCGCGGAACGGGCCCGGGGCATCGGGGTGCCGAGCCTCGGCGGGCGCCGTCCACGACGGGTTACGGGTGCGACGAGCAGGTGAGCGAAGATCGCCCTGGCACTCTAGCCGGTCGCGGCGATCCGGCAACTCCCGCGGCACACTCCACGTTTGACGCCCCGTTTGCCGGGGCCGTCCCGCTTATCCGGTTACGCACGCCCGGGCGGCACACTCCCGGGCCCGCGACGACCGTACGACGACCGCACGACCGCCCCGCGACGGCCGCGGGGCGGCCCCCGGACCTCCGCCCGCGAACCGCCCCGCCTCCTCCGTACCGGAACCGGACCCGACCCGGGCCCCGGACCCGGCCGTCAGTCGAACCACCGCTCCCGCGCCAGCTCCTCGCCCCGCTCCGGGTCCTCCAGCAGCGCCGCGACCTCGAAGCGCCGCGGCCACTGCCCGGCCGCCCAGGCCAGCCCGGCCGCGAGCCCCTCCAGCGTCGCCGCGTGCAGGGTGCCGTCCGGCGTCCACCGCCAGTCCAGCTCCGCCGTCCCGTCCGGGCCGTCGACCAGCAGCTCCTCGTGCTCGGTGTACGTGACGGGGACGGCCGGGCCGAGCAGCGCGCGGACCGCGTCCGGGACGTCGTGGACCTCGCCCTCGGACCGCACCCGGGCGGTGACCGCCTCGCTCAGCCGCTCCACCTGGAACAGCTCGGCCAGCTCCGCGGCCCGGGCCGGCCGCACCGGCAGCAGCGGCCGGCCGCCGGCCAGCGGCATCAGGTCCGGGGCGTCCGCGACCACCGCGTCCGCCGCGTCCACCACCCGGATCTCCCCGCCGGCCACCGCCCGCACCTCGTCCGGCAGCGTCACCTGATCGGGGTCGAGATCGGCCAGCAGCCCGTACAGGGCGTGCAGTTGGGCGGTGCCCACCGGCCGGTCCGGGTCGGCGAGCCGGGCCAGCAGCTCGGCCGCGCCGCCCGGCTCGTCCAGCAGCGCCGCGACCGAGGTGCGGACGCCGAGCGCGCGCAGCACCTGCGCGTCCACCCGGCCCGCGTCCGCCGCCTCGTACAGCCCGGCCAGCAGCGGATCGCCGCCCGCGGCGCGCAGCCCGGCGGGGCGGCGCCCGTCCAGCACCGGGTGGCCGCGCAGCCACCACGCGGTGTACGGGCGCACCGACTCCGTCGTGCCGTCCGGGAGCAGGACCCGCACCGGCGCGGTCAGGGCGTCCCGCAGCGGCGGCTGGGAGAGCATCTCCAGCACCCGCGGCCAGGCGTCGTCGGCGACCAGGTCCAGATCGCGGACCGCGACCAGCTCGGTGACGACCGGCGGCACCGGCGTCTCCGGCAGCGCGTCGAGGAGGTCCTCGCACCACACGTCGACGGCGTCCAGCAGTCCGGCGTCGTCCGGCTCGGGGAAGTCGCTGTCGCGCGGCTCCAGTTCGTCCGGGTCGAGCACCACATCGGTGGCCCGCACCAGCGCGAAGGTGGCCAGCACGCCCACCGCGGTGAGCGGCTGCCCGCCCCAGCGCTCCGCCAACTCCGCGTCGCAGGCGGCGAGTTCACCCTCCCGGATGACCTGCTCGAAGTCGCTGCCCGGCAGGACCAGTTCACCGGCCGGCGCCAGCTCGCCGTCCTCGTCGGGCAGCGCCAGCGCCGCCAGCCACGGCTCGTCACCGGGCGCCAGACCGGCGTCCCGGACCAGCCCGAGCACCGCCTCGGCCAGCTCCTCGGCGCCCAGCGGCACCCCGGCGCCGGGCGCGAGTTCGTCCTCGAAGACGTCGTAGGCGTCCTCGTCGGCGTCCAGGGAGTTGGCGACCGCGGCCCGCACCTGCGGGGTGGTCAGGACGGCGCGGGGCGCCGCCGGGGTCGCGCCCAGCTTCTCCAGCAGCGGGTGGACCGCCTCCGGGTGGGCGACCTTCAGGCCGAGCCGGGTCAGCGCCCGGTGCCGGCCGGCCGCGTCCTCGCCCCCGTCCGGGCCGCCGCCGGGCAGCGGCAGCAGCACCTGGCGCGGCCCGATGACCGTCCGCCCGGTGCCCGCCAGCGGCACCGGCAGGCCGCTGAGCCGGTCCGGGTCGGTGCCGGCCAGCGCGTCGTAGAGCCGCCACCACCACTCCGGGGCGCGCTCCACGCCCGCCAGCCGGTCGATCATCTCGGTGAGCGGCACCCGGGCCACGCCCAGCGCCCGCAGCTCCTGGCGGCGCTCCAGCCCGGCCGGCAGCAGCCCCGGGAACAGCTCGGCCAGCACTCCGACCGCCGCCGCGCCCGCGCCCTCCACCAGCTCGGCGTCCACCGGCCGCAGCACGTACCGCTCCGCGGCCTCCTCGTCCCACTCGCCGGCCGCCTCCGGGGCGGCCCCGGCGGGCGCCGCCGCGCTCGGCAGGAACCGCACCCGCGGCAGCAGCGCCAGGATCCGCCGCCGCACCTCGCCGTCCAGCGCGCCCTTGCCCAGCGGGCCCGGTACGAGGTCCAGGGTGTCCGCCGACACCGGCTGCCACCGGCCCAGCAGGTCCGCGTACGCGGCGGCGGCCCGGCCGGACAGGAAGTCCGCCAGCGGCCCGGGCGCGACATGGCGCCGGGTCGGCTCCAGCGGGAACGAGGCGATCAGCAGCGCCGGCAGGCCCAGCGGCTCATCGGTCGGGGTCGGCGCGTGCACCACCGGCGCGGTGCCCGGCCGGACCGGCGCGCCGGCCTCGTCCACCGGCACCGCCCAGGTCACCGACCAGAACGGCCGCAGCCGCTCCTCCACCGGGCGGTCCGCCAGCAGCGCCGGGTCCAGCGGCCCGCCGTCGGACGCCACCCGCCAGCGGGTCGCGCCCCGCTCGCTGTCGTCGATGACGACCAGCTCACCGTCCTGACGGCGGGTCAGGGTCCGGACGCCCTCCGGGGTCTCCACCACGACCTCGGCGAGCCCCGGCAGCGTCAGCAGCAGCGCCGCGTCGATCCCGGCCAGCAGCCGTTCGGCGAGGTCCTGCGCGGCGCCGTCCCGCAGCGGCAGCACCACCGCGGTGTCGTAGCCCTCCGGCGCGGTGCCCTCCGCGGGCAGCGGCAGCCGCAGCAGCGGTACGTGGCCCTCGCGGCGCCGGAGTTCACCGCCCAGGCCGGGGCTGTGCGCGGCCACCGCCTCGGTCAGCTCCCGGGCCTCGGCCAGCGACCAGCGGACGCCGCCGGTCCGGCCCACCAGCGCCGGTTCGTCGCTGACCGCCAGCACCGCGGCGAACCCGACGCCGAACCGGCCCACCGCGCCGGCCGCCGCGCCGCTCTCCCGCTTCGCCGAGGCCCGCAGCGTCGAGAGCGATTCGACGCCGGCGGCGTCCAGCGGCGCGCCGGTGTTGGACGCGACGAGCACCGCCGGGGCGCCGCCGTCGGCGGCGTGCAGGGTCAGCCGGAGCCGTCCGGGCACGCCGGCGCGGGCCGCCGCGTCCGCCGCGTTCTGCGCCAGCTCCACGGCCAGCCGGTCCCGGTACCCGCCGAGCGCGAGGTCCTCCTCGGCGTTGGCGTCCTCCCGGAACCGGGCCGGCGAGGCGGCCCAGGCGTCCAGCACGCCGCGCCGCAACCGGGCCGTACCGAAGGGGTCGGCGCCCTCGTCGGCGCCCCGCACCCACGGCATACCTGCCACGTCTCGTCTCCCTCGTCCAAGGTGTCTGGTCCCGACGGTACCCGCACGTTGTCGGCTTTCCCGCCGTGGTGGTTGCTGTTCCGCGCCTTCGGCGCGAGGGGGTGTTGCGGGGTGGGGCCCCGGTGAGTGGTGGGTGCCGGGTGTGGGGCCTCCGGGGTGGGTGTGCGGACTGCTGACGCTTTACGTCCGCACACCCACCCCGGAGGCCCCACACCCTCCCCGCCGTCAGGGGACCCCACCCCAGGAGGGGGACAAGGGGAGGTACGAGGTGCCCACGCACAACGTCAGCTTCTGGCTGAGGGGCCACCCCTACGGGGCCCTGCAACTCCCCCACCGGGCGGGGGTCACCGAACGGGGTAACGGAAGGGGGCCTGTGGGGCGGGCCGGAGGGGGTGGTTGTTCGGACGTAAAGCGAAGCAGTCCGAACAACCACCCCCGGAGGCCCGCCCCACAGGCCCCCGAACCCACAACCAACGGGCAGAAGCAGGCGAACCCCGCCCACACACCACCCCCGCCGAAGGCGAAAGAACCGCACCCCGCACGGCGGAAAACCCGACCACGTGGGCGAGGCGCCAAGCGCTAACTGTGGCCGAGTTCCTCGGCCGGCCCGCCGTCCTCGACGGACCCCCCGTCCGGGGCCGGACGGATCGAGACCGGCTCGACAACGGTCTCGTCAAGCACCGGCTCCGCCGGCTTCGGCGGCTTCGGCATGACGGCGGCCTCCGAGTGCGCCCCGCACCCGTACGAGAGGGAGACCACCCGGCCGTCCGCCGGGGAGAACTCGTTGGCGCAGACGCCGAACGCCTGCCGCAGCGAGCCGGCCATCGGCGTCAGGAAGCCGCAGGACACGCAGCTGGCGGGGGCCGCCTGGGCCATCGGGGTCTTGGGCCCGAAGGCTTCCTCCCAGCGGTCCGCGGCGGCGTGCAGGCCGTAGCGGGACAGGACCCGGGCGCGGGCCATGCCCAGCTCGCCGGCGACCGCGGCGATGCTGCCGCGGTCCGGCACCGGCTGGACCGCGGGCGAGCCGGGGAGGACCTCGGCCTCCTCGGTGTCGGCGACGTCGGCGGCCATGCCCTCGGCGACCGGGGCGTTCGGCGGCGGGACGTCCTCGCCGCTGAAGCCGGGCTCCAGCCGCAGGTCGTCGGCCTCGGTGGGCAGCAGGTCGCCGGGGCCCATGTCACCGGGGCGCAGGCGTTCGCTCCACGGCACCCACTCGGGGGCCAGCAGCGCGTCGGGGCCCGGCAGCAGCACCGACTCGTCGAGGGTGACGACCTTGGCGCGGGCGGCGCGGGTGACGGTGACGGCGTAGCGCCAGCCGCGGTAGCCGGGCTCCCGGCAGTCGAAGAGGTGGGTGACGACGCGGTCCGCCTCGGCGACGGCGTCGAGGTGCTCGCCGACCATGCCGGGCGCGGCGTCCTCCTCGGCCGCCGCCCGGGCAAGGTCGACCGCCTCGGCGCACAGGCGGTCCGGGGTACGGCTTCGCATCGCAGCACTCACAAGAATCGATTCTCTCTTCCACGCCGTCTCACGAGCGCGCCAGCCGGAGCTGTCCTGATCCTGTCCGGACGACCGGCGGGACCGGGGCGGGCGGAGCGGACCGGGGGACCGCGTCGACGTCCGCGCCCGGCTGGATCGTTCGGTCGAGCGCACCTCTTACGTCCCATTCTGCGTGATCGCAGGGAAATGAGGTACGCGGCCGGAACGGACCGCCGGTGGCGCTCTGGACACGCTACCCCTTCAACGCTGTACGACCCCTCGGCGGGAGCGGCAAATCTCTCCGGGGAGCGGCGGCGCGCCGTGCGGACGGCGGCCGGCCGGGGCGGGTGCGGCCCGCCGGGACAGGGGGAGAAAACGCCGTCTCTGGGGTGAGTTGGGGCAGTATGGCCGGGTGGCCGCGGTCAGGGAGTCGAGGGCCCGCCGGGCGGGCCGGGCGGCCGGGCGCGCGCTGCACCGGCCGCTGTCCGGCGCGGCCCGGGGCGTGCGGCGCGCCACCCGCGCGGAGGGCGCCGGCGAGACGGGGCTGGCGCAGCTGATCGAGCTGCACGCGGTGAATTCCGCCGGCGACATGCTGATCACGGTCGCGCTGGCCTCGACGGTGTTCTTCTCCGTGCCGACGCACGAGGCGCGCGGGCGGGTGGCCCTGTATCTGGCGGTCACCATGGCGCCGTTCGCGCTGCTGGCGCCGGTGGTCGGGCCGCTGCTGGACCGGGTGCCGCACGGCCGCCGGGCGGCGATGGCCGGTTCGATGCTGGCCCGGGCGGTGCTGGCGCTGACGATGTCGGCGGCGGTGGCCGGCGGCGGACCGGCGCTGTATCCGGCGGCGCTGGGGGTGCTGGTGGCGTCGAAGGCGTACGGGGTGGTGCGCAGCGCGGTGGTGCCGCGGCTGCTGCCGCCGCGGGTCTCGCTGGTGCGGGCGAATTCCCGGGTGACGCTGGCGGGGCTGCTGACGACCGGGGCGGCGGCGCCGGCCGGCGCCGGGCTGCATCTGCTCGGGCCGGCCTGGCCGCTGTACGGGGCGTGCGCGGTCTTCGCGGGCGGGGCGGTGCTGTCGTTCGCGCTGCCGCACGCGGTGGACTCGGCGAAGGGCGAGGGCCGGGCGCGGCTGGCGTCCCGGGACGGGGCGGGGCCGGCCGGGCCGGGGCGGCGGGCCCGGCCGGGGCTGCGCACGGTCGGCCCGCCGGTGCCGGACGCGCTGCGGGCGAACGCGGCGCTGCGCGCGCTCTCCGGTTTCCTGACCTTCTTCCTGGCGTTCCTGCTGCGCGAGCGGCCGCTGGACGGACTGGGCGCGGCGGTGTCGCTGGGGCTGGTGGCGGTGGCGGCGGGGGCCGGCAACGCGCTGGGGACGGCGGTCGGCGCCTGGCTGCGGGCGCGCGGCCCGGAGGCGATCATCGCCGCGGTGCTGGGGCTGGCGCTGGCCGCCACGGTGGTCGCGGCGCTGGGCTACGCGGTGCTGGCGGCGGTGGTGGTGACCGCGGCGGCGGCCGCGGCGGGCCTGTGCCAGGCGCTGGGGAAGCTGGCGCTGGACGCGCTGATCCAGCGGGACGTACCGGAGACCGTGCGCACCTCGGCGTTCGCCCGCTCCGAGACCGTGCTCCAGCTGGCGTGGGTGGCGGGCGGGGCGCTGGGCATCGCGCTGCCGCTGGTCGGCGCGCTGGGCCTGGCGGTGGCGGCCTGCCTGGTGGCGGCCGGTGCGGCGGTGTCGGCGCGGGGGCTGCTGGGCGCGGCCCGGCGCGGCGGCCGGGCGGCTCCCCGGGTGGTGTGACGCGCCGGTGCGGCCGGTCCGGGCGTGCGGCGCGCCGCACCCGAGCGCGGCGCGCGCCGGGACGCCCGATAGCCTGCCCGTATGACCGCTGCGTTGATCTCCCGGGGCAAGGGCCGCCGGGCCGCCGCCGCCCTCGGTGCCGTGTCCCTGGGCCTGCTCACCCTCTCCGCCTGCCAGCAGCCGACGTCGCTGGCCACCGTGACCGTCGGTTCGGGGACGGCGACCGCGGAGGTGACCCCCGGCTGCGACGGCGACGGGAAGTCCCTCAGCCAGGCCGAGCTGAAGAGCTGCATCACCAAGAAGGGCAGCGAGACCCTCACGGTGCGCCCGGGCGAGAAGATCCGGGTGGGTGTCGACCCGAAGGTCGCCAAGGCCGGCTGGTTCGCCGTGGGCGCCACGCCGTTCATGCAGCCCACCACCGAGACGTACCGGTCGTTCAACGTCGACGACCTCTTCAAGCAGACCAACCCGGTCACCGGCCAGTCCGGCTACGTCAGCGAGGTCACCCTGCTGGTCGCCGAGGCCGGCAAGGAGACCGGCCAGGGCCCGCAGGCGCTGTGGCACTTCAACCTGAAGCTGAAGGACTGAGCGCACTGGGCGCGCGGCCCGTGCGGGTGCTGGTGGTCACCGCGGTGGCCGCCGAGCGCGACGCGGTGTGCGCCGCGCCGGAGCCGGGCGACGGCGGCGGGTACGTCCCCGAGGAGCTGCCCGGCGGCTACGCGCTGCACCGCGCGCCCGGCGGCTCGGGCGCCCCGGACGTGCTCGCGGCCGGGGTCGGCCCGGCCGCCGCGGCCGCCGGCACGGCCACCGCGCTGACCGCCGCCGCGCTGGCCGGCGCGCCGTACGGCCTGGTGGTCTCGGCCGGTATCGGCGGCGGTTTCGCGCCCGCCGCGCCGCTGGGGACGGTCGTCGTCGCGGACGCGATCGTCGCCGCCGACCTGGGCGCGCAGACCCCGGACGGCTTCGTTCCGGTCACCGAGCTGGGCTTCGGGACGGTGCTGCACCGCCCCGATCCGGCGCTGGCCGCGGCCGTCGCGGCGGCGGCCGGCGGGCGGACCGGCCCGGTCGTCACGGTCTCCACCGTCACCGGCAGCGCCGCCCGCGCCGCCGAGCTGGCGGAGCGTCACCCCGGCGTGCTGGCCGAGGGGATGGAGGGCTTCGGCGTCGCCGAGGCGGCCGCCGCGCACGGCCTGCCGGTCCTGGAGATCCGCACGATCTCCAACGCGGTCGGCCCCCGGGACCGCGCCGCCTGGCGCATCGGGCCCGCGCTCGCCGCGCTGACCGGCGCGTTCCGCACGTTCCCCGGCGCCCTGGCGGGCACCCTCGCGGCGGCCCGCGTTCCGGCACCACCCCACACTCTCGGGAGGACCCCATGACCCGGCCGCTGTCCATCGCCTACTCGCCGTGCCCGAACGACACCTTCGTCTTCGACGCCCTGGCGCACGGCCGGGTCCCGGACGCGCCGGAGCTGGACGTCACCTTCGCCGACATCGACCGCACCAACGGCATGGCCGAGCGCGGCGAACTGGACGTGCTGAAGGTGTCGTACGCGGTGCTGCCGTGGGTGCTGGAGGAGTACGCGCTGCTGCCCACCGGCGGCGCGCTGGGGCGCGGCTGCGGCCCGCTGGTGCTGACCCGGCAGCCGGGCGGCCCGGCGGACCTGGCGGGGAAGACCGTCGCGGTGCCCAGTGAGCGGTCCACCGCGTACCTGCTGTTCCGGCTGTGGGTGGCGGACCAGGTGCCGGGCGGGGTCGGCGAGATCGTGGTGCTGCCGTTCCACGAGATCATGCCGGCCGTGCGGGACGGCAAGGTGGACGCCGGGCTGGTGATCCACGAGGCCCGCTTCACGTACCAGGACTACGGGCTGCGGTGCCTGGCGGACATGGGCGCGCACTGGGAGCTGACGACCGGGCTGCCGATCCCGCTGGGCGCGATCATCGCCAAGCGGTCGCTGGGCGCGCCGCTGCTGCGCCGGCTGGCGGACTCGATCCGCACCTCGGTGCGGATGGCCTGGGACGACCCGGAGGCCGCCCGCCCGTACGTCCTGGCGCACGCCCAGGAGATGGACCCGAAGGTCACCGACCAGCACATCGGGCTGTACGTCACGGAGTTCACCGCCGGCCTCGGCGAGGACGGCTACGCGGCGGTGCGCGGGCTGCTCACCCGCGCCGCGGCCGAGGGGCTCGTACCGCCCCTCGGCCGCGATGCGCTGGCGTTCGTCTGAGGACAGCCGCCGGCCGGCTCAGACGTCGAGCTGGTCGGCGACCGCCCGCAGCATGCCGGCGATCTTCGCGCCGTGCTGCTTCTCGGGGTAGCGGCCCCGTTCGAGCTGCTGGGTGACGTTCTCCAGCAGGGTGGTGAGGTCCTGGACGATCGAGGCGAGCTCGTCGGGCTTGCGGCGCATGGCCGCGGCGACCGAGGGGGCTGGTTCGAGGAGGTTGACGCTCAGGGCCTGGTCGCCGCGCTGGCCCGCGACGACGCCGAACTCCACGCGCTGGCCGGGCTTGAGCGTGTCCACGCCGTCGGGCAGCACCGACGAGTGTACGAAGACGTCACCGCCGTCGTCGCGGGAGAGAAAGCCGAAGCCCTTCTCGCTGTTGAACCACTTGACCTTGCCGGTAGGCACGTCTGTCCTCGTCCTCGTACTCGTCGGAAATGCGGGTCTGGTCCGCCGCGGGCACTGCCGTCGAGGCCGCGGCGGGGAAAAAATGGGTCTGGATAGCAGTGCAGCGGGCCACGGAGCCCGCCTACCCCAAGGCTAATGGTCCGGGGCCCGGTGACAAGACGTCGCCGGGGGGATCCTCGGCGCTTCCCAGCCGGACTTACCCTGGTCAGGTGTCTGATGAAACGCCCCAGGCCGGGGATCTGCTGGTCCGAATCGGCGCGATCGTGTTCCTAGTTGGCGCACTGGCCACTCTCGTCACGGTGCTGCCGCTGTTCCTCGGGACGCGTCCGCTGCCGTGGGAGTTCTACTGGGTGTCCATGCTGATGGGCGCCGGTTTCCTGCTCGCCGGGGCCGGAGTGGTGCGCTCCGCGGCCGCCCAGCGGCGTCAGGCGGAGGCGGCCACCGCGGCGGCCCCGCCGGCCTCGCCGTCGCCCTCGGCGAGGTAGCGATCCAGCCACCCGGGGAAGTGCGTGAGGTCGTCCAGCAGTACCTGGGCGCCGGCCGCCCGCAGCTCCTCCGGTGCGCACGGGCCGGTGGCGACCGCGACGGACAGCGCGCCCGCGGTCCGGGCGCCGCGCACATCGCCGGTGTGGTCGCCGACGTAGACGCCGGCGCCGTGCTCGCGCAGCGCGGTGGCCTTGGCCTCGGCCCACAGCGAGCCGACGACGGCGTCCGGGGCGATGTCCAGGTGGGAGAGGTGCAGCCGGGCGTTGGGCTCGTACTTGGCGGTGACGACGACGGTCCGGCCGCCGGCCGCGCGCACCGCGTCCACCGCCTCCCGGGCGCCGGGCATCGCCAGGCTGTCCGCGATGGCGTACGACGGGTACAGCTCGCGGTAGACGTCGCAGACCTCGGCCACCTGCTCCGCCGGGAACCAGCGGGCTATCTCCTCCGCGAGCGGCGGCCCGAGCCGGGTCACCGCGGCGTCCGCGTCGATGTACGTCCCGGTGCGGGCGGAGAGCGCCTCGTAGGCGGCCTTGATGCCGGGGCGGGAGTCGATCAGCGTCATGTCGAGGTCGAACCCGACGGTCAGGGAGTGCGCAGCCATGCCTGCCATTGTGCCTGCGGGCCGAACCGGCCAGGGCATACAGTTAGCCTTGCCTTACCTAACCGGCGGGTCCCGGGCCCGCACCCAGAGTTGACGACCGGAACGGACCCGACCCCTTGATGCCATGCCCGTGACGCCCCGGAAGCGGAGCCGGCGGCTCGGCCTGACCGCCCTGGCGGTGCTGGCGCTGCTGCTCGCGGTGGTCCTCTCGCTCAGCGTCGGCAGCGGCGCGTTCTCGCCGGCCGCGGCGCTGGACGGCCTGGTGCACGGCGGCAGCGGCGACGCCGCGCAGGTCGTCCGGTATCTGCGCCTGCCGCGCACCCTGATCGGCGTGATGGTCGGCGCGGCGCTGGCGGTGGCCGGCACGGTCTTCCAGGGCCTGACCCGCAATCCGATCGCCGACCCGGGCATCCTCGGCATCAGCCAGGGCGCCTCGGCCGCCGTGGTGGCCGCCATCGCCTTCGCCGGGGTGCACACCCTGACCGGCTATGTCTGGTTCGCGTTCGCCGGGGCGGGGGTGGCCGCGGTCGTCGTGCACGGGATCGCGAGCCGGGGCCGGGGCGGCGCGACGCCGGTGAAGCTGGCGCTGTCCGGCGCGGCGATCAACGCGCTGCTGGTGTCGGTGTCGATGGCGATCCTGACGACGAAGGCGGCGGCGCTGGACGAGTTCCGCTTCTGGCAGGTCGGTTCGCTGACCGGGCGGGACGCGGACGTGGCCGCGCGGATCTGGCCGTTCCTGCTGGTCGGCGCGGTGCTGGTGGCGTCGGTGGCGCGCGGTCTGGACGCCCTGGCGCTCGGCGAGGACGTGGCCCGGGGGCTGGGCCAGAAGATCGCCGCGGTACGGATCACCGGCGGGCTCGGCGCGACGGTGCTGACCGGCGCGGGCGTGGCGGCGGCCGGGCCGATCGCGTTCGTGGGCCTGGCCGTCCCGCATGTGGCGCGGGCCCTGGTGGGCGGCGGGCACCGCTGGTCGCTGCCGATGGCGGCGCTGCTCGGCCCGGTCGTCGTCCTGGTGGCGGACACCGTCGGGCGGGTCCTCTTCCCGCCGTCGGAGGTCCCGGCCGGGGTGATGACGGCGCTGATCGGCGTGCCGTTCCTGGTGTCGCTGGTGCGGCGGCGGGCGGTGGCGGCATGACGGCCCGCACCGACACCGCCGCGCCCGCGGCCCGCCCGGTGCCGCTGCGGCCCGCCGGGTACGCCCTGGTGCGGGCCGGGCGCGGCTCGTTCCTGCTGCACCGCCGCGCCACCGCGACCGCCGCGGCGCTGGCCGTCCTGCTGGCCGCGGTGTGCGTGGCGTACCTGTGCGCCGGCGAGAACTGGGTGGCGCCCGCCGAGGTGCTGAAGGTGCTGGCCGGCGAGCCGTCCGGGCAGCAGCTCGTGGTCGGCACGCTGCGGCTGCCGCGGATGGTGGTCGGACTGCTGGCCGGCGCCGCGTTCGGGGTGGCCGGCGGGCTGATCCAGACCGTCGCCCGCAATCCGCTGGCCAGCCCGGACATCATCGGCGTGACGCAGGGCGCCGGGGCGGTGACGGTCGGCGCGATGACCTTCGGCGTCACCTCGTTCGCGGTGCTGCCGTACGTATCGGTGGCCGGCGGGGTGCTGGCGGCGCTGCTGGTCTACGTCTTCGCGTGGCGCGGCGGGCTGCACGCCACCCGCTTCGTGCTGATCGGCATCGGCTTCGCGGTGGCGCTGCGCTCGGTCACCCAGCTGTTCCTGACCAAGGGCGACTACCTGGTCGCGCAGCAGGCCCAGGTATGGATGACCGGGTCGCTCAACGGACGCGGCTGGGCGGAGGCGGCGCCCCTGGGGTGGGCGCTGCTGGCGCTGCTGCCGGCCGTGGCGTGGGCGGCGCGGGCCCAGCGGACGGTGTCCCTGGACGACGGGACGGCGACCGCGCTGGGCGTCCGGCTGGGCCGCGTCCGGCTGGGGCTGGTGGCGGTCGGGGTGGTGCTGGCGTCGATGGCGACCGGCGCGGCCGGGCCGGTGGACTTCGTGGCGCTGCTGGCCCCGCAGATCGCCCGCCGGCTGACCAGGACGGCGCAGATCCCGCTGGTGTGCTCGGCGCTGCTGGGCGCCGTCATCGTCGTCCTCGGCGACCTGCTCGCCCGCAAACTGCTGGCGCCGACCGAGCTGCCGGTGGGCGTGCTCACGGCCGCGGTCGGCGCCCCGTATCTGATCTGGCTGCTGGTCCGGGGCCACCGGGCCCGCGGCCGGGCCACAGGAGGAGAAGCGTGACCGGTACCGGCACCCCGCGGCCCGCGCCCCAGGCGGGCCCCGCCGCCCAGGAGACCCCCGCGGCCCGCCTGGCCGCCCGCGACCTCACCCTGTCCTACGAGGAGCGGACCGTCGTCGAGGGCCTGGACCTGGACGTGCCGGACGGCGCGGTCACCGTCGTCGTCGGCCCGAACGCCTGCGGCAAGTCGACGCTGCTGCGCGCCCTGGGCCGGCTGCTGCGGCCCCGCCGCGGCGCGGTCCTCCTGGACGGCACGGACCTGGCCAGGATCCCCACCCGGCGGATCGCGCAGGCCCTCGGCCTGCTGCCGCAGACGCCGGTGGCGCCCGAGGCGATCACCGTCGCCGACCTCGTCGCCCGCGGCCGCCAGCCGCATCAGCGCTGGTGGCAGCAGTGGTCGGCGGAGGACGAACGGGCCGTCACCGAGGCGATGGCCCGCACCGACGTCACCGCGCTGGCCGACCGGCCGGTCGACGAACTGTCCGGCGGCCAGCGCCAGCGCGTCTGGATCGCCATGGCCCTGGCCCAGGAGACCGACCTGCTCCTGTTGGACGAGCCGACGACCTACCTGGACATCGCCCACCAGGTGGAGGTGCTGGACCTCGTCCGCCGCCTGAACCGCGACCGCGGCCGGACCGTCGTCGCCGTCCTCCACGACCTCAACCAGGCCGCCCGCTACGCCGACCACCTGGTGGCCATGAAGGCGGGCCGGATCGTCGCCCAGGGGCCTCCGGGGGAGGTGGTCACCGCCGGGCTGGTCGAGGAGGTCTTCGGCCTGGCGGCGGTGGTCGTCCCGGATCCGGTGACCGGCTCGCCGCTGGTGGTTCCGGGCCGTCCGTGGGAAGGGGACTCCCGGCGGTGACGGCCGCGCCGCAGGGCGCCCGTCCCGCCGACCGCCGCGCAGCCGAGCCGAAAGGACAGGGGATGCCCCGCTCGACGCCCCGCTCCACCGCAGCCGCCCGCCGCACGACCGCCCGCATCGCCGCTCGTACCGCCCGGCGGGCCGGCGCCCGTATCGCCGGGCGCACCACCGCTCGCGCCGCCGGGCGCGCCACCGCCGCCCGCGCCGCGGCCGCCGCCGTCGCCGGCGCGCTGCTGCTCACCGCGTGCGGCGGCGCGGACTCCGGAGGCTCCGGGGGCTCCGCCGCCGGCCCGGACGGCACCTTCAAGGCCGCCGACTGCCCCGCGCAGCCCACCACCACCTGGCCCGCCCCGGCCCCCAGGGACGGCGGCCACCACCCCGTACGCACCGCCATGGGCGAGGTCTCCGTCCCCGACAGCCCGCGCCGCGTCGTCGTCCTGGACACCGCCGAACTGGACTCCGCGCTCACCCTGGGCGTCACCCCCGTGGGCGCCACCCGCGCCGACACGGCCGCCGGCTTCCCCGCCTACCTCCCCAAGGACAAACTCGCCGCCATCAAGAACGTCGGCACCATCGGCGCCCCCAACCTGGAGGCGATCGCCGCCCTCCAGCCGGATCTGATCCTCACCAGCAAGGTCCGCGACGGGCAGCGCTACGCCGAACTGTCGAAGATCGCGCCGACCGTGATGACCGAGTCCACCGGCTACCCCTGGAAGCAGAACTTCGCCGTCCACGCCGCCGCCCTCAACCGCGTCCCCGAGGCCAAGCGCGCCGTCGCCGCCTACCGGGAGCACGCCGAACGCGTCACCCGCTCCCTCGGCGGCCCCGCCGCGGCCCGCGCGCTGCGCGTCAACGTCGTCCGCTTCGTCCAGGGCGCCGACACCCGCGTCTACGGCTGCCGCAGCTACATCGGCACCGTCCTGGACGACCTCGGCACCGGCCCCACCGCCGTCGTCAACGGCGCCAAGGACGGCCTGATGGTGGAGGTCGGCCCCGAGCAGATCACCCGCGCCGACGCCGACGCCGTCTTCTACGCCACCTACGGCACCCCCGAGAAATCCCAGGAGTCCCAGATCACCGCCGGCCCCCTCTGGAAGCACCTCCGCGCCGTCCGCAACGGCAAGGCCCTGCGAGTGGACGACCAGCTGTGGATCCAGGGCATCGGCTACACGGGCGCGAACAGGATCCTGGACGAGATCGGGCGGGGGGTGGGGCGGAAGTGACCGGGGGCGGTTGGCTTGGGTGCCCCCGGGGCGGTCGGCTGGGGTGCCCCCGGGGCGGTCGGCTGGGGTTCGGGTCAGGCGCCGCCTGACGCCGCACCGCGCGCCGTCCGCCGCAGGCGCCAGAGGAGGAACAGGGCCGAGGCGATCGCGGCCGCGCGGGCCGTGGCGGGGAGGGCGGCGAGGAGTTCCTGGCCCAGGTGGCCCGGGGGCAGCGCGTCGCCCCAGCGGCCCTGGGAGCGGCCCCAGATCCACAGCACCAGGCCGCCGGCGAAGACGCCCGGCACGCCGAGCGCCGCGAACTTGGTCTCCGTACGGCCCAGCCGCCGCGAGACGTAGGCGAGCCCCCAGCCGCCCGCCAGGGCCAGCCAGGAGCCGGTCACCGCGCCGGCCAGCAGGAGCAGGACGGCGAGCGCGGGTACGGGGCTGAGCCAGGCGCGCAGCGGCAGCCGGGCGGGGGCGGTGGCCTCGGCGTCGGTTGTCCCGTCCGTCGCGGGCCCGGCCCCGGTGCCCGTGTCCTTCCCCGGCTCCCCGGTTGCGGGCGCGGCGGGGCGGCGCCCGAGGGCCCGCCGCAGCAGGGCCGGGAGGGCGGCGCCACCGCCGCGTTTGGCCGGGGCCGCGCCGTCCGCGCCCTTCTGCGCGCCGTCCTTCGCCGCGGCGTTCTTCTCCTCCGGGTGCTCCCAGACCTCCGGCAGTTCGATGCCGCCGACGAATCCGGGTACGGAGTCGGCCGCCCCGTAGGCGGTGCCGTCCGGCCCCTGGGGCCCGCCCTCCGGCCCGTAGGGCGCGGCCTCCACCCGCCACCAGTCGGGCGGGTCCTGGGCGTCGCCCAGTTCGTGCGCGGCGGCCAGATGGGGCGGCGCGGCGATCTGCGGCGCCTCGGGGGCGGCGGGCCGGGAACGTTTCGTCAGGAAGCCGGGCCGCCGGCCGCCGTCCTCGGCGTCCCCGTCGCGCGGCGCGGGCACCTTGCCGATGAGCCCGCCGAGCCGCTCCCGGGCCTCGGCCCACGGGGCGGGACGGCCCGGCCCACCGGACGCCGCTGAGGGCCCCGGGCTCGGCGGGGCCGCCGGGGCCGGGCGTGGTCCTGGCGCCGCGCCGCCGTCCTGGCCGGTCCGGCCCTCCGCCTCGGCCGCGGCCCGTACCACCGCCTCCGGTGTCCCCAGCCGGGCCAGCATCCGCTTCACCCCGGGCACCGAATCGGCCTTCTGGTCGGCCCGCTGGGCGTCGATCTCGGCCCGCAGCGAGGCGACCAGCCGCATCCGGGCGCCGGACGGCAGGCCGCGCTGCTGGGCCAGATCTCCCACCCGGCTCAGATAGTCAAAGACGAGCTGCTCGCTCTCGATCCCCACGAAAACCCCTGCGGCAGGCGCTGGTTGCTGCCCCGACGGTACCGGGTGGGCCGGGGCCGCCACCGCCGGCGGCCCGCCCCGCGCCCCGGGGCGGGCGGGGGCCGCACCCACCGGCACCCCGTCCCCGAAACCGCCCGCCCCCCTCGCCTCCTCCCGCGCCCCCGCCCGCCCGGCTAACGTAGGACGAATGACCAGCGCTACGCCCCGCACCCTCGCCGAGGAGCTCAGGACCCGTTCGGACCGGGGGCTCGCCGGGCTGCTGCGGGCCCGCCCCGACCTCCTCAACCCGGTACCGGGCGATCTGACGCAGCTGGCCACCCGGGCCGGCACCCGCGCGTCCGTGGTGCGGGCGGTGGAGCGGCTGGACACGTTCACCCTGCAGACCGCCGAGGCGCTGGCGGTGGCCCCCGACCCCTGCCCGTACGGGACACTGGAGGCGCTGATGGCCGGCGACGCCGGGGATCCGGTGGTCTCCGCGGCGCTGCCCGGCGCGGTGGCGGCGCTGCGCGCCCAGGCGCTGGTCTGGGGCCCGGACGACCGCCTGCGGCTGGTCCGCACCGCCCGCGAACTCCTCATGCCGAGCCCCACCCGCCCCTCCCCCACCGGCCTGGGCCCGACCGTCGCGGAGGCCACCGCCGGGATGTCGCCCGGCCGGCTCCAGGAGATCCTGGCCGCGGCCGGTCTGCCCGCCACCCATGACCCGGTGTCGGCGGTCGCCGCGCTGACCGGCCTGTTCACCGACCGGACGCGGATGGCCGCGCTCCTGGACACCGCGCCCGCCGAGTCCGTCGCCACCCTGGACCGGCTGCTGTGGGGCCCGCCCTACGGGTCGGTCACCGAGCGGCCGGCCGGGCATCTGCGCTGGCTGCTGGACCGCGGGCTGCTGCTCCCGGCCGGCGCCCGCAACGTCGTCCTGCCCCGGGAGGCCGCGCTGCACCTGCGCGCCGGGCGCGCGCACCGCGTCCCCGAGCCGGTGCCGCCCGCCCTCGCGCCGGCCACCGCGCGCGATCCACAGGCTGTGGACGGCGCCGCCGCGGGCCAGGCGTTCACCGCGCTGGCCACCGTCGCGGAACTCCTCAAGGAGTGGGACCTCGGCGGCCCGACCGTGCTGCGCGCCGGCGGCCTGAGCGTCCGCGACCTGAAGCGGACCGCGGCCGCCCTGGACACCACCGAGCAGCTCGCCGCCTTCTGGCTCGAACTCGCCTACGCGGCCGGGCTGATCGCCTCCGACGGCGAGGCCGACGAGCGGTACGCCGCGACCCCGGCCGCCGAGGACTGGCTCCAGCTGCCCGACCACGAACGCTGGGCCGTGCTGGCCGCCGCCTGGCTGCCCGCCACCCGCACCGCCGGGGTGGTCGGCACCTCCGACCCCAAGGGCCGCACGCTGGCCGCGCTCGGCCCGCACCTGGACCGCTCGCCGGCCCCCGAGATCCGGTACCGCGTCCTGAGCCTGCTGGCCACGCTTCCGGCCGGTACGGCCGTACCGGAGGCGGCGGTGCTGTCCCGGTTGCGGTGGGAACGCCCCCTCCGGGCCGCCGCCCCGGCCACCGCCCCCCAGGCCGCCGGCCGCCCCGCGCCCCCGGATACCGCCCCGGACGGCCCCGCCTCCGGGGACCTCCGCTCCCGCCTCGCCCAATGGACGCTCGAAGAGGCCGAGTTGCTCGGCGTCACGGGCCGCGGCGCCCTGTCCACCCACGGGCGGGCACTCCTGGGCGGGACGGCGGCCACGGGGCCGGAGGGGACCGCCCCCTCCGGGGACGCCGGGGCCGCCACCGCTCCCCCGGCCCCGCCCCGGCCCACCCCCGCCGAAGCCGCCACCGCCGCCGGCCGGGCCGCCGTGCTGCTCGCCCCACTGCTGCCCGAACCCCTCGACCACGTCCTCCTCCAGGCCGACCTGACCGCCGTCGCGCCGGGCCCGCTGCGCCGCCCGCTGGCCGAGGCGCTCGGCGTGCTGGCCGATATCGAGTCCAAGGGCGGCGCCACGGTCTACCGCTTCACCCCGGGTTCGGTCCGCCGCGCCCTGGACGCCGGCCGGTCCGCCGCCGAGCTCCAGGAATTCCTGGCCACCCACTCCCGCACCCCGGTGCCGCAGCCCCTCTCGTACCTCATCGACGACGTGGCGCGGAAGCACGGCCGGCTGCGGGTCGGCGCGGCCGGCGCCTACGTCCGCTGCGACGACGACGCGCTGCTCTCCGAGATCCTCGCCGACCGCCGGGCCGCCGCCCTGCGGCTGCGCCGCCTCGCCCCGACCGTGCTCGCCGCCCAGACCGCCCCGGACCAACTCCTCGACGGGCTGCGGGCGATGGGCTACGCCCCGGCCGCCGAGTCCGCCGCCGGCGATGTGCTGATCGCCCGCGCCGACTCGTACCGCACCCCGCCCCGTACGGCACCCGCCCCGGTGCCCGACGGCCCGCCGCCGCCCGGCCGGACGCTGCTGGACGCGGCGGTCCGCGCCATCCGGGCCGGCGACCGCGCCGCCACCGCGCCCCGCAAGCCCGCCCCGGGCACGGGTGCCGGCACCGCGGCCGGAACGGCAACCGGAACGGGCACCTCCGACGCCCCGCCCGGCGCCCCGGCCCCGGGGGCGCTGCCCCGCACCACCTCCGCGGAGACCCTGGCCACCGTCCAGGCCGCGGTCCTCACCAGCTCCCCCGTCTGGATCGGCTACGTCAACGCCGACGGCGCCGCCAGCCAGCGCGTGATCGCCCCCGTACGCGTCGAGGGCGGCTACGTCACCGCCTACGACCACACCTCCGACGAGGTCCGCACCTACGCCCTGCACCGCATCACCGGGGTCTCGGAACTGGCCGACGAGGCGGCCGGCGACCTGGCCGACGACACCGTGTAGCCGGGACGAGGTCGAGACCGGGGCGGGACAGCCGGCGCCGGGGCAGCTCAAGCCGGGGCCGGCCGGCCCGCCGGGCGCGACCGGCCCGCCTTGTCGGTGCGATGCGGCACACTGGAGGTTTGGCACGTACGGCTGCCGCGGCGGACCGCGGGCCGGACGGTTCGGCCCCGGAGAGCGAAAGGCGAGGCGCGTGAACGGACCCCTCATCGTCCAGAGCGACAAGACGCTGCTGCTGGAGGTGGACCACGAGCAGGCGGACGCCTGCCGACGGGCCATCGCGCCCTTCGCCGAGCTGGAGCGGGCGCCGGAGCACATCCACACCTACCGGGTCACGCCCCTGGGCCTGTGGAACGCCCGCGCGGCCGGCCACGACGCCGAGCAGGTCGTGGACGCGCTGGTGCAGTTCTCCCGCTATCCGGTGCCGCACGCGCTGCTCGTCGACGTCGCCGAGACCATGTCGCGGTACGGGCGGCTGACGCTCACCAAGCACCCCGCCCACGGCCTGGTGCTGACCACCACCGACCGGCCCGTACTGGAGGAGATCCTCCGGTCGAAGAAGGTGCAGCCGCTGGTCGGCGCGCGGATCGACCAGGACGCGGTGGTGGTGCACCCGTCCGAGCGCGGGCAGATCAAGCAGACGCTGCTGAAGCTGGGCTGGCCGGCCGAGGACCTCGCCGGCTACGTGGACGGCGAGGCGCACCCGATCGAGCTGGCCGAGGACGGCTGGGCGCTGCGCCCCTATCAGTCGCAGGCCGTGGAGGGCTTCTGGCACGGCGGCTCCGGTGTCGTGGTGCTGCCGTGCGGCGCCGGGAAGACGCTGGTGGGCGCGGGCGCGATGGCGCGCGCCAAGGCGACGACGCTGATCCTGGTGACGAACACCGTCTCGGCCCGCCAGTGGAAGCACGAGCTGGTGAAGCGGACGACGCTGACCGAGAGCGAGATCGGCGAGTACAGCGGCACGAAGAAGGAGATCCGGCCGGTCACCATCGCCACGTACCAGGTGCTGACGACCAAGCGGAAGGGCGTCTACCCGCATCTGGAGCTGTTCGACTCCCGCGACTGGGGCCTGATCGTCTACGACGAGGTGCACCTGCTGCCGGCGCCGGTCTTCAAGTTCACCGCCGACCTCCAAGCCCGGCGCCGGCTGGGGCTGACCGCGACGCTGGTGCGCGAGGACGGCCGGGAGTCGGACGTCTTCTCGCTGATCGGGCCGAAGCGGTTCGACGCGCCGTGGAAGGAGATCGAGGCGCAGGGGTACATCGCGCCCGCCGACTGCGTCGAGGTCCGGGTGGACCTCACCGACGCGGAACGGCTCGCGTACGCCACGGCCGAGGCCGAGGAGAAGTACCGCTTCTGCGCGACGACGGACAGCAAGCAGCGGGTCACCGAGGCGCTGGTGCGGCGGCACGCGGGCGAGCAGACGCTGGTCATCGGGCAGTACATCGACCAGCTGGACGAGCTGGGCGAGCACCTGGGCGCGCCAGTGATCAAGGGCGAGACCAGCAACGCCCAGCGGGAGAAGCTGTTCGAGGCGTTCCGGCAGGGCGAACTGTCGGTGCTGGTGGTGTCGAAGGTCGCCAACTTCTCCATCGACCTGCCGGAGGCGACGGTGGCGATCCAGGTGTCGGGCACCTTCGGCTCCCGGCAGGAGGAGGCCCAGCGGCTGGGCCGGGTGCTGCGTCCGAAGGCGGACGGCCACGAGGCCCGCTTCTACTCCGTCGTCGCCCGCGACACCATCGACCAGGACTTCGCCGCCCACCGCCAGCGCTTCCTGGCCGAACAGGGCTACGCGTACCGGATCGTGGACGCGCATGAGCTGCTGTCGGGGAGGGGCGCGGATGCGGGTGCGGGGGCCGGTTCGGGCTTGGGTACGGGTGCCGGTACGGGCTTTGGTACGGGTGCTGGGTCCGGCTCCGCGGGCGTCGATGCGGACGGGGATGACGACCTCACGGCGGACGGGGTGGCCTGACGGCGGACGGGGTGGCCTGACGGAGGGTCTTGGGGCTGAGGACGAGCGCCGGGCGCCGGGCCGGAGAAGGGCGTTCGCGGGCTGATCACGGCCGCGGGCGGCCCCGCGCCCGGTTCTCACCACGCTCGCCGACCACGGGCTGATCACGGCCGCGGCGGCCTCACGCCCGGTCGTCACCACGCCTCCCCTCCGCTGCTGCTGCCCCTGCCGGGTGCCCTGCCGTCCGTCACCCCGCCGTGGCCCGGCTGCTCGTAGGCCGGGCGCCGGCGGTGCGTGGTGACGGGACGCGGCGAGCCGCCGTACGGGCGCCGGGTATGCCGGGGCCGGTGGCGGACCGGCGGGTCCACCAGGCCAGCGCCGCCAGCAGGGCCAGGCCGAGCAGCGGGTAGGGGGCGGCGAGCGGCTGCTGCCACCAGGAGAAGTGCAGGGCGCGCAGGCCCTGGTGGTGGACCGCCCACATCGAGCGGGCCGTGAACGCCACCGCGACCGCGGCTACCAGCGCCCACCGCCACCGGTCGCGCCGGGCGTGCGCGGCCAGGGCGGCCAGCAGCGGAACGCACCAGACCCAGTGGTGCGACCAGCTGATCGGGGAGACCAGCAGCGCCGTGACGGCCGTGGCGAGCACGCCCCAGTGGTCCAGGCCGCGGCGGACGTACAGGCGGCGGGCGGTCCACAGGCCGCCGGCACCGGTGAGCAGGGCCGCCGCCAGCCACCACACACCGGGCTCGGTGGTGTGCAGCAGCCGGGCCACCAGCCCCTGGACGGACTGGTTGTCGACGATCCAGACCTTGCCGACCCGCTGCGTCTCGAACATCCGCCGGGTCCAGAACTCCACGCTCGCGCCGGGCAGCACCAGCGCGCCGACCAGCACCGACACCGCGAACCCGGCGAGCGCGCCGGCCGCCGCCCGCACCCGTCCGGTGATCAGCAGATAGACCGCGAAGATCGCCGGGGTGAGCTTGACGCCCGCCGCGAGGCCGGTGGCGAAGCCCTTGAGGCGGGCGCCGTCCGGCCGGGAGAGGTCCCACAGCACCAGGCAGGTCAGAGCGAGGTTGATCTGACCGAAGACCAGGGTCTGGAAGACCGGTTCGAGCCAGAGGCCGAGGGCGGTGGCGGCGAGCACCAGCGGCGCGGAGTACGCGGCCCGGCGCAGCCCGGCGGCCTTCGCGGAGAGGTGGACCAGCAGCGCCAGGAACGCGGCGTTGACCAGCACACAGGTGATCTTCAGGGCGGTGAGCGAGAGCCAGGTGGTGGGGATGAACAGCAGGGCGGCGAAGGGCGGATAGGTGGCGGGCAGCGCCCACTTGGTGACCGTGAAGCCGTAGAGGTCACCGCCGGTCGCGGCGGCCTGGCCCTCGGCGCGGTAGACCTCTATGTCGGACATCGGCAGCTGCACGGCCCGCGAGAGCGCGTAGAGCCCGGCGAGGGACAGGAGCAGCAGGGCCGCACCGGTCGCCAGCCGGCCGGGGTCGGCGAGGCTCCGCGCCCAGGTGCGTCTCCACGTCCACGTCCCCGTCCCGTCGGCGGCAGACACCGTTGACCCTCCTCATCGCCCTGAGCGCGCTCTCTGCGGCGACGCTAGTGGATCGGAACCGACCGTCCGTAACGCTTTCCGGTCAACCGGTGGTCCATGCGGTGGCCGGCCGTCGTCCGCAGGGACCGGTGCAGACCGGTGCGCGCGGGCGGGGTCAGCCGTCCGCGTACTCCCCCATCACCACCACGCTGAACGCGGCGGCCGCGAATATCTTCACGGCGCGGAGGGCACCGCCGACCGCTGGACGGTGCGGCCGGGCGCCGGCGGGGCCGCGGGCCGGGGCGCCCTTGGCGGGGCGGCGGGTGGCGGCGTGGACGGAGGCTGAGGACATCGTTGCGCTGCTCATGTCCTCCATCATCGTTTTCACGCGTTCGGCGCACATCGGCCCACGGTTCGATCTCCCGGCGCCCCCGCGTCGGCCTCTGGGCCTACGCCAACCCCTACGGGAGACCTACGGTTCTCAGGGTTCTCCCTCCCGGGTACGGCGCCGGGCCGTCCCGGGCCGCCCCGGGCCGAGCCGCGACGGGTACCGCCGCCCCGCACTGGCCGGGCCCCGGCCGGCGCCACCGCGCCGCCCCGCCCCCGGCCCGGCGCCTCCCCCGCCCGTCCCGTCCCCGCCCGTGCCGTCCCCGTACGCCCCACGCCCGCACCCCGCCCGCACCCCGCCCCCTCCGCCCCAAAAACCGTTGGCGCCCCCGACCACCCCTGACT
>NZ_LLZI01000241.1 GCF_001509485.1 Streptomyces sp. NRRL F-4489
CCTCCCACCCACCGCCCGGCACCGCTGCCCCGCCGCCGCGCCCGCCGACCCCACCCCGTGCGACGGCCCGCCCGACGCCGCCACCCTCATCGACCGCGACGGCCGCGAGACCGCCGGCTGCGTCCACCACTGCGCCCGCCTCCTCCCCGGCCTCGACGGCGCCCGCGTCCACCCCTTCGTCCCCGCCCCCCACGCCCTGGACATCTACTCCCGAGCCAGCGAACTCCCCCCATTTCCCTGGGAGATCGGCAAGTAGCGCCCCAGCAGCGCACCACAAGGCGAACACCATCCGGCCGAGCGCGCCGACGGGCCCCCGCAGGCGCCGGGACCACCCCCGTGAGGACGAAGGGTTAGGCCAACGAAGGGGGCCCCGCATGCGGGGGGCAATACGCACATGAAGGTGAAGGCCGCCGCATGCGAGGGACCACCCCGCATACGCGGGATCACGACCTGCACGACGGTCTCGGCAGCGAGTTCGGGGGACCCCCCGCACGCGGGGACCACCCCTCCTCGTGCGACGGGCTGCCCGGCGACGCGGGACCACCCCCGCACACGCGGGGACCACTCCGGGATCGTTGTGTCGAGGGGCAGCGGATTGGGACCACCCCCGCACACGCGGGGACCACGTGCGCCGCAGCAGGAGCCCTTCCGCAACCCGGGGACCACCCCCGCACACGCGGGGACCACTCTCCGTCCAGCGCTACTCCGATGGTCGCGTTGGGACCACCCCCGCACACGCGGGGACCACGGCGGCACCGTCGTACGCCAGTGGCTCCCCCAGGGACCACCCCCGCACACGCGGGGACCACCAGCTGGCGGGAGCGGAGGTCATCGGCGCGCTGGGACCACCCCCGCACACGCGGGGACCACACTGCGGGACGATGAAGGTGCTGCTGTTGCGCGAGGGACCACCCCCGCACACGCGGGGACCACCTGGCCCTCCGCCTCGAACCGAAGCTGCCGCAGGGACCACCCCCGCACACGCGGGGACCACATCGGAGGTGATCGGCTGTGCCATGGCGGAGAGGGACCACCCCCGCACACGCGGGGACCACACTCTTGAGGGAGCGTCCGCGTGATCACCCTTGGGACCACCCCCGCACACGCGGGGACCACGAGCAACGTCACGATCACCACGGCCAACGGCAAGGGACCACCCCCGCACACGCGGGGACCACCAGATCAGGGTGTGGATGTGGCTGTGCCAGCCGGGACCACCCCCGCACACGCGGGGACCACGGGTGATAGGGCGCCTTAACGCTCAACTTGCCGGGACCACCCCCGCACACGCGGGGACCACCCGCCGGCTCTCCAGCCCGCCCCCGGCGGTCGAGGACCACCCCCGCACACGCGGGGACCACCCCCGGGGCCGGGCCGGTGCTGGACGGTGAACGGGACCACCCCCGCACACGCGGGGACCACAGGTGACGGCGGCCCTACAGGAGGAGTTGACGGGGACCACCCCCGCACACGCGGGGACCACACAAGCGCATCTGGGTCGGCCCCTGGATGGTCGGGACCACCCCCGCACACGCGGGGACCACAGCCCCCGGTCGATGGACCGGGACGCATCGTGGGGACCACCCCCGCACACGCGGGGACCACACAGCCGCCGTGGCATTTTTGACCTTGTCCCAGGGACCACCCCCGCACACGCGGGGACCACGACGTACCCCCACCGGTGCCCATTTTGGTCGCGGGACCACCCCCGCACACGCGGGGACCACACCACACACCCAGCATTCGGCGCGGACGGTGCGGGACCACCCCCGCACACGCGGGGACCACGAGGCGACAGCGAGTTAGTGCGAACTGGGCCCAGGGACCACCCCCGCACACGCGGGGACCACTGACGCTACACAGCACCTAGGGCCCGAGTCGCGGGACCACCCCCGCACACGCGGGGACCACAGCTTCCTCCGCCGGGCGTGGGCGGCCTCCAGGGGACCACCCCCGCACACGCGGGGACCACGGTACTGGCGAAGCTCGGGCTGGTCGACACCAGGGACCACCCCCGCACACGCGGGGACCACTCCCCGACCCCCGTATTGAGCTGGGGGACGTAGGGACCACCCCCGCACACGCGGGGACCACCGGACGCCGGAACGTGCCCCGAAGGACAGGCCGGGACCACCCCCGCACACGCGGGGACCACCGCCGCTACTGCAACGACCTGCGGGCGATCATGGGACCACCCCCGCACACGCGGGGACCACACTCCACCACCTGCGGCTTCATGCCGCCAGCGAGCGAATTTTACTCACTTCCACAGAGAGCGACATTCCGCCCTCAATCAGCGCAATCCCAGCAGAACCGCGCAAACACCTCTCCCTCGGTGTCCCTCCCAACCCTCGCCCCGTGGTCACCTAGCCCCAGCCCCCTCCAGGAAACCAAGGCAACCGCCCGCCCTCCGGTCAGCCCCCCCAGCGCCGCAAGGCCCCCCTCAGCACTCGATAATGTTCACCGCCAGCCCGCCCCGCGCGGTCTCCTTGTATTTGACGGACATGTCGGCGCCCGTTTCCTTCATGGTTTTGATGACCTTGTCGAGGGAGACGTGGTGGCGGCCGTCGCCGCGGAGGGACATGCGGGCGGCGGTGACGGCCTTGACGGCGGCCATGCCGTTGCGTTCGATGCAGGGGATCTGGACGAGGCCGCCGACCGGGTCGCAGGTCAGGCCGAGGTTGTGCTCCATGCCGATCTCGGCGGCGTTCTCGACCTGCTCGGGGGTGCCGCCGAGGACCTCGGCGAGGCCGCCGGCGGCCATCGAGCAGGCGGAGCCGACCTCGCCCTGGCAGCCGACCTCGGCGCCGGAGATGGAGGCGTTCTCCTTGAAGAGCATGCCGATGGCGCCCGCGGCGAGGAGGAAGCGGACCACGCCGTCCTCGTCGGCGCCGGGGACGAAGTTGATGTAGTAGTGCAGGACGGCGGGGATGATGCCGGCCGCGCCGTTGGTGGGGGCGGTGACGACCCGGCCGCCGGCCGCGTTCTCCTCGTTGACGGCCATGGCGTAGAGGGTGACCCACTCCATGGCGCGGGCCGCCGGGTCGCCCTCGGAGCGCAGCGCGCGGGCGGCGTTCGCGGCGCGGCGGCGGACCTTCAGGCCGCCCGGCAGGATGCCCTCGCGGGCCATGCCGCGGCTCACGCAGGCCCGCATGACCTGCCAGATCTCCAGCAGGCCGGCGCGGATCTCGTCCTCGGTGCGCCACGCCTTCTCGTTCTCCAGCATCAGCGCGGAGATCGACAGGCCGGTCTGGCCGGAGAGCCGCAGCAGCTCGTCACCGGTGCGGAAGGGGTACGTCAGCACGGTGTCGTCGAGCTTGATCCGGTCCTCGCCGACCGCGTCCTCGTCGACGACGAAACCGCCGCCGACCGAGTAGTACGTCTTCTCCAGCAGGGGAGCGCCGGCCGCGTCGTAGGCGAAGAGCGTCATGCCGTTGGCGTGGTACGGCAGCGAGCGGCGGCGGTGCAGGATCAGCTCGGTGGACTCGTCGAAGGCGATCTCGTGGGCGGCGCCTATCTCGGCGCCCAGCAGCCGCAGGCGGCCGGTGGTGCGGATGCGGGCGACCTCGTCGTCGGCGGTCTCGACGTCGACGGTGCGCGGGGAGTGGCCCTCCAGGCCGAGGAGGACGGCCTTGGGGGTGCCGTGGCCGTGGCCGGTGGCGCCCAGCGAGCCGAACAGCTCGGCGCGGACCGAGACCGTCTGGGCGAGCAGACCGTCCTTCTTGAGCCGGCGGGCGAACATCCGGGCGGCCCGCATGGGGCCGACGGTGTGCGAGCTGGAGGGGCCGATGCCGATGGAGAAGAGGTCGAAGACGGAGATGGCCACGGGGGCTGACTCCCTTGTCTGCTCGTGGTGGACGGAGGAGCACATCGGGGCAGGACGGGGTGTTTCCGGCCCAGCTGTCGAGCGTAACCCGCTCGCGGGGGAATGCCGCCGGACGGGAGGTGGCGGGGAGGGGAAGGAGGGGTGACTACCTGTTCCCAAGGTGCCGGCGCGGGGTGGCGCGGTCGGAGTGGGCGCGCGCCCGGGCCGGATCGGCGGCCCGGGGCGCCACGGGGTCACCGGGGTCCGTGGTGCCCCGGTGACCGGTCCGTCACAGGGACGGGTACAGCGGGTACTTCCCGGCCAGCGCGGTGACCCGGGCCTTGAGGGCCTCGCGGTCGTACGACGGCTTCAGCGCCTCGGCGATGATGTCGGCGACCTCGCGGAAGTCCTCCGCCTGGAAGCCGCGGGTGGCCAGGGCCGGGGTGCCGATCCGCAGGCCGGAGGTGACCATCGGGGGCCGCGGGTCGTTCGGGATGGCGTTGCGGTTGACGGTGATGCCGACCTCGTGGAGGCGGTCCTCGGCCTGCTGGCCGTCGAGCTGCGAGTCCCGCAGGTCCACCAGGACGAGGTGGACGTCGGTGCCGCCGGAGAGCACCGAGACGCCGTGCTCCTTGACGTCGTCGCGGACCAGGCGCTCGGCGAGGATCTTCGCGCCCTCCAGGGTGCGCTGCTGGCGCTCCTTGAACTCCTCCGACGCGGCGACCTTGAAGGACACCGCCTTGGCGGCGATCACATGCTCCAGCGGACCGCCCTGCTGGCCGGGGAAGACCGCGGAGTTGATCTTCTTGGCCAGTTCGGCGGTGGAGAGGATGACACCGCCGCGCGGGCCGCCCAGCGTCTTGTGCGTGGTGGTGGTCACGACGTGGGCGTGCGGTACGGGGGAGGGGTGCAGGCCCGCGGCCACCAGGCCGGCGAAGTGCGCCATGTCCACCATCAGGTACGCGCCGACCTCGTCCGCGATCCGGCGGAACGCGGCGAAGTCGAGCTGGCGCGGGTAGGCGGACCAGCCGGCGACGATCAGCTTCGGGCGGTGCTCCTTGGCGAGGCGCTCGACCTCGTCCATGTCGACGAGGTTGGTCTTCTCGTCGACGTGGTACGGCACCACGTTGTAGAGCTTGCCGGAGAAGTTGATCTTCATGCCGTGGGTGAGGTGGCCGCCGTGGGCGAGGTTCAGGCCCAGGATGGTGTCGCCCGGCTTGAGCAGCGCGAACATCGCGGCGGCGTTGGCCTGCGCGCCGGAGTGCGGCTGGACGTTGGCGGCCTCGGCGCCGAAGAGCGCCTTGATCCGGTCGATGGCGATCTGCTCGACCACGTCGACGTGCTCGCAGCCGCCGTAGTAGCGGCGGCCCGGGTAGCCCTCGGCGTACTTGTTGGTCAGGACCGAGCCCTGGGCCTCCATGACGGCGACCGGGGCGAAGTTCTCCGACGCGATCATCTCGAGGGTGGACTGCTGGCGGTGCAGCTCGGCGTCGACGGCGGCGGCGACGTCGGGGTCGAGCTCGTGCAGGGAGCTGTTCAGAAGCGACATGGGACTTCCTGGAGAGAGGGGGAGCGGGCGGGGCGCCGCGGCCCCGCCCGAGCGGTGGCGGAGGCCGGCCGGGGAGGTCAGCCGGCGGCGAAGGCGGTGTACTCGTCGGCCGTGAGCAGGTCCTCCGGCTCACCGCTGACCTTCACCTTGAACAGCCAACCGCCCTCGAACGGGGCGGAGTTCACCAGCGACGGGTCGGCGGCGACGTCCTCGTTCACCTCGGTGACCTCGCCGTCGACCGGGGAGTAGAGGTCGCTGACCGACTTGGTCGACTCCAGCTCACCGCAGGTCTCGCCCGCGGAGACGGTGGCCCCGACCTCGGGGAGCTGCACGAAGACCACATCGCCGAGGGCGTTGGCCGCGTGCTCGGTGATGCCGACCGTCGAGACGCCGTCCTCGGCGGCCGACAGCCACTCGTGCTCCTTGCTGTAGCGCAGCTGCTGGGGGTTGTCCATGGCTCGATTCTCCTGTACGCGAGGGTGTGATCGTGATTCGGGTCTTGAGCAGTGAGACGGGGGGGGGCGGCAGGCGGGGGCGCGGGCCCGCGGCGGGCCCGGCTCCTCCCGCCCGCGGCCGCTACTTCTGCCGCTTGTAGAACGGCAGCGCGACGACCTCGTACGGCTCGTGGGTGCCGCGGATGTCCACCCGGACACCCTCCGTCCCCGGCGCGGCGTACGCGGCGTCGACGTAGGCCATGGCGATCGGCTTGCCGAGGGTGGGGGAGGGCGCGCCCGAGGTGACCTCGCCGATGACCGTGCCGCCGGCGGCGGTGACCGGGTAGCCGGCGCGCGGCACCCGGCGGCCCTCGGCGACCAGGCCGACCAGCTTGCGCGGCGGGGCCTGCGCGGCGCGCTCGGCGGCCGCCGCCAGCGCCTCCCGCCCCACGAAGTCGCCCTCCTTCTCGAACTTCACGACCCGGCCCAGGCCCGCGTCGAAGGGCGTCAGCGCGGTGCTCAGCTCGTGCCCGTACAGCGGCATACCCGCCTCCAGGCGCAGCGTGTCGCGGCAGGACAGCCCGCACGGGACCAGTCCGGCGCCCGCGCCCGCCGCGGTCAGCGCCTCCCAGACGGCGACCGCGTCGGCCGGCCGGACGAACAGCTCGAAGCCGTCCTCGCCGGTGTAGCCGGTACGGGCGATCAGCGCCTGGACGCCGGCGACCGTACCGGGCAGGCCGGCGTAGTACTTCAGGCCGTCGAGGTCGGCGTCGGTGAGCTGCTTGAGGATGCCGGGGGACTCGGGGCCCTGGACGGCGATCAGCGCGTACGCGTCCCGGTCGTCGCGGACCGCGGCGTCGAAGCCGGCCTGCCGGTCCTCCAGCGCGTCCAGGACGACCTGGGCGTTGGCGGCGTTGGCGACGACCATGAACTCCTCGTCGGCGAGCCGGTAGACGATCAGGTCGTCGAGGATGCCGCCGTCCGCGCGGCAGATCATGGTGTAGCGGGCCCGGCCGGGCTTGAGGGCGGCGATGCTGCCGACCAGCGCGTGGTCGAGGAGGGCGCCGGCCTGCGGTCCGGTGACGGTGATCTCGCCCATGTGGGAGAGGTCGAACAGGCCGGCGCGGGTGCGCACCGCGACATGCTCCTCGCGTTCGCTGCTGTAGCGCAGCGGCATGTCCCAGCCGGCGAAGTCGGTCATGGTCGCGCCGAGCGCGCGGTGCGTGGCGTCCAGCGCCGTTCGGCGGGGGGCATCAGTCATCGTTCCGGGCTCCCAGGCAGGGGTGACAAGACGGTCTCCCCATCTGTCATCGGAACCTGAGAGGTTCACCGGGAGCCCGCGGACGGGCGTCGGTTTGCACCTTGGGTGGAGCCGCCGGCAGCCGGGCCGTGGCTCGCTTTTCAGATCTGCCTCGCCCGCGCGGTATAGGGGCCTGAGAGATTCAAGGGAGGACTTGCTCCTTCGGCGCCCCGCCGTGACGGCCGGGAACTCTCCCGCGCGGATTCAAGCGGCCGGTATGCAGTTGACGGGCTGCGCACGGGTGAACCGGTGGTGCGCCCGTGGCGGCCACATCATTGCACGGGATCGCCGGATGGAGGAGTCCCGGCCGCCGCCGCGCGGCCGGCCGCCCGCGCCGTTCGGCGCCCCGGGCCCGCCGGACCACCCGTCCGCACCGCGGATTCTCCTTGCCGCTCATTACCTTTTCTTGACACTCTGCGGGGGCAGGCCGGGTCCCGAACCCGGCCGCGACGGGGAGGGGCGATCACGGTGCACGGCGAAGCGGCGTACGCGACCACGGCGGGGGCCGCGCCCCCGCACCCGCCCCGGCGGACCGCCCCGTCCCGGGCGGGCAGCGGCGAGCGCCCCCGGGCCGCCCGCACCGCCCCGGTCACCGACCTCCGGGGCGCCGCCCGCCCGCCCCGCACCGCCCTGCGCTTCCCGCCCGGCGACGTGGTCGTGGTCTCCGGACTGCCGGGCAGCGGCAAGAGCACCCTGATGCGGCGGGTGGTGCCGGCCCGCGACGGCCGCGGCGCCCCGGTGCACCGCGTCGACTCCCAGGACGCCAGGGACCGCTGGGAGCGCGGCCGGCTGCGCCGCCTCCCGTACGCCGCCTACCGTCCGCTGGTCCGGGCCGCGCACTATCTGGCGCTGCGCCGCGCGCTGCGCTCCGGCGCCGCCGTGGTGGTGCACGACTGCGGGACGCTGCCCTGGGTGCGCCGCTGGCTGGCCCGTACGGCCCGGCGCGGCGGGCGCGGGCTGCACCTGGTGCTGCTGGACGTCCCGGCGCACACCGCGCTGACCGGCCAGCGCACCCGTGGGCGCGGGGTGTCGCGGTACGCGTTCGCGCGGCACCGGCGGGCGGTGGGACGGCTGGTGGCCCGGGCCGAGGCGGACCGCCTGCCGGCCGGGATCGGCTCCGCGGTGCTGCTGGACCGGCCGGCCGCCGGCGCCCTGGAGCGGCTCGACTTCGGCTGACCCCGGCGGCCGCCGCGGGCTCCGGCCGCCACCGGCTTCGATCACCGGCCGTCCGCCCGTTAGGGTCGTGCCACCGGGCGGGCCCGAGGGACCGCCCCCAGGGTCAGGCGGCCGGGCAGCGCGGCCAGTAGTGGGTGGGTGAGATGAACTATCCGGACAGTGTCCCGCAGTACGGTCCGGTGCCGGGGGACGTCCCCGACCAGGGGATACCGCAACTGGCCTGGCCGGCCAACGAACTGGAAGAGGTGCTGGCCGCGTCCCTCGGGCACCCGGGCGCCGGCGCGCGGATCGTCGAGACGCTGGGCCGCAGCCGGGTGTGGGTGCCGCTGCCCAAGGGCGGCGGCCCGGACAGCGCGGGACCCGGCGGTCCCGGACTCGACCTGCCCACCGTCGAGATCGGCGGCGCGGCCTACGTCCCGGTGTTCAGCTCCGAGCAGGAGCTGGTGAAGGTCATGGGCGCGCACACCGCGTACGCCGTCGCGCCGGCCCAGGAGTTCGCCCGCGGGCTGCCGCCGCTGCTGGGCATCGCGGTCAATCCGGACGGCACGGTCGGCGTCCCGCTGCCGCCGCCCGCGGTCGCCGAACTGTGCCGGGCCGGCCGCACCGAGCTGGAGGGCCCGCCGACCGCCGGCGCCCGGGTGCGGCTCTTCGAACCGGACTGGCAGGACGAGCCGGTGGACTTCCTGGCCGCCGCCGGCCTGGAGTTCTCCGCCGCGCCCCTGGTGCGCACCGCCCGCCGCACCCTGGCCAGCGTCGAGGGCGACACGCCCGCGCTCTTCGTCGGCGTCCAGCTCGACACCGCCCCGGAGCGGCTGCAGGACGGCACCGCCCGCGACGAGGTGCTGGCCGCGCTGGGCCGGGCGCTGGGCACGGTGCCGGTGCCCTGGCCCGTCCAGCTGGTGCTGCTGGACATCGCCCAGGGCGACCCGGTCGCCGACTGGATGCTGGAGAGCGTGCGGCCCTTCTACACCAGGCACCCCTCGTAAGCTGGGGGACGACGGGCGGGCGCAGGCCCTGCCGGAGGAAGGGACGGACCACGTGAGCGCGGGTGCGCAACAGGGAGCGGCGGCGGCCGGCCAGGTCGAGCAGATGCTGCGACAGGTCTCGCCCGGGCGCTACGACGCCTACGAGGCGCTGCTGCACGCCCTCGCGCACGGGCAGGTCTGGATGCTCCTGTGGCACGGCCGGGCCGGCCGGCCCGACGCCCAGTACGGCAACATGGAGGTGGACGGGCTCGGTTACGCGCCCTGTGTGACCTCCGCCGCCGAGCTGGCCGCCTCCGGCTGGACCCGCGACCACGAGCTGGTCACCGGCCCCGAGATCGCCGCCGCCCTCTTCCCCGACCGCTGGGGCCTGTGGCTGAATCCGCACGCTCCGGGCGGCGGCGTCGGCGTCCCCTGGCTCGACCTGCGCCGGATCGCCGGCGGCCTGGACCGCCTGCCGGCCGGCCCGCTGCGGATCTCCGAACCGGTCATCGACATCCCGCAGTTCTACGCCCTGCTCGCGCAGAACGCCCACCGCACGCCCCCGGTCCGCTCGCTGCGCCGCGCCTGGGTGCAGCCCGCCCTCGGCGTCCCGTATCTGGCCATCGGCCTGGACCTCTACGACACCGGCCAGCCGTCGGTGGACGCCGCGCGGCTGATGATCCAGCAGTCGATGGGCGCCATCCCGGACGGCCTGCCGGTCTCCACGGTCGCGATGAACGACGAGTACGACCCGGTCGGGATGTGGATGCGGGCCTGCGCCCGGCCGTTCTTCGACCGCGACGGCTATATCCAGCCACCGGCGCCGGGCCCCACCTACGGTTACGGCTACCCGCGCCCGTACTGATCGCGTCCTGACCGCGCCCGCCTAGCGCGCCGTCCGCCACCCCCTTTTCCGCGCCCTCGCGCCCCCTCCCGCCGGTGCCGGTCTTCGGCCGAATTCCCCCTGTCCGCACCGCCGTTGACACCCTTCCGCGGGCCCCGCCGCACCGCTCAGACCGAACCGCTGTTCGTATAACGGAAAGCCGCGGACCACATCACAGTTACGCATCCTTTCCCCGTCAGGGCTGGTGAGTGATCGCAGCCGCGATGAAGACTCCGGCAGCAAGGACCTCGGTCCTTTGTACGAGCGCCATCCCCCACCGGCGTCGCCCGGACCGCTTGTACCCGTCCGCGGTGCCAACTCCCGCGCGATCCGGAGGAGATGGCGGCAGGGGAAGCAGCAGTGAGGAAGACACCAGGCCGCTACCGCGGCGGGCACAGGCCGGCCACCGTCGGCCGGGAGGGGTTCTGAGGCACCGTGACCGCACCGATCGAGACCACCGGGGCGGCTGCGCAGGCGCAGCCGGAAGCGGTGCTGGAGGGCGTGGAGGCCAAGCGGATCGAGGGCCGCTCGCTCGGCCAGATCGCATGGCTGCGCTTCCGCCGCGACAAGGTCGCGATGGCGGGTGCCATCGTTGTCATCCTGCTCATCCTGATCGCCGCCTTCTCCCGCCCGCTCCAGGCCCTCTTCGGCCTGGACCCGAACGCGCCGCACCAGGACCTGATCGACCCCAACACCACCCTGCCCAAGGGCGACTTCGGCGGGATGAGCGCGTCCCACCCGCTGGGCGTGGACCCCAAGTTCGGCCGCGATCTGCTCTCCCGGATCCTGGAGGGCTCCTGGGTCTCGCTGCTGGTCGCGTTCGGCGCGACGCTGCTGTCGGTGGCCATCGGCACCGTCTTCGGCGTGGTCGCCGGCTTCTACCGCGGCCGGGTGGACGCGGTCATCAGCCGGATGATGGACGTCTTCCTGGCCTTCCCGCTGCTGCTGTTCGCCATCGCGATCTCCGCGTCGCTGCAGGGCGGCGCGTTCGGCCTGGAGGGCCTGCCGCTGCACATCTCGGTGCTGATCTTCGTGATCGGCTTCTTCAACTGGCCCTACATGGGCCGGATCGTGCGGGCCCAGACCCTGTCGCTGCGCGAGCGGGAGTTCGTCTCCGCCGCCCGCGGCCTGGGCGCGCGCGGCCCGTTCATCCTCTTCCGGGAACTCCTGCCCAACCTCGTGGGGCCCATCATCGTCTACTCGACGCTGCTGATCCCCTCCAACATCCTCTTCGAGGCGGCGCTGAGCTTCCTGGGCGTGGGCATCCAGCCGCCCCAGTCGTCCTGGGGCGGCACGCTCACCCAGGCGGTCAAGTACTACGAGGTCGACCCCCAGTACATGATCGTCCCCGGCCTCGCGATCTTCGTCACCGTGCTGGCGTTCAACCTGCTCGGTGACGGACTGAGGGACGCGCTGGACCCGCGCAGCCGCTGACCGGCCGCCGGATTCTGACCGGACGCCTCATCTTTCAGCCGTTTCTTTTCTGACGTTTCTCGACGAACGAAGGGGAGACCGAGCACCATGCGAAGGTCACTTCCGGTCGCGACTGTCGCGGCCATCACGAGTGCGGGCCTGCTGCTGGCCGGCTGCAGCGGAAAGGGGTCCTCCGACAGTTCGGCCGGGGCCAACGCCGCCACCAAGGGGATAGTCAACGCCTCGGACGAGAAGGGGGGCACCCTTACCTACGCGATGAGCGACGCCCCCGAGTCGTTCGACCCGGGCAACACCTACTACGCCTTCGTCTACAACTTCAGCCGGCTCTACGCGCGCCCGCTCACCACCTTCAAGCCGGGCGCCGGCACCAAGGGCAACCAGCTGGTGCCGGACCTCGCCGAGTCGATGGGCAAGCCGAGCGACGGTGGCAAGACCTGGACGTACAAGCTGCGCAAGGGCGTCACCTACGAGGACGGCACGCCGGTCACCTCGCAGGACGTCAAGTACGCGGTGGAGCGCAGCAACTTCGCCCGCGACACGCTCTCGCTGGGCCCGAACTACTTCCAGCACCTCCTCGTCGACAACGAGGGCGGCTACAAGGGCCCGTACAAGGACAAGAGCAAGGAAGGGCTCAAGTCCATCGAGACGCCCGACGAGCAGACGATCGTCTTCCATCTGAACAAGCCGTTCGCGGAGTTCGACTACCTCGTCAGCGCCCCGCAGACCGCGCCGGTGCCGCAGGCCAAGGACAAGGGCGCGGACTACACCAAGGCCGTGGTCTCCACCGGCTCGTACAAGTTCGAGAGCTACCAGGAGGGCAAGCGCCTGACCCTGGTCCGCAACCCGAAGTGGTCGGCGAAGACGGATCCGCTGCGCAAGCAGCTGCCCGACAAGATCGTGCTCAACCTCAAGGTGGCCCAGTCGACCATCGACAAGGACCTCCAGGCCGGCAACACCCAGATCGACATGGCCGGCCGCGGTGTGGACGGCCAGACCCAGGCCCAGCTGCTGACCGACCCGGCGCAGAAGTCCAACACCGACAACGCGCTCGGCCAGCGCCTGGTCTACACGGCGATCAACACCAAGCAGGCGCCGTTCGACAACATCGAGTGCCGCAAGGCCGTCGAGTTCGCCATCGACAAGAAGGCCGTGCAGACCGCGCTCGGCGGCCCGATCCGCGGTGACATCGCCTCCACGGTCCTCCCCACGGACCTGGCCGGCTACCAGAAGTTCGACCTGTACCCGCAGAAGTACAACGGCGACAACCTCGACCTGACCGAGGCCAAGAAGCACTGGGACAAGTGCGGCGCGGGCAACGTCAGCACCACCATCCTGGCCCGCAACGACCGCCAGGACGAGATCGACGCGGCCACCTCGGTGATCGGCTCGCTGAAGAAGATCGGCATCAACGCCAAGATCCAGTCGTACCCGACCAGCAAGTACTTCTCGGACTACGCCGGTGTGCCGGAGTTCGACAAGACCAACAACGTCGGTCTGATCATGATGCAGTGGGGCTCGGACTTCCCCACCGGCTACGGCTACCTCCAGCAGATCCTCCACGGCAAGGCGATCAGCCAGTCCGGCAACACCAACCTGTCGCAGCTGGACGACCCGGAGATCAACGACCTCCTGGACAACGCCATCGCCAACACCGACCAGTCCGCCCGCGAGAAGGCGTACGGGGAGATCGACCGGAAGGCGATGGAGCAGGCGGCGCTCGTCCCGCTGACCTACTTCAAGGTCCTGATGTACCGCTCGCCCAAGGCCACCAACCTGGTGTCCACCTCGGCGTACAGCGGTGAGTACGACTACCTCAACATCGGCGTCAAGAAGTAGCAGCCCTGGAAGGCAGGTGAAGGCATTGGTGTCCGCGGGCCGGTCGCTCCCGGCCCGCGGCACCGGCGCCGCATCCCCGTGTTCTCGTACATCATCCGCAGGTTGATCAGCGCAGTGATCCTGCTGCTGATCGTCAGCGCGGTCACCTTCGGCATCTTCTTCCTGCTGCCGAAACTGGCCGGGCAGACCACCGACCAGCTTGCCCAGCAGTACATCGGAAAGGCCCCCACGCCCGCGGACATCGCCGCGGTCAAGCAGAACCTCGGCCTGGACAAGCCCGTGTACGAGCAGTACTGGGATTTCCTCAAGGGCATTTTCGTCGGCGTCGACTACAAGTTCGGCCCGGACGCGGCGCGCTGCCACGTGCCGTGCTTCGGTTACTCGTTCAAGACCCATATCGAGGTCTGGCCGGAGATCCAGTCCCGGCTCCCGGTCACCCTGTCGCTGGCCGCCGGCGCGGCCGTGCTGTGGGTGGTCTCCGGTGTCGCCACCGGTGTGCTCTCCGCGCTGCGCCCCGGTTCGTTCTTCGACCGGATGACGATGGGCGTGGCGCTGGCCGGCGTCTCGCTCCCGATGTTCTTCACCGGCGCCCTGGCGCTGGCCCTGTTCACCTACCAGTGGCCGATCTTCCAGCGCAGCGACTACGTCCCGCTGCTGACCGACCCGGTGGGCTGGGCCCGCACCCTGGTCCTGCCGTGGGTCACCCTGGCGTTCCTCTACTCGGCGCTCTACGCGCGGCTCACCCGGGCCGGGATGCTGGAGACGCTGAGCGAGGACTACATCCGCACCGCCCGGGCCAAGGGCCTGCGGGAGCGCCGGGTGGTGGTCCGGCACGGGCTGCGGGCCGCGCTCACCCCGATCATCACCGTCTTCGGCATGGACCTGGGCCTGCTGCTGGGCGGTGCGCTGATCACCGAGCAGGTCTTCTCGCTCAAGGGCGTCGGCGCCTTCGCGGTGGACTCCATCAACGCCAACGACCTGCCGAACATCCTCGGCGTCACCCTGCTCGCCGCGTTCTTCATCGTTCTGTGCAACCTGGTGGTGGACGTTCTGTACGCCGCCGTCGACCCGCGGGTGAGGCTCTCGTGACCGACTCTTCCGAGGACAAGACCACGGCGGCGGAGCCGGCGCCGAAGGAGACCGCGGCCAGCGAGCCGGCGGCCGGGAAGCCGTCCGCCTTCCTCGAAGTGCGCGATCTGAAGGTGCACTTCAACACCGACGACGGCCTGGTGAAGTCGGTCGACGGGCTGACCTTCAGCCTGGAGAAGGGCAAGACGCTCGGCATCGTCGGCGAGTCCGGCTCCGGCAAGTCGGTCACCTCGCTGGCCATCATGGGCCTGCACCGGGTCTCCCGGCAGCAGCGCAACAAGGTGCGGATGACCGGCGAGATCCGGCTGGACGGCCAGGACCTGGTCTCCGCCGACCCGGACGAGGTGCGCCGGCTGCGCGGCCGCCGGATGGCGATGATCTTCCAGGACCCGCTGTCCGCGCTGCACCCCTTCTACACCGTCGGCAACCAGATCGTGGAGGCGTACCGCGTCCACCACGACGTCGACAAGAAGACCGCGCGCAAGCGGGCCATCGAGATGCTCGACCGGGTCGGCATCCCGCAGCCGGACAAGCGGGTGGACGACCATCCGCACCAGTTCTCCGGCGGTATGCGCCAGCGCGCGATGATCGCGATGGCGCTGGTCAACAACCCCGAGCTGCTGATCGCCGACGAGCCCACCACCGCCCTGGACGTCACCGTCCAGGCGCAGATCCTGGACCTGATCCGCGATCTGCAGAAGGAGTTCGGCTCGGCGGTCATCATCATCACCCACGACCTGGGCGTGGTCGCCGAACTCGCCGACGACCTGCTGGTGATGTACGGCGGCCGGTGCGTGGAGCGCGGCCCGTCCGACACCGTGTTCGCCACCCCGCAGCACCCCTACACCTGGGGCCTGCTGGGCTCCATGCCGCGCATCGACCGCGACCAGACCGACCGGCTCATCCCGGTCAAGGGCTCGCCGCCCAGCCTGATCAACGTGCCGTCCGGCTGTGCCTTCAACCCCCGCTGCCCGTACGCGGACCTGCCCAAGGACAACGTCACCCGCACGGTGCGCCCCGAACTGCGCCAGGTCGACGGCCGGCACTACTCGGCCTGCCATCTGCCGCGGGAGGAGCGGGAGCGTATCTGGACCGAAGAGATTGCGCCGAAGCTGTGACCGGGACGGAAACTGTGACCGAGACCACCGAGAACACCCCGCAGGACGGGCCGCTGCTGAAGGTCCGCGGCCTGGTCCGGCACTTCCCGATCACCAAGGGGCTGCTCAAGCGCCAGGTGGGCGCCGTCCAGGCGGTGGACGGGATCGACTTCGACGTCCGGCCCGGGGAGACCCTCGGCGTGGTCGGCGAGTCCGGCTGCGGCAAGTCCACGATGGGCCGGCTGATCACCCGGCTCGACGAACCGACCGGCGGCTCCATCGAGTTCGAGGGCCAGGACATCACCCATCTGTCCCAGGGCCGGCTGCGGCCGCTGCGCCGGGACATCCAGATGATCTTCCAGGACCCGTACGGCTCGCTGAACCCGCGCCACACCATCGGCGGCATCGTCTCCACCCCGTTCCGCCTCCAGGGCGTCGAGCCCGAGGGCGGGGTGAAGAAGGAGGTGCAGCGGCTGCTGGAGCTGGTGGGCCTGAGCCCGGAGCACTACAACCGCTATCCGCACGAGTTCTCCGGCGGCCAGCGCCAGCGCATCGGCATCGCCCGCGCCCTGGCCCTCAAGCCCAAGCTGGTCGTCGCCGACGAGCCGGTCTCGGCGCTGGACGTCTCCATCCAGGCGCAGGTCGTCAACCTCATGGACGACCTCCAGGAGGAGCTGGGCCTGACCTACGTCATCATCGCCCACGACCTGTCGGTGATCCGGCACGTCTCGGACCGGATCGCGGTGATGTACCTCGGCAAGATCGTCGAACTGGCCGACCGCGCCGCGCTGTACAGCTCGCCGATGCACCCGTACACCAAGGCGCTGCTGTCCGCGGTACCGGTGCCCGACCCCAAGCGGCGCACCCAGCGCGAGCGGATCCTGCTCACGGGCGACGTCCCCTCGCCGATCAACCCGCCGTCCGGCTGCCGCTTCCGCACCCGCTGCTGGAAGGCGACCGAGGAGTGCGCGACCACCGAGCCGCCGCTGGTCGAGCTGCGCACCGGGCACCAGGTGGCCTGCCACCACCCGGAGGACGAGGCAGTCAACTCCGCTGCCACGTCGGCGAGTTCGTCCGCCGAGCCGTCCGGTAAGGAATCACGTGACAAGTAACACCTGACGACTTGGCAAAGTCGCCGGTGGCGGCGGGCGGGAGAGTGCAGAGTCGGCGCGGTCGGATCTCATCCCCGCGTTCTCGAAAGGGACGGCTCATGGCACTCTCCCGTTCTGCGCGTCGCTCCTCGCGCTGGCTCGCGCTGGCCACCGCGGTGGCCTCCGCCGCCACCATCGCCGCCGCCCCCGCGGCCTCCCCGGGCGCCCCCGGCATCGGCGACCCGTACTTCCCCAATCTGGGGAACGGCGGCTACACCCCCCTCCACTACGACCTCGGCGTCAGCTACCAGCCGGACTCGGCCCGGCTCGACGGCCGGACCACGCTGACCGCCCGCGCCACCCAGGACCTCTCCGCCTTCGACCTGGACCTCCAGCAGCTGACCGTCGACCGGGTGCAGGTCAACGGCCGCCGGGCGGCGTTCTCCAGAACCGGCGACGAAATCGTCGTCCGGCCCGCCCGCCCGCTGGCCCGCGGCGAGCGCTTCGCGGTCACCGTCGTCTACCACGGCGTCCCCAAGCCGCTCAGCGGCCCGATCGTCTTCGGCTCGCAGTACGGCTGGATGAAGACCAAGGACGGGGTGTTCGTCGCCTGCGAGCCCAACGCCGCGTCCACGTGGTTCCCCTCCAGCGACCACCCCGACGAGAAGGCCACCTACGACATACGCATCGACGCCCCCAAGGGCCTGACCGGCGTCTCCAACGGGCGGCTGATCGCCTCCGGCGAGCGCGGCGACCGGGCGTGGTTCCACTGGCGGGAGAACCGTCCGATGGCGCCGTACCTCGCCACCGCCACCATCGGGAAGTTCGACGTCCGCACCGGCACCACCCCCGGCGGCACCCCGATCTACGTCGCCACCGACCCGACCCTCCCGGCCGGCAAGGTCGACGTCTACGGCATCACCGCCGAGGCCACCGACTACTGGTCGAAGCTCTTCGGGCCGTACCCGTTCGAGACGACCGGCGCGATCGTGGACGATATGCCGCAGGCCGGCTTCTCCCTGGAGGTGCAGTCCAAGCCGGCGTACTCGGCGGTCCGCAGCGAGGGCACCATCGTCCACGAGCTGGCCCACCAGTGGTTCGGCGACTCGGTCTCCGTCCGGCAGTGGAAGGACATCTGGCTGAACGAGGGCTTCGCCAGCTACGCCCAGTGGCTGTGGGGCGAGCACCGCGGCACCACCACCGCCCACGACGCCTTCCGCAAGGCGTACCGCGCGATACCCGCCGACGACGCCTTCTGGAAGATCAAGGTGTCCGACCCGCAGCGGGACACCATGTTCTCCGACGCGGTCTACGAGCGCGGCGCGATGACCCTCCAGGCGCTCCGCGAACGCATCGGCGACCGGGCGTTCTTCCGCCTGCTGCCGGCCTGGACCGCCAAGCACCGCTACGGCAACGCCGACACCGCGGACTTCATCGCACTGGCCGAGAAGGTCTCCGGGCAGCGGCTCGGCGACTTCTTCCACACCTGGCTGGACACCACCGGCCGGCCCGCGCTGCCGGGGGAGTGACCGGCTAGTCCGCGTCCCGCTCCGGGCCCCGGCCGCGCAGCTGCTGCGGCCGGGGCAGGTGCAGCCCCAGGTAGACCGCGCCCATCCGCAGCGCGAAGACCACCCCCGCCGAGACCGCCGCGGCGGGGGTGGACCCGGCGCCGAGCCGGTCCATCGCCAGATAGCAGCAGGCGCCGGCCAGCGCGGCGATCGCGTAGACGTCCTCGCGCAGCAGCAGCGGCGGGAACTCCCCGCACAGCACATCGCGCACCACCTCGCCGGTCACGCCGGTCAGCACCGCCAGGATGATCACCGCGAGCGGGGTGACACCGGCCGAGAGTGCCGCCCGGGCGCCGATCACGGTGACCACCGCCAGCCCGAGGGCGTCCGCCACCAGCAGCGATTTGCGCGGCAGCGACCAGAAGCGCAGATAGAGCATGGTGCCCACGCCGACGCAGATGATCACCGTCAGCAGCACCCAGTCGTGCGTCCAGTACAGCGGCCGGCGGTCCAGGATCAGATCGCGCAGCGTGCCGCCGGAGATCGACGCGGCGAAGGCCAGGACCAGGCCGCCGAACGGATCCATGTTGGCGCGGTAGGCCGCCAGCACACCGCTCGCGGCGAAGGCCGCGACCCCGACCAGGTAGAGCACATGAAGCATGCGGTCATCATGACAGCCGCGGAATCCGCCACTCCGCCCGCGTACGGACCGGGATCCGTCCAGTCCTTGAAACCGACACTACCCACCGGTAACACCTCGGTGTACCGTGCCGCCATGGCACAGGCGAGCGCGGACACCGCGGCCCCCAGCGAGTTCGACCGCGACACCGCGGTCATCCGGCGCGCCCCGGGCGTCTACGACACCCACCTCTCCGCGGGCTGGACGATCTTCAACGCCGTCAACGGCGGCTACCTCCTCGCCCTCATGGGCCGCGCCCTCGGCGACGCGCTGCCGCACCCCGACCCGCTCACCGTCACCGCGCACTACCTCACCGCCTCGGTGCCCGGCCCCGCCGTCATCCGCACCGAGCGGGTGCGCGCCGGCCGCACCCTCTCCACCGGCACCGCCTCGCTCGTCCAGCGCGCCGAGGACGGCACCGAGACCGAGCGCCTGCGGGTCCTGGCCACCTACGGCGACCTCTCGGCCCTCCCCGACGACGTCCGCACCACCGCCAAGCCCCCGGCCCTGCCGCCGTACGAGCACTGCCTCGGCTCCGACAGCGCCCCTGGTGACGCCCCGGCCCTCTCCGGCAGCACCGCGATCGCCGGCCGCCTGGACCTGCGCCTCGATCCGGCGACCGTGGGCTGGGCGGTGGGCGCGCCCTCCGGCCGCGGCGAGATGCGCGGCTGGTTCGGCCTCGCCGACGGCCGCGACCCCGACCCGCTCTCCCTCCTGCTGACCGTCGACGCCCTGCCGCCCACCGCCTTCGAAATGGGCCTCACCGGCTGGGTCCCCACCGTCGAACTGACCGTCCACATCCGCCACCGCCCCGCCCCCGGCCCGCTCCGCGTCGCCATCACCACCCGCAACCTCGCCGGCGGCTTCCTGGAGGAGGACGCCGAGGTCTGGGACTCCGCCGACCGCTTGGTGGCCCAGTCCCGCCAACTGGCCCGCACGGTGGCGGGGGAGGGGGGCTGAGGACGGCGCCGCCGGGGCCGGTCAGCCAGTCCGGCCCACCAGGAGGACGATGATCCTCACCGTGTGCTCGCTGATCTCGTAGCGGGCCCGGTACCTGCCACTGTGAAGGCGGCGCGGGTCCGGCGAGCCGTACGGGATGGAACCCTCGGGCCGGGGAGAGTCGGCCAGCAGGTCGATGGAGGCGAAGAGCTGGCGTAAGCCCTCCGGGTCGTCCTTCAGGAACAGCGTGGCCGCGTCCAGCGCGGGGCCGTCCCAGATGATTTCGTAGCTCACTCGCCCCCCAGGCCGAGCAGGCGGCGCACTTCGTCGTGCGGCACGCTGCGGACCGTGCCGGCCGCCTGTCGGGCGCGGTACTCGGCGAGCGCGAGTGCGTCCTCGAGGTCCGCCAGTTCCTGTGGGTTTATCAACACCGCCGCGGGCTGGCCGTGGTCGGTGATGGTGATGCGCTCGCGGGTGAGGGCGGTCCGGCGGACGAGGGACCCGAAACAGGCCCGGGCTTCAGTCATCGGGTAGGTCTCACTCATGTACAGCACTGTCCACTTCTGGCGAGTGCTGTACCGGGGTGTGCGCACGATCCGGCGGGAGCGTGGGCCCGGAGGCCGGTGTCACCGGGCGGGGTCGGGTGGGCGGGGCGGCTCGTAGAATCAGCGGACCATGGTTTACCTCGACCACGCCGCCACCACTCCGATGCTTCCGGAGGCGGTGCAGGCGATGACCGCCCAGCTGACCGTCACCGGCAACGCCTCCTCCCTGCACGCCGCCGGCCGGCGGGCCCGGCGCACCGTCGAGGAGGCGCGAGAATCGCTCGCCGCCTCCCTCGGCGCGCGGCCCAGCGAAGTCGTCTTCACGGCGGGCGGCACCGAGGCCGACAACCTCGCGGTCAAGGGGCTCTACTGGGCCCGCCGGGCGGCCGATCCGGCCCGGACCCGCATCCTGGTCAGCCGGGTCGAGCACCACGCCGTCCTGGACGCGGTGGAGTGGCTCGCCGAGCACGAGGGCGCCACCGTCGACTGGCTGCCGGTCGACGGCTACGGCCGGGTGCACCCCGAGGCGCTGCGCGAGGCCGTGCTGCGCGACCCCGCCGATGTCGCGCTGGCCACCGTCATGTGGGCCAATAACGAGATCGGTACCGTTCAGCCGGTCCGTGAACTCGCTGAGGTGGCAACGGAGTTCGGGATTCCGCTGCACGCCGACGCGGTGCAGGCGGTGGGCCAGCTCGACGTCGACTTCGCCGCCTCCGGGCTGGCCGCGATGACCGTCTCCGGCCACAAGATCGGCGGGCCGTACGGCATCGGCGCGCTGCTGCTGGGGCGGGAGTACGCGCCGGTGCCGGTGCTGCACGGCGGCGGCCAGGAGCGCCACGTCCGCTCCGGCACCCTCGACACGCCCGCCATCGCCGCGTTCGCCGCGGCCGGCCGGCACGCCGTCGCGCACCGGGAGCGGTTCGCCCGCGAGATCGGCGCGCTGCGCGACGAGCTGGTGGCGGCGGTCCGGGCGGCCGCGCCCGACGCCATCCTGGGCGGCGACCCCGACCCGGCCGGGCGGCTGCCGGCCAACGCCCACTTCACCTTCCCCGGCTGCGAGGGCGACTCCCTGCTGCTCCTGCTGGACGCCCAGGGAATCGCCTGCTCCACCGGCTCGGCCTGCACCGCCGGCGTCGCCCAGCCCAGCCACGTCCTGCTGGCCACCGGTATGTCCCAGGACCTGGCGCGCGGCACGCTCCGCTTCTCGCTGGGGCACACCTCGACGGCGGCGGACGTGGCGGCCCTGGCGGAGGTCATCGGGCCGGTGGTCGAGCGGGCGCGGGGGGCCGGGCTCAGCTGACGGGCCGGGCTCAGCCGGCGGCGGGGCGCGTGCTCCCGGCCGTGGGGCGGGCCGCCGGGCGGGACAGTTCCGCGCGGACGAGGGTGAGGTAGCGGGACCAGTCCCAGTGCGAGCCGGGGTCGGTGTGGTCGGTGCCCGGGACCTCGACATGGCCGACGATGTGCTCGCGGTCGGCGGGGAAGCCGTAGCGGCGGCAGATCGCGGCGGTCAGCCGGGCCGAGGCCGCGTACATATCCGCCGTGAAGGACTCCGGGCGGTCCACGAAACCGGCGTGCTCGATGCCGACGCTGCGTTCGTTGTAGCCGCGGTTGCCGGCGTGGAACGCCACGTCCAGCTCGCGGACGGTCTGCGCGATATGGCCGTCGCCGCGGACGACGTAGTGCGCCGACGCCTCGTGGAGCGGATCGCGGAAGACCTTCAGCGCGGTGGCGAAGCTGCCCTGGACGACGTGGACGACGACCCGGTCGACGGCGTAGTCGTCGGGGCGGCTGGCCACGCGGTAGTTCGCCGGGGAGGCGGCCGACCACTGCGCGCCGGGGAAGTCCACCTCGCCCTCCTTGCGCGGGCGGGCGTTCCCCGGCAGGCGGTACCACCAGGACGCCAGCTCCTCGCGGGCCGCGAACGCCCCCGCCCCGGCGGCCACCACGGCCCCGCCGCCGATCAGCAGCGCCCGGCGGCGGGTGGGGGACTTCCCGGGGCTCTCCCGGGGGCGGCGCTCGCCGGGGCGCTGCTCGGGGATCCCGGCGGGCGCCTCACCGGAGTCGGCGCCCTCGCCGGACGCCCCGGCGGGCTCCGCCCCCGGCTCCCCGGCGGGCTCCGCCGCGGACCCCGCCCCGGGCTCCGCGCCGCCCCCGGGCCGCCGCGCGTCCCGCTCTCGCCCGTCCCGGGCCCGTTCCGTCGCCGCCATGCCTTCCACAACGCTTTCGGGGCGCCCTCCGGTTCCGTCTACTCTGGAGGGGTTATGACTGATGCCGCCGCCCCCCGCCGCCTCCGCGTCCTCGCCGCCATGTCCGGCGGCGTGGACTCCGCCGTCGCCGCGGCCCGCGCCGCCGAGGCGGGCCACGACGTCACCGGCGTCCACCTCGCGCTGTCCGAGAACCCCAAATCCTTCCGGACCGGCGCCCGGGGCTGCTGCACGATCGAGGACTCCCACGACGCCCGCCGCGCCGCCGACGTGATCGGCATCCCGTTCTACGTCTGGGATCTGGCCGAGCGCTTCCGCGAGGACGTGGTCGAGGACTTCATCGCGGAGTACGAGGCCGGCCGCACCCCCAATCCCTGCCTGCGCTGCAACGAGAAGATCAAGTTCGCCGCGCTCCTGGACAAGGCCCTGGCCCTCGGCTTCGACGCGGTGTGCACCGGCCACTACGCCAAGGTCATCGTCCGCCCGGACGGCTCCCGCGAGCTGCACCGCGCCACCGACATGGCCAAGGACCAGTCCTACGTCCTCGGCGTCCTGGACGACCGCCAGCTCGCGCACGCCATGTTCCCGCTCGGCGACACCCCCACCACCAAGGCCGAGATCCGCGAAGAGGCCGCCCGCCGCGGCCTGTTCGTCGCCAAGAAGCCCGACAGCCACGACATCTGCTTCATCGCCGACGGCGACACCCAGGGCTTCCTGGCCAAGCGGCTGGGCACCGCCGAGGGCGAGATCGTCGACGAGTCCGGCGCGGTGCTGGGCAGCCACGACGGCGCCTACGGCTTCACGATCGGCCAGCGCAAGGGCCTGCGGATCGGCCGCCCGGCCCCGGACGGCAAGCCCCGCTACGTCCTCGACATCTCCCCGGTGACCAACACCGTCACGGTCGGCCCGGCCGCCTCCCTGGACGTCACCGCGCTCACCGCCATCCGCCCCCGCTGGTGCGGCCGCCCGCCGCAGGCCGGCCCGGCCCGCTACACCGCCCAGCTCCGCGCGCACGGCGGCGAGACGGAGGTGACGGCCGACCTCGTTGACGGCTCCGAGCTGCGCGTCACGTTCGACGAGCCGGTGCGCGGGGTCGCCCCCGGCCAGGCGATCGTCCTCTACGACGGCACCCGGGTGGTCGGTTCGGCGACGATCGCCGCCACGACGCGGCGTACGGCCGGCGAGACCCCCGAGCCGCAGCGCCGGGCCGGCTGACGGCGTCCCGGGCCGGCCCGCCGCCCCGGTAGGCACCACCCCTGACAAATGTCATCCCCGAGTCAGGACAGTTGACGCTGCCGTGCGTACACCCCCGTCCACGAGGCTGTACGCACCAGGAACGGCACCGTGCCGTTCCGCCCGACTCGGGGGAGTACGCGGTGAGTCAGCAGCAGTCCGACGCCGGCCAGTTCGCCAAGGCCCTGGTGCCGCTGGTCGTGGACGCCGGCATTCCGATGGCGTTGTACTACGTCCTCAGCAGTGGTTTCGGCCTCGGTGACGTGGCCGCGCTGGCCTGGAGCAGTGTGGTCCCGGCGGTGCGCACGGTCTGGGGCCTGGTCCGGGAGCGGACCGTCAACGGCCTCGCGCTGCTGATGCTGGCCGTCAACGCCGTGGGCCTGGCGACCAGCACGATGACCGGCGACGCCCGGCTGATGATGGTCAAGGACAGCGCCTTCAGCAGCGTCACGGGCATCGCCCTGCTGCTCTCCCTGCGGTCCCGGAAGCCGCTGATGTCCGCGGCGCTCAAGCCGTGGCTGACCAAGGGCGGCCCGGCGGCCGAGGCGGCGTGGGACCGGCTGCGGGAGCGGGGCGGGCGGTTCCGCGCGCTGGAGCGGCGGTTCACGGCGATCTGGGGCGGTCTGCTGCTGACCGAGTGCGTGGTCAAGGCCGCCTGCGTCTACGTCCTGCCGGTGCACGTCATGGTGTGGCTGGGCACGGTGCTCACGCTGGTGGCCATCCTGGCCGCGATGGTGGTCGCCGGGGGCGCCGCCGCGGAGCCGATGGAGCGGATGGTCAAGGCCGAGGCCGAGGCGGCGGCGGGGGAGGAGCCCGGCGCCGAGCGGGTCCCGGCCGCGGCCACCGCGTCCGCCGGCGCCTGACGGAGCGGAGCGCCCCTGGGGGAGTTGGGGAAATCGCGTACAGATCGGCGACCCGGCCACCCCCCGCCCTCGATCGGCCGGGCCGCGGAGCATAAGGTTCGCCGTGCGACGGGACATCCAAGGCCCCGCGTCGACGGTTCAACGGCGATCCGGACGGCACGCGGCTTTCGTCGGCCACGAAGGGAACGGAAGTCATGTCGACTGTTCAATCTGAGGTCACGCACGGCGGTCTGACCGCCGAGCTGGCTTCGCTGCACGCCGAGCTGATCCGTCGGAACCCCGGCGAGGCGGAGTTCCACCAGGCGGCACTGGAGGTCCTGGAGACGCTGGCGCCGGCGCTGGCGGCCCGCCCCGAGTTCGCGGACGCCAAGGTCCTGGAGCGGCTCGTCGAGCCCGAGCGCCAGATCATGTTCCGGGTGCCCTGGCAGGACGACGCCGGCCGGATCCAGGTCAACCGCGGTTTCCGGGTCGAATTCAACAGCGCCCTGGGCCCGTACAAGGGCGGCCTGCGCTTCCACAAGTCCGTCAACCTCGGCATCGTGAAGTTCCTCGGCTTCGAGCAGATCTTCAAGAACGCGCTCACCGGCCTGAACATCGGCGGCGGCAAGGGCGGCAGCGACTTCGACCCGCACGGCAAGTCCGACGCCGAGGTCATGCGGTTCTGCCAGTCCTTCATGACCGAGCTGCACCGCCACCTCGGCGAGCACACCGACGTACCGGCCGGCGACATCGGCGTCGGCGGCCGCGAGATCGGCTACCTCTTCGGCCAGTACCGGCGGATCACCAACCGCTGGGAGGCCGGTGTGCTGACCGGCAAGGGCCTGTCCTGGGGCGGCTCCAAGGCCCGTACGGAGGCCACCGGTTACGGCAACGTGCTGTTCACCGAGGAGATGCTCAAGCGGCGCGGTGAGGAGCTGGACGGCCAGCAGGTGGTGGTCTCCGGCTCCGGCAACGTCGCCATCTACACCATCGAGAAGGCCCAGGCGCTGGGCGCCAACGTGCTCACCGTCTCCGACTCCGGCGGCTACGTCGTCGACGAGAAGGGCATCGACCTCGCGCTGCTGAAGCAGATCAAGGAGGTCGAGCGGGGCCGGGTCAGCGACTACGCGGAGCGGCGCGGCAGTTCGGCGAAGTACGTCGCCGGCGGGAGCGTGTGGGATGTCGCCTGCGATGTCGCGCTGCCCTCGGCCACCCAGAACGAGCTGGCCGCGGACGCCGCCCGGGTCCTGATCCGCAACGGCGTCAAGGCCGTCTCCGAGGGCGCCAACATGCCCACCACGCCGGAGGCGGTGGCGCTCCTGAAGGAGGCCGGCGTCGCCTTCGGCCCGGGCAAGGCCGCCAACGCCGGCGGTGTGGCGACCAGCGCGCTGGAGATGCGGCAGAACTCCGCCCGCGAGTCGTGGTCGTTCGAGCGCGCCGAGGGCGAACTCGCCGCGATCATGCGGAACATCCACGACACCTGCTACGAGACCGCCGAGCGCTTCGGCCTGCCCGGTGACTACGTGGCGGGCGCCAACATCGCCGGCTTCGAGCGGGTCGCCGACGCGATGCTGGACCAGGGCCTGATCTGACGGCCACCGGGCCCGGGCGCGGACGCCTTCCGCGCCCGGGCCCGGACCCGTTCCCTGCCCGGGTACGGACCGCTTTGCGCGCCCGGGCCCGTAGGGTGAACGGCATGAACATCTGCGTCTTCTGCTCCGCCGCCGACCTCGACGACCGCTACGTCCTCCCCGCCCGCCGCTTCGCCGAGCTGATCGGCAAGGGCGGACACGCCCTGGTATGGGGCGGTTCGGACACCGGGCTGATGAAGGTCATGGCGGACGGCGTCCAGGAGGCGGGCGGCAAGCTCCTCGGCGTCTCCGTGGAGTTCCTGCAGCACAAGGCGCGGGCCGGCGCGGACGAGATGATCGTCACCAGGGACCTCGCCGAGCGCAAGGCGCAGATGCTGGCGCGGGCCGACGCGATCGTCATCATGGTCGGCGGCACCGGCACCCTGGACGAGGCCACCGAGATCCTGGAACTGCGCAAGCACGGCATGCACGGCAAGCCGGTCGTGCTGCTGAACACCGCCGGCTTCTACGACGGCCTGAAGACCCAGTTCGAGCGGATGGAGGCCGAGGGCTTCCTGCCCGTTCCGCTCTCCGAGCTGGTCTTCTTCGCCGAGGACGGGGTGGGCGCGCTCGCCTACCTGGAGGAGCAGGCCGGCATCCAGGGCTGACCGGCCGCCCGGAGCGTACGCCGTAGGATCGCCGGTATGGGTACGCACTTGATCACGGGCGCCGGGTCGGGCATCGGGGCGGCGGTCGCGCGGCGGCTGGCCGAGCGCGGGGAGGAGCTGTGGCTGCTGGCCCGCGACATCGGCCGGGCCAAGGAGCTGGCCGAGCGCTTCCCCGGCGCGCACACCCTCGTCGGTGACCTGTCCACGCCCGAGAAGCTCGACCGGTCGCTGGGCTACCAGCGGCTGCCGGAGCGGCTGGACTCCCTCCAGCACATCGCCGGCGTCATCGAACTGGGCGCGGTCGCCGACCTCCCGGCCAAGGCGTGGCAGCGGCAGCTCGCCGTCAACCTCGTCGCGCCCGCCGAGCTGACCCGGCTGCTGCTGCCGCTGGTCCGGGTCGCGCAGGGCGATGTGGTCTTCGTCAACTCCGGTGCCGGGCTGGCCGCGAACGCCCAGTGGGGCGGGTACGCGGCGAGCAAGCACGGCCTGAAGGCGCTGGCCGACGCGCTGCGCGCCGAGGAGCACGACAACGGCGTCCGCGTCACCTCCGTCTACCCGGGGCGCACCGCCACGCCCATGCAGGAGAGCACCCACCGCCAGGAGGGCAAGGCGTACGACGCCTCCCGGTGGATCGACCCGGAGTCGGTGGCCACGGCGATCCTCACCGCGATCGACCTGCCGCGGGACGCGGAGCTGAAGGACGTGGTGGTCCGGCCGGGCCGCTGACGCGGGGCCGGGGCCGGACCGTACGCGGCGGGCGCCGCCGCCGGGCCGGGCGGCCGCCCGCGCGGCCCGCGCGGGCCTGGGGAGGCCCGCCCCGCCCGCCGCCGCTTACCCTTCCCGGGTGAGCGAGAACAGCAGGCACAAGTGGGCCGCGGGCGCGGCGACCGGTATCGGGTCGATGCCGGGCGGGGACGCGCGCGAAGCGGCGAAGACCGTGACGGGATCGCTGGAGGACTTCCCCCATCTGCCCGAGCTGCCGGCCCGGGGACCCGGCGCCGACATGACCGGGCGGACCCTGGGCATGCTCGTCGAGCTCTACGCCCATGTGGAGCCCAGCGGCTGGCGGATCAGCGACCGGCCCGGCCGCGACACCCGGCGCGCCCGCGCCTGGCTCGGCGAGGACCTCGACGCCCTGGAGGAGTTCACCCAGGGGTACGCCGGGCCGCTGAAGGTCTCCGCGGTCGGCCCCTGGACCCTGGCCGCCACCGTCGAACTCCGCAACGGCGAGGCCGCGCTCGGCGACCCCGGCGCCTGCCGCGACCTGACCGCCTCCCTCGCCGAGGGGCTGCGCGCCCACCTCGCCGACGTCCGCCGCCGGGTACCGGGTGCCGAGGTGGTCCTCCAGCTGGACGAGCCCGCGCTGACCTCCGTCCTCCAGGGGCGGGTGCCGACCGCCAGCGGCTACCGCACCCACCGGGCGGTGGACCGCGCGGTCGTCGAGGGCGGGCTGCGCGATCTGGTCGCGGCGGCCGGCGGCGCGCCGGTCGTGGTCCATTCCTGCGCGCCCGGCGTGCCGTTCGCGCTGCTCCGCCGCGCCGGCGCCGCCGGTATCTCGTTCGACGCCGGACTGCTCACCGAGCGTGAGGACGAGGCGCTGGGCGAGGCGGTCGAGGGCGGGACCGCGCTGTTCGCGGGCGTGGTGCCGGGCGTGGACGGCCCATTGTCAGACCCTGCCGGTAGCGTCATGGGTGTCAGGTCGCTGTGGCGCAGGCTGGGGCTGGCGCCGGGGCTCCTCGCGGAGTCCGTGGTGGTCACCCCCTCGTGCGGGCTGGCGGGCGCCTCGCCCGCCTACGCCCGCGCGGCGCTGGCCCACTGCGTCCGGGCGGCGAGGTCGCTCGCAGACAACCCTGAGTGACCACTGACGGATACGGGAGGACGATTACGGTGGCTGGCGAACAGCACGCGACGGCATCCGAGGTGCCCGCCGCGGCACGGGAGAAGCACGCGCAGCTCGCTGAGCAGATCGAGGAGCACCGCTTCCGCTATTACGTGAAGGACGCCCCGGTCATCAGCGACGCGGAGTTCGACCGGCTGCTGCGCTCCCTGGAGGCGCTGGAGGACGAGCACCCCGGGCTGCGCACCCCCGATTCCCCGACCCAGAAGGTCGCCGGCGCGTACGCCACGGAGTTCACCGAGGTCGCCCACCGCGAGCGGATGCTCTCGCTGGACAACGCCTTCGACGACGAGGAGCTGGCGGCCTGGGCCGAGCGGCTCGCCACCGAGCTGGGCGGCGACCCGCAGGCGGCCGGCTACCACTTCCTGTGCGAGCTGAAGGTGGACGGCCTCGCGGTCAACCTCACCTACGAGCACGGCCGCCTCACCCGCGCCGCCACCCGCGGCGACGGCCGCACCGGCGAGGACATCACCCCCAACGTCCGCACCATCGCCGAGATCCCGCACCGCCTCAAGGGCGACCGGGTCCCGGAGCTGGTCGAGATCCGCGGGGAGGTGTACTTCCCCATGGAGAAGTTCCTGGAGCTCAACGAGCGCCTGGTGGCCGACGGCAAGCCCCCGTTCGCCAACCCCCGCAACGCCGCGGCCGGTTCGCTGCGCCAGAAGGACCCCAAGATCACCGCGAGCCGCCCGCTGCACATGGTCGTGCACGGCCTCGGCGCCCGCGAGGGCCTGGAGATCGACCGCCTCTCGGAGGCGTACGGCCTCCTCAAGGAGTGGGGCCTGCCCACCGCGACGCACAACCGCGTCGTGGACTCCCTCGCCGCCGTACGGGAGTTCATCGCCCACTACGGCGACGCCGAGACCCGCCGCACGGCCGTCGAGCACGAGATCGACGGCGTCGTCGTCAAGCTGGACGAGATCCGCCTCCAGGGCCGGCTGGGCGCCACCTCCCGGGCGCCCCGCTGGGCCATCGCCTGGAAGTACCCCCCGGAGGAGGTCAACACCAAGCTGCTCGACATCCGGGTCGGCGTCGGCCGCACCGGCCGGGTCACCCCGTACGCGGTCGTCGAGCCGGTCACCGTCGCCGGCTCCGAGGTCGAGTTCGCCACCCTGCACAACCAGGACGTGGTCAAGGCCAAGGGCGTCCTGATCGGGGACACCGTCGTGCTCCGCAAGGCCGGCGACGTCATCCCGGAGATCCTCGGCCCGGTGGTGGACCTCCGGGACGGCAGCGAGCGGGAGTTCGTCATGCCGGCCGAGTGCCCCGAGTGCCGCGCGGCCCTCCAGCCCGCCAAGGAGGGGGACATCGACCTGCGGTGCCCCAACGCCCGGTCCTGCCCGGCCCAGATCCGCGAGCGGCTGTTCTACCTCGCCGGCCGCAAGTGCCTGGACATCGAGAACTTCGGCTATGTCGCCGCCACCGCGCTCAGCCGCCCGCTGGAGCCCGCCGAGCCGCCGCTGAAGGACGAGGGCGGCCTCTTCGACCTCTCCGTCGAGCAGCTGCTGCCCATCAAGTCCTACGTCCTGGACCCGGACACCGGCCTGCCCAAGCGCGACCCGAAGACCGGCGAGGAGAAGGTCGTCACCTTCTTCGCCAACCAGAAGGGCGAGCCGAAGAAGAACACCCTCGCCATGCTGGAGAACATCCAGGCCGCCAAGGAGCGCCCGCTGGCCCGGATCCTGGCCGGGCTGTCGATCCGTCACGTCGGCCCGGTGGCGGCGCAGGCGCTGGCCCGGGAGTTCCGCTCCATCGACCGGATCCGGGAGGCGAGCGAGGAGGAGCTGGCGGCCGTGGAGGGCGTCGGCGCCACCATCGCCGCGTCGCTCAAGCAGTGGTTCGCCGAGGACTGGCACCAGGAGATCATCGACCGCTGGCGGGCCGCCGGCGTCCGGATGGAGGACGAGCAGACGGGTGAAGAGGGCCCGCGCCCCCTGGAAGGCGTCACCGTCGTGGTAACGGGCACACTCCACTCACACACCAGAGATGGCGCGAAAGAAGCGCTGCAGGCTCGCGGAGCGAAGGTGACCGGATCCGTTTCCAAGAAGACCGGATTCGTAGTGGTGGGCGACAACCCCGGTTCGAAGTACGACAAGGCGATGCAGTTGAAGGTCCCCGTGCTGGACGACGACGGCTTCGCTGTGCTGCTGGAGCAGGGTCCCGAGGCGGCACGGGCGGTAGCGGTCACTCCGCCTGAGGAGGAGTGAGGTGTCACCCCATCGGCGCATACCAGATGCATCCGGGAGGCCGGGTCGCATTCGGGCAACCGCTGCGGATCGCTGCCCGCGGTGGCCTTCCGCGGCCTACTGTTGACGTGTGCGCCTGCCGTGGCGCGGGCACAGCCGGCTGTGAGAGGGATCGGAATGAAACCGACCGACAGCGCCGCTCCGGCGTCGCGGCTCCGCCGGCTCGTGGTGCCCGCGTTGCCCGCGGCCATCGTCATGACGGCGGGTGTGACGCTCGCCGCGGGAGTGCTGCAGGCCCTGGGCAGCGCCCAACCGCTCTTCCCGGCCGGGCGCGTCGGCTGGTCGCTGGCGATCCTCACCGGCGTCCTCGTCGGCCATCTGGTCGCCCTGGGCCGGGACCGCTGGTGGGGCGGCACGGGCTCCGGCGCGGCCCTGGCGCTCGCCGTACTCCTCCTGTACGGCTGGGTGCCGGCCGTCCTGGTCAGCCTCTCCGTCGTCGCCCTGGTCGGCGCCGCCCGCCGGCAGCGCTGGCGGCAGGCGCTGGTCCACGGCGCCGTTGACGTCCTCGGCATCGGCGCCGCCGCGCTCGGGCTCGCCGCCTGCGGGGTGCACCCCGCCGTCCGCCGGCCCTGGACGCCCGACGCCTGGGACCTCTCGGTGCTGCCCGAGGTCCTGGTGATGGCCGGCGGCTACCTCCTCGTCAGCCGGGGCCTGCTCTGGCTCGGCAAGCTCCCGCTCGGCGGCGGCCTGCCCGTCATCGCCCGCCCGGCGGTGGTCCGGCAGGCCCTGGTCGGCATCGCGCTGATCGGCATCTCCCCGCTCATCGCGGTCTGCGCGGCGGGCGCCCCCCTGCTGCTGCCGCTGTTCGCGGTCCCGCTGATCGCACTGGACTCCACGCTCTGGATAGCCCGGGCGCGCGCCGAGGAGCAGCTGCGCGATCCGCTCACCGGCCTGCCCAACCGCCAATGGCTGCTGGAGCGCACCTGGACGGCCCTGGAGGAGGCCGAGCGGGCCGGCACCCGCGCCGCCCTCGTCCTCATCGACATGGACCGCTTCCGGTCCGTCAACGACACCCTCGGGCACCTCGCCGGCGACCGCCTCCTGCTCCAGATCGCCGACCGCCTGCGGCACGCCCTGCCGCGCGGCGCCGAGGCCGCCCGGCTCGGCGGCGACGAGTTCGCCGTCCTGCTGCCGGCCACCGACTCGCTCACCAGCTCCCAGCGGGTCGCCCGCAATCTCGTCGCGGCCCTCGGCTCGCCCCTGGACCTCGACGGTCTGACCCTCGTGCTGGAGGCCAGCGCGGGGGTCGCGGTCTTCCCCGACCACGCCCTGGACGCCGAAGGGCTGCTGCGCCGCGCCGATGTGGCGATGTACCAGGCCAAGCGGGACCGCAGCGGCGTCGAGCTGTACGAGGCCAAGCGCGACGGCAACACCCCCGACCGGCTCGGCCTGCTGGGCGATCTGCGCCGGGCCCTGGACGCCGGCGACGTCGAACTGCACTACCAGCCCAAGGTCGGCTTCGACGGCCATGTCGCCGGCCTGGAGGCGCTGGTCCGCTGGGTCCATCCGGACCGCGGCCGGGTGCCACCGGACGAGTTCATCGCCATCGCCGAGTCCTCCGGCCTGATGCCCCGGCTCACCGAGTACGTCCTGGAGACCGCGCTCGCCCAGGTGGCGCGGTGGCGCGCGATGGGCCTGGAGGTCCCCGTCGCGGTGAACGTCTCCCCGCGCGATGTGCACTCCCCGGGCTTCGCCGGCGCGGTCGCCGCCCGGCTCGCCCGGCACCGCGTCCCACCCGGCGCCCTCCAGCTGGAGATAACGGAGCACGTCCTCCTGGAGGACCCGCAGCGGGCCGCCGACACCCTCGCCGGGCTCACCGCGCACGGCGTGAAGATGTCCCTGGACGACTTCGGCACGGGCTACAGCTCCCTGGTCCACCTGCGGCGCCTCCCGGTCAGCGAGCTGAAGATCGACCGCTCCTTCGTCGCCCGGCTGGCCGTGGACACCGAGGACGCCGAGATCGTCCGTTGCACCCTCGACCTCGCCCACTCGCTGGGCCTGCTGGTCGTCGCCGAGGGCGTCGAGGACGACGAGACCTGGGAGCGCCTGCGGGATCTGGGCTGCGACGCCGTCCAGGGCTGGCTGGTGGCCGCCGCGATGCCACCGGACGAGACCACGGCCTGGCTGCGGGCCCGCGGTGAGCACGGGTGGCACCGTGCGTCGGAGACGTCCGCCTTCGCGGCGGAGAAGGCAGCTGAGCGCCCTTCGGGACAGGTCCTCAACTGACCCGGCCACCGGCCGTCCCAACTCCCCGCTCCGACACCCCCGCCCGGCCCGCGCCAACGGGCCCGCCCGACCCGGCCCCGTCCGACCCGGCTTCGTCCGACCCGGCCCCGTCCGGATCGGGCACATCCGCCCCGGCGCCCGAGGCCCGCCCGGCGCCCGGCGCCGGCCCCGCGCCCGAGGCCGGGCCCCCCGGCCCGCCCCGGCCCCCCGCCGCGGACGGGTCCTGACCCCGTTGGCCGGACCCCGGCCCGCGGCCCCACCGGGCCGGTCGCGGGCCGCCCTGGCGCCGCCCGCCGCCCCCGCCGCCGAAAGCGTTTCGCGGCGGCGAACCCGGACGCCATAGGATTGGGCCGGAATACTCCACCGGAGAAATCGCCCAGAAATCTCCTTCCGGAACACTCCGCCCAGAACACTCCGCCGAAAACACCAGAGGATCGCTGCATGCCTGGCATTACGCGCGAGGAGGTCGCCCACCTCGCCCGGCTGGCACGTCTGGAGCTGAAGGACGAAGAGCTCGACCACTTCGCCGGACAGCTCGACGACATCATCGGCGCGGTCGCCCGCGTCTCCGAGGTCGCCGGCCAAGACGTCCCCCCGACGTCCCACCCGCTGCCCCTGACCAATGTGATGCGGCCGGACGAGGTCCGTCCGTCGCTCACCCCCGAGCAGGCGCTCTCCGGCGCCCCGGCCCAGGAGCAGCAGCGTTTCAAGGTGCCGCAGATCCTGGGGGAGGAGTGACCGAGATGGCAGACCTGATCAAGCTCACCGCCGCCGAGATCGCGGCCCGGATCGCGTCCGGCGAGGTCACCGCGGTCGAGGTGGCCGAGGCCCACCTGGCCCGTATCGAGGCCGTCGACGAGAAGGTGCACGCCTTCCTCCACGTGGACCGCGAGGGCGCGCTCGCCCAGGCCCGCGCCGTGGACGAGAAGCGCGCGCGGGGCGAGAAGCTCGGCCCGCTGGCCGGCGTCCCGGTCGCGCTGAAGGACATCTTCACCACCGAGGGCATGCCCACCACGGTCGGCTCGAAGATCCTCGAGGGCTGGCTCCCGCCGTACGACGCCACGCTCACCAAGAAGCTCAAGGCCGCCGACGCCGTCATCCTCGGCAAGACCAACATGGACGAGTTCGCCATGGGGTCCTCCACCGAGAACAGCGCCTACGGGCCGACCGGCAACCCCTGGGACCTCACCAAGATCCCCGGCGGCTCGGGCGGCGGCTCCTCCGCCGCGCTGGCCGCCTACGAGGCCCCGCTCGCCATCGGCACGGACACCGGCGGATCGATCCGCCAGCCCGCCGCCGTCACCGGCACCGTCGGCGTCAAGCCCACCTACGGCGGCGTCTCCCGCTACGGCATGGTCGCCTTCTCCTCGTCCCTCGACCAGGGCGGCCCCTGCGCCCGCACGGTCCTGGACGCGGCGCTGCTGCACGAGGCCATCGCCGGCCACGACCCGCTGGACTCCACCTCCATCGACGCCCCGGTCCCGCCGGTGGTCGAGGCGGCCCGCAACGGCTCCGCCGAGGGCATGCGCGTCGGCGTCGTCAAGCAGTTCCGCGGCGAGGGCTACCAGGCCGGCGTCATCCAGCGCTTCGACGAGTCGGTGGAGCTGCTCAAGCGGCTCGGCGCCGAGATCGTGGAGCTGGACTGCCCGTCCTTCGACCTCGCGCTGGCCGCGTACTACCTCATCGCGCCGTCCGAGTGCTCCTCCAACCTCGCCCGCTTCGACGCCATGCGCTACGGCCTGCGGGTCGGCGACGACGGCACGAAGTCCGCCGAGGACGTCACCGCGCTGACCCGCGAGGCCGGTTTCGGCCCCGAGGTCAAGCGCCGCATCATGCTCGGCACGTACGCGCTCAGCTCCGGCTACTACGACGCGTACTACGGCAGCGCGCAGAAGGTCCGCACGCTGATCACCCGGGACTTCGAGAAGGCGTTCGAGCAGGTCGACGTGATCATCTCGCCGACCACGCCGACCACCGCGTTCCCGATCGGCGAGCGCACCGACGACCCGATGGCGATGTACCTCGCCGACGTGTGCACCATCCCCGCCAACCTCGCGGGCAACGCCGCGATGTCGCTGCCCTGCGGGCTGGCCCCCGAGGACGGGCTGCCGGTGGGTCTCCAGATCATCGCGCCCGCCATGGCCGACGATCGGCTCTACCGGGTCGGCGCCGCGGTCGAGGCCGCGCTCACCGAGCAGTGGGGCCACCCGCTGCTGGACGAGGCGCCGGCCCTGTGAACGCCGGAGGGGACACCACCCGGGCCGTTCCGGCCCCGGGGGACCATCAGGACACGCCGAAGGAGACGCTGTGAGTGGCAAGCTGGCCAAGGCCAAGAACTTCAAGAAGTCCAAGCCCGGCACCTACCTGTCCATCGGCACCACGCTGTTCGGCGCGGTGAGCGTCATCAAGCAGGCGAAGCAGGCCAAGGGGGAGCACGACACGCTCCAGCTGGTCGACGCCGTCGTCTCCGCCGCCGCCATCGTCACCGGTGTCGCCCTGCTCGTCCGCGAACTGCGCCGTCTGAACGACGACGACGTCCTCGCGGGCTGACCGGCACCGGACTTGAGAGGTTAGTTTCACCGTGACTGTCACCGACCTGGTGCCGTACGAGGACGCGCTGGCCGCCTACGACCCCGTGATGGGTCTGGAGGTCCACGTCGAACTGGGCACCAAGACCAAGATGTTCTGCGGGTGCGCGACCACCCTGGGCGCCGAGCCCAACTCGCAGACCTGCCCCACCTGCCTGGGCCTGCCCGGCTCCCTCCCGGTCGTCAACGCGACCGGCGTGGAGTCGGCGATCAAGATCGGCCTGGCCCTGAACTGCACCATCGCCGACTGGTGCCGCTTCGCCCGGAAGAACTACTTCTATCCGGACATGCCGAAGAACTTCCAGACCTCCCAGTACGACGAGCCGATCGCCTTCGACGGCTACCTCGACGTGCAGCTGGAGGACGGCGAGATCTTCCGCGTCCACATCGAGCGCGCCCACATGGAGGAGGACACCGGCAAGTCCACCCACATCGGCGGCGCCACCGGCCGTATCCACGGCGCCCGGCACTCGCTGCTGGACTACAACCGCGCCGGCATCCCGCTCATCGAGATCGTCACCAAGCCGATCGAGGGCGCCGGCGAGCGGGCCCCCGAGGTCGCCCGGGCGTACGTCGCCGAGCTGCGCGAGCTGATCAAGGCGCTGGGCGTCTCCGAGGCCCGGATGGAGATGGGCCAGATGCGCTGCGACGTGAACCTCTCGCTGCGCCCCCGGGGCACCGAGGCGTTCGGCACCCGCTCGGAGACCAAGAACGTCAACTCGCTGCGCTCCGTGGAGCGGGCCTGCCGCTTCGAGATCCAGCGGCACGCCGCGGTGCTCGACTCCGGCGGCAAGATCGTCCAGGAGACCCGCCACTTCCACGAGGACGACGGCTCCACCACCCCGGGCCGGGTCAAGGAGGAGGCGGAGGACTACCGCTACTTCCCCGAGCCGGACCTCGTACCGGTCGCCCCGTCCCGCGAGTGGGTCGAGGAGCTGCGGGCCGGTCTGCCGGAGCTGCCGCGGGTCCGCCGCAACCGCCTCCGCGAGGAGTGGGGCATCTCCGAGCTGGACATGCAGGCCATCCTCAACGCCGGGGCCGTGGACCTGATCGTCGCCACCACCGAGGCCGGTGCGGACGCCGCCGCGGCCCGCAAGTGGTGGATGGGCGAGCTGGCCCGCCGCGCCAACGAGGACGGCGTGGAGCTCGGCGCGCTGCCGATCACCCCCGAGCAGGTCGCCCGGATCACCGCGCTGGTCGCCGACGGCTCGCTCAACGACAAGCTGGCCCGCCAGGTCATCGAGGGCGTGCTGGCCGGCGAGGGCGACCCGGACACGGTCGTCGAGAAGCGCGGCCTGAAGGTCGTCTCCGACGAGGGCGCGCTCGGCACCGCGGTGGACGAGGCGATCGCCGCCAACGCCGCCATCGCCGACAAGATCCGCGGCGGCAAGGTCGCCGCGGCCGGCGCCCTGGTCGGCGCGGTCATGAAGGCCACCCGCGGCCAGGCCGACGCCGCCCGCGTCCGCGAACTCATCCTGGAGAAGCTGGGCGTGGAGGGCTGAACCCCTGCCCGCGAGGCGGCCGTTCCCTCTCCGGAGGGGGCGGCCGCTTCGCCGTATCAGGGGGACCGGGAATTTCCTCCGCCGCGATGGAATGCCGCGGCGCGTCCCGTTGCTGTCACCCGTGAAGGATCAAGATCATCGGGGCGATGGCCGCCGATTACGGGACCCGGGCCGGTGACGGCACCGGAGAGTGGAGGAGTGGCGATGACGCAGCAGGACGGGGTCGCGCCGGGCGGCCGGGAGGTCGCCGCGCGGATCGGGCGGGTCGGGGTCTGGCACGGCGGGCTGGGCCGGGCGGCGGCCGCGGCGGCGCGGGAGTTCGCTGCCGAGGCCGAGCGGCTGGGGTACGGGGCGCTGTGGTTCGGTGAGGCGAAGGGCAGCAAGGAGGCGTTCGCGCACGCCGGGCTGCTGCTGGCCGCCACCGAGCGGCTGACCGTCGCCACCGGCATCGCCAACATCTGGGTCCGCGACGCCACCGCGATGAACGCCGGCGCGCACACCCTCGCCGAGGCGTACGGCGGCCGGTTCCTGCTGGGGCTGGGCGCCAGCCACGCCCCGCAGGTCGAGGGCCGCGGCCACGCCTACGCCAAACCGCTCGCCGCGATGCGCTCCTACCTGGCGGCGATGGACGAGGCCGCGTACGAAGGCCCGGCGCCCACACCGCCGGCCCGGGTGCTCGCCGCGCTGGGCCCGAAGATGCTGGAGCTGGCCGCCGAGCGGGCGGCGGGCGTGCACCCGTATTTCGTCACGCCCGAGCACACCGCCCGGGCCCGCGCGGCGCTGGGCGCGACCCCGGTGCTCGCCCCCGAGCAGGCCGTCCTGCTGGAGACCGACCCGGCGACCGCCCGCGCCCTGATCCGCGAGCACCACCTCGGCTCCTATCTGGCGCTGCCGAACTACGTGAACAGCCTGCGGCGGCTCGGCTTCGAGGACGGCGACTTCACCGGCGGCGGCAGCGACCGGCTGGTGGACGCGATCGTGGCCTGGGGCGACGTGGACGCGATCCGGCGCCGGGTGCGGGAGCACCACGACGCGGGCGCGGACCATGTGGCGCTCCAGCCGATCGCCGCCGGCGGCGACCTGGGCCTCGGCCAACTCCGGGAGCTGGCACCGGCGTTGATCGGGGGGTGAGGGTCCCGCACGGCCGCCCGGCCCGCCACGGGAGTGCGGCGGAAAGTCCGCTTAAGGGGCATTTGGGTGCCTTAATTGCCCGATAAATGGCGGTGGTTGCTTCCTCGGCTCTCTTTGTGGGGAAGTCCACAAAGGGGACAAAGGATCTTTCCGGGCTGGCAGCCTGCACTCGGCAAACCCCGATGCGTGCGAAGGGTCTGCCGAGTGCAGTGCCCCCTGTCCGTCCGCGTTCGGCACCACCCGCTCCCGGGAGTTCGGCGCACAACCGGGAAGCAGCCCGTGACCGCTCTGGCTCGCTGGTGCCTCAGGCGCCGCCTCGTGGTGATCGTCCTCTGGCTCGCGGCCCTCGCCGGGACCACCACCGCCGCGGGACTGGCCGGATCGGCGTACTCCACCGACTACGCGGTCCCCGGCACCGAGTCCGGACAGGCCGGCGCCCTGCTGGCCAAGGCGTTCCCGGACCGGGCCGGCGACACCGACACCCTCGTCTGGCACACCGCGGCCGGTTCGGTCCGCGCCACCGCCGTCCGGACGACGATGGAGCGCACCCTCGCCGAGGCCGCCCGGCTGCCCGGCGTCGCGTCCGTCCAGGGCCCGTACGAGCGGGGCGGCGCCGACCGGATCAGCCGCGACGGGCACACCGCGTACGCGGAGCTGGCCTTCCGCGGCTCACCGGACGACCTGCCGGCGGACGAGGTGCAGGCGGTCGTACGCACCGCGCGGGCGGCGGCCGGGAACGGCCTCCAGGTCGAGCTGGGCGGCTCCGGGATCGCCGTCACCCAGGCCCCGCACGACCGGCTGCCGGAGGTCATCGGGCTGTGCGCGGCGGCCGTGGTGCTCTTCCTCGCCTTCGGCTCGTTCGCCGCGACCCTGCTGCCGCTGGTCACCGCGCTGGCGGCGGTCGGCACCGCCGCCGCCGGGATCACCCTGCTCGGCCACGTCATGACCGTCGCCGACTTCGCGCCCATGCTGGGCGTGCTGATCGGCCTGGGCGTGGGCATCGACTACGCGCTCTTCATCGTCACCCGGCACCGCAAGGGACTGCGCGCCGGCCTGCCCGTCCCGGAGGCCGCCGCCCGCGCGGTCGCGGTATCCGGGCGCGCGGTGGTCTTCGCCGGCGCCACCGTCTGCATCGCCCTGCTCGGCATGCTCACCCTGCGGCTGGGCTTCCTCAACGGCGTCGCGCTGGCCGCCTCGCTGACCGTCGTCCTCACCGTCGCCGCCGCCGTCACCCTGCTGCCCGCACTGCTCGGACTGATCGGCGACCGGGCGCTGGGCCGCCGGGAGCGGCGCCGGCTGGCCGCCGAAGGGCCCCGGCCCGACGCCGCCGCCACCGGGCCGGCCGCCCGCTGGTCCGGCTTCGTCGAACGCCGCCACCGGCTCCTGGGCGCCCTCGCCGCCGCGGTGATGCTCGTCCTCGCACTGCCCGCCCTCGGCCTGCGCCTGGGCACCTCCGACCAGGGCAACGACCCGGCCACCGCCACCACCCGCAAGGCGTACGACCTGCTCGCGGACGGTTTCGGGCCCGGCTCCAACGGGCCGCTGACCCTGGTCGGTTCGCTCGACGGCGCCGGCGACCGGCTCGCGTTCGACAAGCTGCCCCGTACGCTCCGCACCACGCCGGGCGTCGCGCGGGTCAGCGGGCCGGAGTTCGACGGCGGCCACGCCACCGGCGTGATCACCGTCGTCCCGGACAGCGCCCCGCAGTCCCGGCAGACCTCCGACCTGGTGAACCGGCTGCGCACCCAGGTGCTGCCGGCGGCCGCGGACGGCACCGGCCTGCGGGTCCGGGTCGGCGGCGTGACCGCCGGGTACGACGACTTCGCCGCGGTCATCGTCGGCAAGCTCCCGCTCTTCCTGGGCGCCGTCATCGGCCTCGGCTCCCTCCTGCTGCTGCTCGCCTTCCGCAGTATCGGCATCCCGCTGAAGGCCGCGCTGATGAACCTCGCCGCGGTCGCCGCGTCCCTGGGGATCGTGGTGGCGGTCTTCCAGTGGGGGTGGGGGAGCGAGGCGCTGGGGCTGGGCCGGGCCGGGCCGATCGAACCGTTCCTGCCGGTGATCATGGTCTCGGTGCTCTTCGGGCTCTCCATGGACTACCAGGTCTTCCTGGTCAGCCGGATGTACGAGGAGTGGCGGCTGACCGGCGACAACCGGCGGGCGGTGCGGACCGGGCTCGCCGAGACCAGCCGGGTGATCAACTCGGCCGCGCTGATCATGATCGCGGTGTTCGGGGCGTTCGTCCTCAGCGGCGACCGGCTCATCGCCATGTTCGGCATCGGCCTGGCCGCGGCCGTCGCCCTGGACGCGTTCGTGCTGCGGACGCTGCTGGTCCCGGCCCTGATGCACCTGCTGGGCGGCGCCAACTGGTGGCTGCCGGGCTGGCTGGACCGGCATCTGCCCCGGCTGAGCATCGAACCGCCGCCGTCGCAGCCGGCCGCGCCGGCCCCCGGGGACGGGGAGCGGGAGCCGGCCGGGGTCTGAGGCCCGGACCGCGCTCCCGGCGCCGCCCGGCGTTCTCATCGGACTCTCAGACGCGGCCCCTACGGTCGCGCCCATGGGAACGACGACAGACAAGCGGACCGATGACACGACGAACGAGGAAGCGGCGAACGAGGGCGGGGCCGTGAAGGGGACTGACGGCGGGGCCGTGCAGGGGGCGTCCGCCGAGGGCGAGGCCACCGCTACCACCGATACCGACAAGGCCACGGATAAGGCCGCCGACAAGGCCGCCGACAAGGCCGCCGACAAGCCCGCGGCGGAGGCAGCCGCGGACGCGGACGCAGGCGCAGCCGCCGACACCGCCCCCGACACCGAGGACGAAGCCGACCTCAGCGCCGATGACGAGAGCGCCCCCGCCCCCTCCCGGGCCGGTGCGGGCGCCGGTGCCGGTGCCGGGGCCGTGGTGTCCGCCGGACTGGGCCTGGCCTCCCTCACCGGTACCTGGCTCGGCACCCTGCTCGCCGAGCGGCAGACCCTGGTCGGCCAGATCAAGCTCCAGACCGGTAAGGCCACCGACCAGATCGCCGCCGTCTACGGCGCCCCCTGGCACACCACCGCCCTGGTCAACGGCGCCTTCGCGGTGCTCGCCCTGCTCGTCGCCGCGGTCGTGCTGACCGGCCGCCGCCCCGCCTGGGTGCGCGCCGTCGCCTGGGGCGGGCTGGTGCTCGGCCTGCTCGGACTGCTGGTATCGGCCGGTATGTACCTCGACCTGTTCGCGAGCATGCCCAGCCTCACCAAATAGGCAGCCGGACACGTACCCGGCGGCATAAGGCACCCGGGGCCGGCGTCTGAGGCCCCCTGAGGTGCGGTGCGGTGCGGGAAGCGGGCCGGTACGGGCTTCCCGGCGCTCCCCGGGGACGTTTCTGAGTCCCCGGGGCGGCGGACCGGCGGTTTCTAAGCCCCCGGCCGCCCCCCGCGCCGTTTTCCACGGCCCGTACGCGGCCGAAGATCGGGAACTCTCCCGATGTGCCGGACCCCCCTCGGGGCCGAAAGTGGAGGCCATCGGCGCCCGGCGAACGGCCGGGCGCTCCTCCGCCCCGACCCGAGGAGACCCCGTGTACGCCTCCGAACTCGAAATCCGCGTCCGCTACGAGGAACTGCGCCGCGAGGCCGACCGCCGCCGCCTGGTCCGCGAGGCCACCGAGGGCGCCCGCGAGGCCGCCCGGAACGCCGCCCGTTCCGGAAGCGATGAGCCCGAAGGGCGGGTGAGGGAGGGCCGGATATGGCGCGGACGCACCCGCCGCGCCGCCGTCTGACGCTCAGTCAAGAACCGTGGCGGCCACCGGAGTACGGGGCGAAGGGCGGGGAGCCGGGCGAACGGCCGGACGAGGCGGCCCCGCCGCCCCGGCCCGCCGGCCCACCGCCCCGGCCGGCCCCGGGGCCACCGCCCCGCCACCTCGAAGAGTGACCCCCCACCGCCCCCCTGTGCCCGAAACCACTGCCGCACTGTCAGACCCGTATGCGATGCTCGGCAGCGTGGAGAGCAGACCCATCAGCCCCGTATTCGTCGGCCGCGCGGCCGAACTCGCCGAGCTGGGCGGCGCGCTGGCGCGCGCCACGGCGTCCGGCGAGCCCCAGGCGCTGCTGATCGGCGGCGAGGCCGGGGTCGGCAAGACCCGCCTGATCGAGGAGTTCGGCGAGACCGCCCGCGCCCAGGGCGCGCTGGTCGCCCTCGGCGGCTGCATCGAGATCGGCTCCGAGGGCCTGCCGTTCGCCCCGTTCTCCTCGATCCTGCACACCCTCAACGCCCGCCTGCGGGACGAGCTGGCCGCCGCCGTCGCCGGCCAGGAGGGCGAGCTGGCCCGCATCCTCCCGGAGCTGGGGGAGACCGCCGGCGAGACCCAGGGCGCGGAGATCGGCCGGGCCCGGCTCTTCGAGCTGACCGCCCGCCTCCTGGAGCGGCTGGCCGCCCACCGCACCCTCGTCATCGTCATCGAGGACCTCCACTGGGCCGACCGCTCCACCCGCGAGCTGCTCGCCTACCTCCTGCGCGCCCTGCACGACGCCGCCATCCTGCTCGTCGCCACGTACCGCTCCGACGACATCCACCGCCGCCACCCGCTGCGCCCGTTCCTCGCCGAGATCGACCGGATGCGCACCGTCCGCCGCGTCGAGCTGGACCGATTCAACCGCGACGAGGTCCGCTCCCAGATAGCCGGCATCCAGGGCAGCGAGCCCGGCGAGGACACCGTCGACCGCGTCTTCAAGCGCTCGGAGGGCAACGCCTTCTTCGTCGAGGAGCTGGCCCGCGGCATGGCCGAGGGCTGCGCCTACGGCCTCAGCGACCCGCTGCGCGACCTGCTGCTGGTGCGCGTCGAGGCGCTGCCCGAGGACGCCCAGCGGGTGGTCCGGATCGCCGCCGAGGGCGGCTCCACCGTCGAGCACGAACTCCTCGCCGCGGTCTGCGAGATGCCCGAGGACGACCTCATCGAGGCGCTCCGCGCCGCCGTCGGCAGCAACACCCTCCTGCCCACCCAGGACGGCACCGGCTACCGCTTCCGGCACGCCCTGGTCCGCGAGGCCGTCGTCGACGACCTGCTGCCCGGTGAGCGCACCCGCCTCAACCGCCGCTACGCCCAGGCCCTGGAGGCCGACCGCTCCCTGGTCCGCTCCGAGGTCTGCGCCACCCGCCTGGCCAGCTACTGGTACAAGGCCCACGACGCCGCCAAGGCACTGCCCGCCGTCCTCGCCGCCTCCGTCCAGGCCCGCCGCCGGCACGCCTACGCCGAGCAGCTCCGCCTCCTGGACCGCGCCCTGGAGCTGTGGGACGACGCGCCGCCCGAGGTGCGCCAGGGCGTCCGCCCGGTCGACTACGCCGAGGCGTATCCGGCCTGCGACGGCGGCCACGGCGACGCGCTGCGCTTCATCGACCTGCTCGCCGAGATCGCGGTCGCCGCCCGGCTCTCCGGCGACAGCGAGCGGGCCTTCACCATCACCAAGCGCGCCCTGCGCTCCCTGCGCGACGAGCCGGACCCGCTGCGCACCGCGTGGTTCCTGGTGCAGCGCTCCCGGCTCTGCCAGGGCACCGGCCGCGGCAACGGCTGGGAGGACCTGGGCAAGGCCCAGGAGCTGATGCGCGGCCTCCCGCCGTCGTCCGTGCACGCCACCGTCACCGCCGCCGTCGCCAGCTGGCAGATGCTGCACGAGCCAGGACCCGGCACCTTCACCACCGCCGAACGGGCCGTGGAACTGGCCCGGTTGGTGGGCGACGAGGAGGCCGAGCTCAATTCCCGGGTGACGCTGGCGGGCCTGCGGGTGGACGCCGGCGAGGTCGAGGAGGGCCTGGCGGAGTTCCGTACGGTCCTGGAGCGCGCGGTGGCCCGCGGCTACTTCGCCGTCATCGGCCGCGGCCACGTCAATCTCCCCGGCACCCTGGAAGGCGTCGGCCGCTCCCGCGAGGCCGTGGAGGTCACCGAGCAGGGCGTGGAGCTGACCACCCGCTACGGCCTGAAGGACACCACCAGCTGGGTGCTGAGCAACCGCGCCGAATCCCTCCAGTCCCTGGGCCGCTGGGCGGAGGCCGGCCGGGCCACCGACCGGGCCCGCGAGCTGGCCCAGAATCCCCGCGCCATCGCGCTGGCCGCCAGCCGCCTGACCGCCCTCGCGCTGGACACCGGCGATCTGGCCGCCGCCGAGCGCGAACTGGCCGTCGCCCAGGAGCACTACGGCACCCACGACCCGCAGCCGCAGCACGCCCTGCCCATGGCGCGGCACGCCCTGCGGCTCGCCGCCCGCCAGGGCCGGATCCTGGACGCCCGCGCCATCGTCGACCAGACCGTCCCGCCCGCCGGCTTCGGCCCCGGTCTGCACCGCTACGCCTGGCCGCTGCTGTGGTCGGCCACCACCGCCGAGGCCGACGCCCGGGGCCTGCCCGCCGCCGAGCCCGGCCGGCCCGCCATCCTGGCCCGCATCCGGGAGGCCGCCAAGCGGCTGTCCCGGCTCTCCCCGGTATGGGACGCCTACGGCACCGCCGTCGAGGCCGAGCTCCGCCGCGCCGAGGGCCGCCAGTCGCCGGACGCCTGGGCCGCCGCGGTCGCCGCCTTCGAGCCGCTGGAACGGCCGCACGAGCTGGCCTGGTGCTGCTGCCGCTGGGCGGAGGCGCTGCTGCACGGCACCGAGCGGGCCACCGCCGGGCTGGCCGGCCGCACCCCGCGGGAGGCCGCCGTCCTGCTGCTCGGCCAGGCGCACACGGCCGCCGCCGAGATGGGCGCCCGCCCGCTCACCGGCGAGCTGGAACTCCTCGCCCAGCGCGCCCGCATACCCCTCCCCGGCGCGGCCGACCGCACCGAGAGCGCCACCCCGGCCGGCTCGCCCCCGCCCGCCGCCCCGGCCGAATCCCTGGGCCTGACACCCCGCGAACGGGACGTGCTGCGCCTGGTCGCCGACGGCCGCAGCAACCGCCAGATAGCCGACGCCCTCTTCATCTCCCCGAAGACCGCCAGCGTCCACGTCTCCAACATCCTCGCCAAGCTCGGCGTCTCCGGCCGCGGCGAGGCCGGCGCGGTCGCCCACCGCCTCCGCCTGTTCGCGGAGCCGGCGGCACGCCCGTAATGCCCGTAAAGCAGGCGCCCTAAGCCGCGCCAGGCTCCTCCGAGGCAGGCCGCTCGCCCCGGGCCACGTCCCGGACCGGAACCCGGACCACCACCACCCCCGAAGCGAGATCTATCGGCCCCTCACCCGGGCCGCCCTCACCCACGTCATCCACCACGAGCGACATCCGCTGCCGCTCCTCCTCGGTGTTCTTCCGGCCGGGCGCGAACAGCTCTTCCACGATGTTGAACACGGTGCCCCCTTCGGCGGTCCACCCGTCCCCCTGCCCCGAGTGTAAGCAGACCGCCCGGAAAGGGGATCAGCTCACCTCCAGCCGGAGAATCCGGTCATCTCCCTTCCGCGGCGTACCGCGGCCGTCGGTGTTGCCGGTGACCAGCCACAACGCCCCGTCCCCGGCCGCCACCACGGTCCGCAGCCGCCCGTACCGCCCCTGGAGGAACGCCTGCGGCGCGGCCGCCGGCTTCGTCCCGTTCAGCGGGATCCGCCACAGCCGCTCACCGCGCAGCGACGCCATCCACAACGAGCCGCCGGCGTACGCCAGTCCGCTCGGCGAGGCGTCCGCGGGCTTCCACACCAGCACCGGGTCGGCGTACCCCGGCGGCACCGGCGCGCCGTCCCGCCGCTTCCCCTCGACCCGCGGCCAGCCGTAATTCCGGCCCGGCTCGATCAGATTCAGCTCGTCCCAGGCGTCCTGCCCGAACTCCGAGGCCCACAGCCGCTTCGCGCCGTCCCAGGCCAGCCCCTCGACATTGCGGTGCCCGTAGTCGTAGACCACCGAGTCCGGCTCCGGATTGCCGTGCGCCGGCTCGCCGTCCGGCGTCATCCGCAGGATCTTCCCGGCCGGCGACGCCTTGTCCTGCGCGAGCGCCTTGTCGCCGGTCTCCCCGGTGGTCGCGTAGAGCATCTTGTCCGGCCCGAACGCCAGCCGCCCGCCGTTGTGGAACCGCCCCTTGGGGATGCCCTTGAAGATGGTGTCGGGCGCGCCCAGCTGATCGCCCGGGCCGCGCCGCTCGTCGTAGATCATCCGCGCGATGCGGTTGTCGGACGCGGTGGTGAAGTACGCGTACACCTGGTGATCACTACCGAACGACGAACTCACCGCGATCCCCAGCAGCCCGCCTTCCTCCTCCGCCGCCACCCCCGGCACCGACCCGACCTCGGTGACCTTCCCCCCACGCGCCGCGACGCGCACGATCCGCCCCGTATCCCGCTCCCCGACCAGCAGATCCCCACCTCCGGGGACATCTACCTGA
>NZ_LLZI01000242.1 GCF_001509485.1 Streptomyces sp. NRRL F-4489
GGGTAGGCGTCGCGGGGGCTGAGGGGGCTGAGGGGGTCATGGTGGGACTCAGTTTCCGGGGAGGTGGTTGATGGGGTGGTCGTCGGTTGCCCAGAGGTACTGGACGGCGTAGGCGCGCCAGGGGCGCCAGCGGGCGGAGTGGCGGATGAGGGCGGCCGGGGTGGCGGGGAGGCCGAGGCGGGCGGCGGCGCGCCGGAGGCCGAGGTCGGTGGGGGTGAAGGCGTCGGGGTCGCCGAGGGCGCGCATGGCGATGCACTCGACGGTCCAGGGGCCGATGCCGGGGAGTGCGGCGAGGCGGGCGCGGGCCTCGTCGCGGTCGCTGCCGACGCCGAGTTGGAGGGTGCCGGTGGCCAGGGCGCCGATGACACCGGTGAGGGTGGTGCGGCGGGTGCGGGGCATGGCGAGGGCTTCCGGGTCGAGGCCGGCGAGGGCCGCGGTGGTCGGGAAGAGGTGGGTGAGGCCGCCGGCGGGGTCCTCGACGGGTTCGCCGTGGGCGCGGACCAGGCGTCCGGCGTGGGTGCGGGCGGCGGCGGTGGAGACCTGCTGGCCGAGGACGGCGCGGACCGCGAACTCGTCCGGGTCGGCGGTGCGCGGCACGCGGCGGCCGGGGGCCTTGTCGACCAGGGGTGCCAGCTGGGGGTCGGTACGGAGCAGGTCGTCGACGGCTTCGGGATCGGCGTCGAGGTCGAGCATCCGGCGGCAGCGGGCGATGGCGCCGGCCAGGTCGCGCAGGTCGGTGAGCGAAAGCCGGCAGTCGATGTGGTCGGGGTGCGGGGTGAGGGCCGCGATGCCGTGTCCGTAGGGGAGGGCGAGGGTGCGGCGGTAGGCGCCGTCGCGCCATTCCTCGACGCCGGGGACGGCGGTGGCGGCGAGGTGGCCGAAGAGGTTGTCGGGGTTGAGCGGCCGGCGGAAGGGGAGCCGCAGGGCGAGGGTGCCGGGGGTGGCGGTGCGGGGGCCGGGGCCGGCCCGGCCGCGGAGTTCGGTCGGGGAGAGCGCGAAGACCTCGCGGACGGTTTCGTTGAAGCTGCGGATGCTGGCGAAACCGGCGGCGAACGCGATCTCGGCCATCGGGAGGGTGGTGGTCTCGACCAGGAGCCGGGCGGTCTGGGCGCGCTGGGCGCGGGCCAGGGCGAGGGGGCCGGCGCCGAGTTCGGCGCGCAGCTGGCGTTCGATCTGGCGGGGGCTGTAGCCGAGGCGGGCGGCGAGGCCGGGTACGCCCTCGCGGTCCACGATGCCGTCGGCGATCAGGCGCATGGCGCGGGCCACGAGGTCGGCGCGCTCGTTCCACTGGGGGGAGCCGGGGCTGGCGTCGGGGCGGCAGCGTTTGCAGGCCCGGAAGCCGGCCTGCTGGGCGGCGGCCGCGCTGGGGTAGAAGCGCATGTTGCGGGGCTTGGGGGGCACGACCGGGCAGCTGGGTCGGCAGTAGATGCCGGTGGTGAGGACGGCGGTGTAGAACCAGCCGTCGAAGCGGGCGTCCTTGGACCGCACGGCGCGCAGACAGCGCTCGGTATCGGTGTGCATGCCCTCAAGGATCGCGCGGGGGAACGGGGTGGGGCTGGCGGAAATCCGACATCGATGTCGGCTCATCTGGGGCGATGCGGGGGTCCCTCACTTCCCGGCGTCCTGCCCGCCGCTCCCCCGGGGACCTGCCCGCCGCCGCCCGCCGCCGGGCCCGCTCTCCCCCGGCGCCGGTTCACCGCTCGGCCAGGGCTGTCTCGTACGCCTGGCGGGCGCGGTCGTCGTAGGCGACGAAGCGGATCTCGTCGAAGGCGAAGGTGCCGGGGTCGGTGGCGAGGGCGGTGCGGACGGTGGTGACCGCGGTGCGGGCGGCGTCGGCGAGCGGCCAGCGGTAGACGCCGGTGGAGATGGCGGGGAAAGCGAGGGTGCGGGCGCCGAGGCGGGCGGCGGTGCGGAGGGACTGGGTGTAGCAGGAGGCGAGGAGGTCGGTGCGGTCCTCGGTGGCGGAGTACACCGGGCCCACGGTGTGGATCACCCAGCGGGCGGGGAGGCGGCCGGCGGTGGTGGCGACGGCCTGGCCGGTCGGGAGGCCGCGGCCGTAGTGGCCGGCGCGCAGGGCGCGGCACTCGGCGAGGATCTCGGGTCCGCCGCGGCGGTGGATCGCGCCGTCCACGCCCCCGCCGCCGAGCAGGGAGGAGTTGGCGGCGTTGACGATGGCGTCGACGGCCTGGGCGGTGATGTCGCCCTGGACGAGAGTGAGGCGCGTGCTCATGGGGCGAGCCTAGGACGCCCTGGAGCCGCGGGCGGGGCGTGCGGAGCCGGGCCCGTGGGCGAGCCGTGGCTACCCCTGGCCCTCTCCTCCGCCGGTGCCGGCCGCGGCCGGCCGCCGCCCCTCATCTCCTCCCGCCCTCATCTCCTCCCGCCCCGCAGCCGGCGCCAGACGGACTTGGCGGCGTAGTGGCCGGACATGCCGTGGACGCCGGGGCCGGGTGGGGTGGCCTGGGAGCAGAGGTAGACGGCGGGGTGGGCGGTCTCGTAGGGGACGCGGGTGAGCTTGGGGCGGATGAGGAGGCGGAGGCCGGCGGCGGAGCCGGTCGCGGTGTCGCCGCCGACGTAGTTGGCGTTGCGGGCGGCGAGCTGCGGGGGGCCGGCGACGGCGCGGGCGAGGACGAGGTCGCGGAAGCCGGGGGCGAACCGCTCGATCTGCCGCTCGACCACCTCGGTGGCGTCGCCTTCCCAGCCGTTCGGGACATGGCCGTACGCCCAGAAGGTGTGCTTGCCCTCGGGGGCGCGGGTGGGGTCGATGAGGCTGGGCTGGGCGGTGATGAGGAAGGGGACGGAGGGGTCGCGGCCTTCGGTGGCGGCGGCGAGGGAGGCGGCGATCTCGCGGCTGGTGGGGCCGATGTGGACGGTGCCGGCGCGCCGGGCCTCGGTGGCGGTCCAGGGGACGGGGCCGGAGAGCGCGTAGTCGATCTTGAAGACGCTGGGGCCGTAGACCGTGTCGCGGTAGGCGTTGCCGAGGCCGGCGATGCGGGCCAGGGCCGTGGGGGAGGTGTCGAAGACGTACGCGCGGGCGGGCGGGAGGTCGTCCAGGCGCTTGACCTCGAAGCCGGTGTGGACGGTGCCGCCGTGGGCGCGGAGCAGGCCGGCCAGGGCATCGGAGACGGCCTGGGAGCCGCCGCGCGGGACGGGCCAGCCGTTGGCGTGCGCGGCGAGGGCGAACATCAGCGCCAGGCCGCTGGTGCCCAGGCCGGTGAGCGGGGCGTTGGCGTGCGCGGCGAGGCCGGCGATCAGGCCGCGGGCCTTCTCGTCCTGGAAGCGGTGGTTGAGCAGGGCGGCGGGCTGGGCGGCGACCAGGCCGAAGCGGGCGTAGGTCACCGGGTCGCGGGGCAGGCCGAGCCACTGGGTGCGGAGGAAGTCGTGGGCCATGGTGTCCCACTTGCCGATGAACGGGGCGACCAGCCGGCGGTACGTGCCGGCGTCGCGCGGCCCGAAGGACATCGCGGTCTCGCCGACGGAGTGGGCGAGGACGGCGGCGGTGCCGTCGGGGAACGGATGCGCCATCGGCAGGTCGGGGTGGAGCCATTCCAGGCCGTGCCGGTCCAGGGGCATGGCGCGGAAGGCGGGTGAGCCGGCGCCGAGCGGGTGCACGGCGGAGCAGGGGTCGTGGCGGAAGCCGGGGAGGGTGAGTTCCTCCGTGCGGGCTCCGCCGCCGATGGTGTCGCGGGCCTCGAAGACCTCCACGGACATCCCGCGGCGGGCGAGTTCGGCCGCCGCCGTCAGGCCGTTGGGTCCCGAACCGATCACCACGGCGTCGAGCATCGTCGGCACCTGCGCCACTCCCCTCGTGTCCGACCCTCGCCGGTGAGGATCAGTTGGCGGCCGCCAGCAGTCCGAGGATACGCCGGGCGGTGGCGGCGTCCCGCGCGGCGGTGAACGGGAGGGCGTTGCCCCCTTCGATACGGAAGGGCCGCCCGGCGACCGTACCGCTCGCGCCGCCGGCTTCGTGGACGAGGAGCAGGCCGGCGGCGTGGTCCCAGGCGTTCTCCCAGCTGAAGGCGGTGGCGTCGAGGCGGCCCTGGGCTATGTGGAGGTATTCCAGGCCCGCGGAGCCGCAGGGGCGGGGGGCGATGCCGGGGGTGTCGAGGGCGGCCAGGACGCGCTTCTGCTCGTCGTCGGTGAAGTCGTAATGGGAGGTGGCGACGCGGAGCGCGGCGCCCGGGGCGGGGTGGCCGGCGGTGAGGCGCTCGCCGTTGAGCCAGGCGCCGGCGCCGCGGCGGGCCACGGCCATCTGGCCGAGCGCGGGGGCGTACGTCCAGGAGGCGAGGACCTCGCCGTGGTGGGCGAGGGAGACGAGGGTGGCGAAGCCGGGGTCGCCGTGGACGAACTGGCGGGTGCCGTCGACCGGGTCGACGATCCAGACGGGGGCGTCGCCGCGCAGGGCGTCCAGGACGGCGGGGTCGGCGTGCACGGCTTCCTCGCCGACGACCCGGGAGCCGGGCAGCAGGGCGGTCAGGGCCTCGGTGAGGTGCTCCTCGGCGCGCCGGTCGGCGGTGGTGACGAGGTCGTGCGGGCCGTTCTTCTGCACCACGTCGTCGGCGGCGAGCTGGCGGAAGCGGGGCATGATCTCGTCGGCCGCGGCGCGGCGGACGGCCGTCTCGACGGCGGCCGGGTCGAACGGGACGGCGGCGGCCGGATCCGGCCCGGAGGGCGCGGCGGGGGCGGGGGTGAGGGCGTCGGTGAGGTCCGTGGTGGCTCCCGGGGCCGGGGTCTGCGGTGTTTCGATCATGTCTCCATCGAACCACGCGGCACTGACACTCCGGCCGGCGCCAAGGTGAACTCCGGGTTCCGCCCGGGCGGCGACCGGGTGCCGGAGCGGGCCGGGGCCCGGCACCCGTCAGCGCCTGCCGCGCCACCGTTCCCGCAGGTCAGCGCCGTACGCCGAGAGCCGGACCCGGGCCGCCCCCGCCCGCCGGAGGCGCCCCCAGCCCGCTCACGGCCCCCGCCCCGCCTGACGGCGCCCGCCCCGCCCTCTCACCGCCCCACCGCGTACCCCTGCATCCCCCGCGGATTGGCGGCGGCCGAGAGCACCCCGGTCTCCGGGTCGCGGGCCACCGCGGACAGCCGGCCCTCGGACCAGGGGCCGCCCACCGTGACGTCGTGCCCCCGGCGGCGCAGCTCGCCGATGACCTCTGCCCCGATCCGGGACTCGACGGTGACCGCGCCCGGCCGCATGGCGCGCGGGAAGAACGAGCCGGGGAAGGCGTCGTTGTGCCAGTTCGGGGCGTCGATGGCGCCCTGGAGGTCGAGTCCGCCGCGGACCGGCGGGCGCAGTGCGGCGGCGAGGAAGAAGTGCAGCTGCCACTGGTCCTGCTGGTCGCCGCCGGGGGTGCCGAACGCCATCACGGGCACGCCGTCACGCAGCGCGAGGGACGGGGTGAGGGTGGTGCGGGGGCGGCGGCCGGGGGTGAGGGAGTTGGGCAGGCCCTCCTCCAGCCAGGTCATCTGGAGCCGGGTGCCGAGCGGGAAGCCGAGGGCGGGGATGACCGGGTTGGACTGGAGCCAGCCGCCGGACGGGGTGGCGGAGACGAGGTTGCCCCAGCGGTCGGCGATGGCGAGGTGGCAGGTGTCGCCGCGGGTGGTGCCGTCCCGGTCGACCTCGGGGGCGACGGCGGGCGGCTCGCCCCGTCCGGTACCGGTGGCGGTGGTCGGCTCCCCGGCCCCGCGCGCCAGAGCGGCGGACGGGCCCGGCCCACGCTCCCCAGCGCCAGCCCCGGCCCCCGTCGCGCCCGCCACGACGTACGCCGGGAGCCGCGGCGTACGCCCACCGGGGCTGCCGGGCCGCAGCGCGTACGAGGCGTCCGCGCCGATCAGGACGCGGCGGGCGGCGCTGTAGTCGTCCGCGAGCAGGTCGCTGAGCGGGACGTCGGCGGCGTCGCCGTACCACGCCTCGCGGTCGGCCATGGCGAGTTTGCAGCCCTCGATGAGCAGGTGGACGTACTCGGGACTGCCGTAGGCCGGCAACTCCTCCGGGAGCAGGGCGAGTTGCTGGAGGAAGGCGGGGCCCTGCGTCCAGGCGCCGGGCTTGGCGACGGTCCAGCCGTGCCAGTCGTACGTCACCGGGTCCTCGTAGGTGGCGGTGTAGGCGGCGAGGTCGTCGCCGGTGAGGGTTCCGGCGTGGCGGGCGCCGGAGGTGTCCAGGGCGGGGCGGGCGGCGAACGCGGCGAGCGCCTCGCCGATGAAGCCCTCGCGCCAGATGCGGCGGGCCGCGTCGATCTGCGCCTCCCGGTCGGCGGAAGCCGCCGCGGCCTCGGTGAGCAGGCGGCGCCAAGTGGCCGCCAGGGGGCGGTTGGTGAGGAGTCCACCGGGGCGGACGGCGCGGCCGCCGGGCAGGTAGAGCGCGGCGGAGGTGGTCCACTCGGTCTCGAAGAGTTCCCGGACGGTCTCGACGGTCTGCCCTATCCGCTCGACGGCGGGGTGGCCGTGCTCGGCGTAGCCGATGGCGTAACGGAGCACCTCGGCCAGGGACTTGGTGCCGTGGTCGCGGAGCAGCAGCATCCAGGCGTCGAAGGCGCCGGGGACGGCGGCGGCGAGCGGCCCGGTACCGGGTACGAGGTCCAGGCCGAGGGAGGTGTAGTGGCCCGGGGTCGCGCCGGCGGGGGCGGGGCCCTGGCCGCAGAGCACCCGGACCGGGCCGCCGGCGGGCGCCAGGAGGATGGGGACCTCGCCGGCCGGCCCGTTGAGGTGCGGTTCGACGACGTGCAGGACGAAGCCGGCGGCGACGGCGGCATCGAAGGCGTTGCCGCCGTCCTCCAGGACGGCCATCGCCGACTGGGACGCCAGCCAGTGGGTGGTGGCGGCCATCCCGAAGGTGCCTTGGAGGGTGGGGCGGGTGGTGAACACGGGGTCTCCTCGTCGCGGCTCGCCGGGCAGGTGATCACCGGTAGCCTCCCCCACCGGCCCGGCCCGCCACCACCCTCTCCCCCGGGTGCCCGGCGGCCGCGCCGGGCCGTACCGGGCGGCGCGTCCGGCCGCGCGGAAACCGGGCCGCCGGGCGCGGAACCGGCTCGCCGGAGGTCGGCCCGTTCCGTACGCTCGGGCCATGAGCAGCAGCGACGGCCGGCCGGCGCGGCGCCCACTGGTGGCGCTCCTGACCGGCGCCGGCATCTCCACCGACTCCGGGGTCCCCGACTACCGCGGGCCCAACGGGCTGTGGCGGCGCGACCCGGAGGCCGCGAAGCTGGTCACCTACGAGGCGTACATGGCCGATCCGGAGGTCCGGCGGCGGTCCTGGCGGATGCGGCGGGACAGCCCGGCGCTGCGGGCCCGGCCGAACGCCGCACACGAGGCGGTGGCCCGGCTGGAGCGGTCCGGGACGCCGGTGCGGGTGCTGACCCAGAACGTGGACGGGCTGCACCAGCTCGCCGGGATGCCGGCCCGCAAGGTGCTCGAACTCCACGGCACCGCTAGAGAGGTGGTGTGCACCGGGTGCGGGGCGCGGTCCCCGATGGCGGGGGCGCTGGAGCGGGTGGCGGCGGGCGAGCCGGATCCGGCGTGCCGGGAGTGCGGCGGGATCCTGAAGTCGGCGACGGTGATGTTCGGGGAGCGGCTTGATCCACGGGTCATCGGGGAGGCGCTGGCGGTGGCGAAGGCGGCCGAGGTGTTCTTCGCGGTCGGCACCACGCTCCAGGTGCAGCCGGCCGCGTCGCTCGCCGGGGTGGCCGTGGAGCACGGCGCCCGCCTGGTGATCGTCAACGCCGATCCGACGCCGTACGACGCGCTGGCCGCCGAGGTGGTCAGGGAGCCGATCGGGACGGCGCTGCCCCGGCTGCTGGACGCGCTCGCCTGAGCCCGCCGCGCGGACAAACGCCCCGCCCGGGCGCCCGGGGGCCGGCGGGGGTCCGCTCCGACCCGTTGTGCCGGGAATGCCGGTGCCCGCGTTACGGTTGACGCCGCTGCCGGCCGCGCGCCGTGCGGGGGAAAGGGCAGCCGGTCGTGGAAGGACGGAGAGGGCCGTGCAGGGCAAGCACCACGGTGAGTACAAGGTGCCGGGCGGCAAGCTGGTGGTCGTCGATCTGGACGTGGTGGACGGGGCGCTGCGCGGGGTCCGCGTCGCCGGGGACTTCTTCCTGGAGCCGGACGAGGCGCTGGACGCGATCAACGGCGCGCTGGAGGGCGCCCCGGCGGACACCGACGCGCGCGGGCTGGCCGCCCGGATCGACGCGGCGCTGCCGGCCGGCGCGGTGCTGTTCGGCTTCAGCGGCGAGGCGGTGGGCATCGCGGTGCGGCGGGCGGTGGCCGGCGCCCGGGAGTGGACGGACTTCGACTGGCAGATCATCCACGAGGGCCCGCAGTCCCCGGAGCTGCACATGGCGCTGGACGAGGTGCTGACGGCCGAGGTCGCGGCCGGGCGGCGGCCGCCGACGCTGCGGGTGTGGGAGTGGGACCGCCCGGCGGTGATCATCGGCAGCTTCCAGTCGCTGCGCAACGAGGTCGATCCGGAGGGCGCGGCCCGGCACGGTGTCACGGTCGTACGGCGGATCTCCGGCGGCGGGGCGATGTTCGTCGAGCCCGGCAACACCATCACCTATTCGCTGTGTGTGCCCAACTCCCTTGTGCAGGGCCTGAGTTTCGCCGAGAGTTACGCGTATCTGGACGACTGGGTGCTGGCCGCGCTCGGCGACATGGGCATCCGGGCGTGGTACAAGCCGCTGAACGACATCGCCACCGACGCCGGAAAGATCGCCGGCGCGGCGCAGAAGCGGATGGTGGCCGGGGACGGCGCGGTGCTGCACCACGTGACGATGTCGTACGACATCGACGCCGACAAGATGCTCGACGTGCTGCGGATCGGCAAGGAGAAGATGTCCGACAAGGGCACCACCAGCGCGAAGAAGCGGGTCGATCCGCTGCGGCGGCAGACCGGGCTGCCGCGGGCGGAGGTCATCGAGCGGATGATCGCGTCCTTCCGCGCCCGCTACGGCGGGTCGCCGGGGACGGTGACGGCCGAGGAGCTGGCCCGGGCCCGGGAGCTGGCCGCGGGCAAGTTCTCCTCCGAGGAGTGGCTGACCCGGGTGCCGTAGCGCACCCGGTCACAGGCACACCGCCGCCCGGCCCGCCTCAGCCGTTCACCACCGGGATGATCTCGCTGCCGTACGCGTCGATCACCGCCTCCTTCGCGTCGTGCATCGCGTACACCGCGAACTGGTCCACGCCCAGCTCCCGCAGCCCGCGCAGCTTCTCGATGTGCGCGGCGGCCGGCCCGATGAGGCAGAAGCGGTCCACGATCGCGTCCGGGACGAACGCGGTGTCGGGGTTGCCGGCCCGGCCGTGGTGGGCGTAGTCGTAGCCCTGGCGGGCCTTGATGTAGTCGGTGAGTTCGTGCGGGACGGCGCCGGAGTCGGTGCCGTATTTGGCGACGAGGTCGGCGACGTGGTTGCCGACCATGCCGCCGAACCACCGGCACTGCTCGCGGGCGTGGGCCAGCGCCGCCGGCGAGTCGTCGGCGGTGACGTAGGCGGGCGCGGCGACGCAGACGGTGACGCCGGACGGGTCGCGGCCGGCCGCCGCGGCGGCGTCCCGGACGGCCCTGACCATCCAGGCGGTGAGGTAGGGGTCGGCGAGCTGGAGGATGAAGCCGTCGGCCTCCTCGCCGGCCATCCGCAGCGCCTTCGGGCCGTACGCGGCCATCCAGACGGGCAGCCGGGCGCCCTCGCGGACCCAGGGGAAGCGGACGGTGGTGCCGCCGAGATCGGCCTCCTCGCCGCGCGCCAGGGCCCGGATCACCTTCGCGGCCTCGCTTATCCGGGCGAGGGTGTTGGGTGCGCGGCCGGCCACCCGCATCGCGGAGTCGCCCCGGCCGATGCCGCAGACCGTGCGGTTGCCGTACATGTCGTTGAGGGTGGCGAAGGTGGAGGCGGTGACCTCCCAGGTGCGGGTGCCGGGGTTGGTGACCATCGGGCCGACGGTCAGCCGGCTGGTCTCGGCGAGGATGCGGCTGTAGATGACGAACGGCTCCTGCCACAGCACGCAGGAGTCGAAGGTCCAGCCGTGGGTGAAGCCGGCCGCCTCCGCGCGCCGCATGAGGTCGACGACCGCGGAGGCCGGCGGGTCGGTCTGCAGGACGAGTCCGAAGTCCATGGTGAGGCCCCCTGGTCGGTCAGTGGAGGTACTGGCAGGTGCCGCGCGGGGTGTAGGCGCCGTGTCCGGCCCGGCCGGTGAACTCCCGGTCGGTGATGACCGGTTCGCCGCGCGAGAGGACGGTCTGCACCCGGCCGGTCAGCCGCCGGCCCTCGTAGGCGGAGTAGTCGACGTTCATGTGGTGGGTGGCGGCGGAGACGGTCTGCTCGGCGTGCGGGTCGTAGATGACGAGGTCGGCGTCGGCGCCGGGGGCGAGGGTGCCCTTCTTCGGGTAGAGGCCGAACATCCGGGCCGGGGCGGCGCAGGCCAGCTCGATCCAGCGGCGGCGGGAGAGGTGGCCGTCGACGACGGCCTGGTGGAGGAGGTCCATGCGGTTCTCGACGCCGGGCAGGCCGTTGGGGATCTTCGAGAAGTCGCCGCGGCCCAGCTCCTTCTGCCCGGCGAAGCAGAACGGGCAGTGGTCGGTGGAGACGACCTGGAGGTCGTCGCGGCGCAGCGCCCGCCACAGCGCCGCCTGGTGCTCCTTGGGCCGCAGCGGCGTGCTGCACACGTATTTGGCGCCCTCGAAGCCGGGCTCGGCGAGGTTGTCGGTGGACAGGAAGAGGTACTGCGGGCAGGTCTCGCCGAAGACCGGGAGTTCCTCGGCGCGGGCCCGGGCCAGCTCGGCGGCGGCCTCGCGGGCCGAGACGTGGACGACGTAGAGCGGGGCGCCGGCGACCTGGGCCAGGCGGATCGCGCGGTGGGTGGCCTCCGCCTCCAGGAGGGCCTTGCGCACCTCGCCGTGGAAGCGCGGGTCGGTGTCGCCGCGGGCCAGGGCCTGCTGGACGAGGACGTCGATGGCCAGGCCGTTCTCGGCGTGCATCATGATCAGGCCGCCGTTGCCGCCGGCCTGCTGCATGGCGCGCAGGATCTGCCCGTCGTCGGAGTAGAAGACCCCCGGGTACGCCATGAAGAGCTTGAACGAGGTGAGTCCTTCGGCGACCAGGCCGTCCATCTCCCGCAGGGTGGCGTCGTTGACGTCGGAGACGATCATGTGGAAGGCGTAGTCGATGGCGCACTGGCCGTCGGCCTTGGCGTGCCAGGTGTCCAGGCCGGCGCGCAGGGCGGCGCCCTGGGACTGGACGGCGAAGTCGATGATGGTGGTGGTGCCGCCCCAGGCGGCGGCGCGGGTGCCGGACTCGAAGGTGTCGGAGGCGGCGGTGCCGCCGAACGGCAGCTCCATGTGGGTGTGCGCGTCGACGCCGCCGGGGATGACGTAGCGGCCGGTGGCGTCCAGGACGCGGTCGGCGCCGGCGGTCCAGCCGGTGGCGGCGGGGCTGTCGGAGGCGGCCAGGGCGGCGATCCGGCCGTTCTCGATCAGGACGTCGGCGTGGGTCTCCTCGGCGGCGGTGATGACCAGTCCGCCCCGGACGACCGTACGGCTCATCTCGGCTCCCTACCTGGCGCCGGCCACCTGACGCGGCGTCAAAAGCTGGTCTGCACAAGCTGGTCTACACCCGTAGATTCCGGACGGGAAGGAGACACCGTAGAAGCATGGCACCGGCGGTGGCAAGAGTCCGGCGGATCTCCGGCGGGCCGGGGGGTGTCGCGGCGGCGGTCAGCCGGGTGGGCGAGCGGCGGGACACGCCGGGCCCGGGGGCCGGGCCGGACGAGGGGTGCGGGGGCGGCCGGATGGGCAGGTAACAGTCCCCGGACCCGCAGCTTCGAAAGTCATAGCGGAACGACACCTTCACAATCGGCACCAAGGACGTCGGAACACCCCAGATGACGTCAGAAAGGCGATGCGCCATGGAGCAGAGCACACCGTGGGAGTTCTCCGACGACCGCGGGCGCCTGGTGGTGGCCGGAAACCGACCGGAACGGATCGTGGCGTACATACAGGCGGGCGCGACGCTGTGGGACCACGGCATCCGCCCGGTGGGCCTGTTCGGCTCCCAGCACGACGGCGCGGCGGCCGATCCGGCCAAGGCCGGTGAGCTGCCGCTGGACGCGATCCGCTACCTCGGCTCGGGGGCCGCGCTGCATCCGGACACGCTGCTGGAGGCCCGCCCGGACCTCGTGGTGGCGGTGACGTACGACGGCGAGCAGGTCTACGGGCTGGCCGCCAAGACCGCGCGGGAGCTGGAGGAGCAGGTCCCGGTGGCCGCGCTCGCGGTCGGACCGGGCCGCAGTCTGCCAGAGGTGCGGGAGCGGTTCGCGGCGCTGGCCGGCTCGCTGGGCCGCGGTGAACCGCTGTCCCTGGCACGGGAGTTGGACGCGGCGGAGGACGAGCTGCGGCGGGTGACCGGCGGCCCGGCGCGGCCGCGGGTGGTGGCGCTGTCGCCCGCCGGGCCGGAGAAGGTGCATCTGGCCCGGCCCGGCACCTGGCCGGATCTGCGGGCGCTGGCCGAGCACGGTGTGGAGCTGCCGGAGCCGGCGGCCGGCGCCGGGACGAACTGGTCGACGGTCGGCTGGGCGGAGGCCGCCGCCCTCGCCCCGGACGTGGTCCTGCTCGACGTACGGGCCAACGCCGCCCGGGTCGAGGCGCTGCGGGCCGACGAGCACTGGCGGGCGATCGAGGCCCGCGCCCGGCTGCTGCCGTGGAACCCGGAGGCCCCGGTCAGCCGCCGGGCGCACACCCGCTTCTTCACCGAGGTGGCCGAAGCGGTGCGGGCGGCGGCGGCCCGCACCTGAGTCGGCCCCGGCTACTCCCGCCCGCCGCCGTCCAGTTGCCCCTGGGCGTGGCGCAGGGCGTCCGCGAGCAGGGCGGCGCCCTCCTCGGCCTCGGCGACGGTGAGGGTCATGGGCGGGGCGATGCGCAGCGCGCCGCCGCCCATCCCGCCTTTGCCGATCAGCAGGCCGCGTTCCCGGGCCGCCTCCAGGGCCAGGGAGGCGGCCTCGGGCGAGGGCTCGTCGGTGCCCGGCCGGACGAGTTCGACGCCGATCATCAGGCCCCGGCCGCGGACCTCACGGACCACGTCGAGGCCGGCCGCGACCGCCCGCAGCCGTTCGATGAGCAGGCCGCCGACCCGCCGGGCGTTGCCCTGGAGGTCGTGGTCGAGGAGGTAGCCGAGGTTGGCCAGGCCGGCGGCCATGGTGACGGGGGAACCGCCGAAGGTGGACAGGGAGTTGGCGGGCAGGCAGTCCATGATCTCGGCGCGGGCGACCACACCGCCCAGGGACATGCCGTTGCCGATGCCCTTGGCGAAGGTCAGCAGGTCGGGCGGGCCGTTGTCGGCGTGCGCCTGCCAGCCCCAGAAGTGGTCGCCGGTGCGGCCCCAGCCGGTCTGCACCTCGTCGCTGATCCACAGGATGCCCTCGCGGGCCAGCACCTCGCGGAACGCGGCGTAGAGGCCGTCGGGCGGGGAGGTGAAGCCGCCGACGCCCTGGACGGGTTCGGCGATCAGCGCGGCGACGCCGCCCGCGGTCTGGCCGAGCAGGTCCTCGAGGTCGGCGGTGCAGGCGGCGATGTAGTCGCGGTCGGACAGCTCGGCGAACGGGCCGCGCGAGCGCACCCCGCCGTGGACGTAGAGGGTCTGGAGGGGCGAGAGGCTGGTGGGCGACCAGCTCCTGTTGCCGGTGATGCCGATGGCCGAGAAGGACCGGCCGTGGTAGCTGTTGCGCATCGCCAGGATCTGGTTGGACCGGCGGTAGGTGGTGGCCAGCAGCAGCGCGGTGTCGTTGGCCTCGGTGCCGGAGGTGGTGAAGAAGACCCGGGCGTCGGGGATGCCGGAGAGCGCCGCGATCCGCTCGGCCAGCTCGACCATGGGGCGGGAGAGGTAGACGGTGGAGGTGTGCAGGATCCGGCCGGCCTGCTCGCTGACCGCCTTGGTGACCTCCGGCAGCGCGTGCGCGGTCATGGTGGTGAGGATGCCGCCGAAGAAGTCGAGGTAGCGGTTGCCGTCGGCGTCCCAGACGTACCGGCCCTCGCCGTGGGTCAGCTCCACGGGCCGCTCGTAGTACAGATTCAGCCACGACGGCAGGACGGCGCGGTGGCGGTCGTGGAGGGTGACGGGGTCGTGGGTCACGGCCGCACCAGCCCCTCGTAGGCGTCCGGGCGGCGGTCGCGGTAGAACGCCCACTGCTGCCGCACCCGGTCGATCAGGCGGAAGTCCAGGTCGCGGACGAGGAGTTCCTCCTTGGTGTCGCTGGCCGGGTCGCCGACGAACTGGCCGAGCGGGTCGACGAAGTAGCTGGTGCCGTAGAAGTCGTTGTCGCCGTACTCCTCGACGCCGACGCGGTTGATCGCGGCGACGAAGTACTCGTTGGCGACGGCCGCGGCGGGCTGCTCCAGCTTCCAGAGGTAGCCGGACAGGCCGCGGGAGGTGGCGGAGGGGTTGTAGACGAGCTGGGCGCCGTTGAGGCCGAGCTGCCGCCAGCCCTCGGGGAAGTGGCGGTCGTAGCAGATGTAGACGCCGATCCGGCCGGCGGCGGTGTCGAAGACCGGCCAGCCGGCGTTGCCGGGCCGGAAGTAGAACTTCTCCCAGAAGCCCTTGACCTGCGGGATGTGGTGCTTGCGGTAGGTGCCCAGGACGGTGCCGTCGGCGTCGATGACGGCGGCGGTGTTGTAGTAGAAGCCGGACTGCTCGACCTCGAAGACCGGGACGACGATGACCATGCCGGTCTCCCGGGCCAGGGCCCGCATCCGCCGGACGGTCGGGCCGTCGGGCACCGGCTCGGCCCAGCGGAAGTGCTCGGCGTCCTGCACCTGGCAGAAGTACGGGGCGTTGAAGACCTCCTGGAAGCCGATCACCTTCGCGCCCTGCGCGGCGGCCGCCCTGGCGTGCTCCTCATGCTTCGCGATCATCGATTCGGTGTCGCCGGTCCAGGACGCCTGGACCAGTGCGGCACGCACAACATCGGCCATGAGCTGCTCCTTTGTCGATGCGCCGGCCCGCGGCGGGCGGTGGCGCGGTGCGCCGGCCCGCGGCCGCAAGGATCTCCGCATGTGCAGGCGACCGTAAGGCCCGTCACCGACCGTGGCAAGACCATCTCCCCGCGCGGCGCGGCGCGCCGGCGGGCGGGGCCGGCACCGCTCCTCCCCCGGCGATACGACAGGCAATCTTGCAAGTTTGCCTTGCAAGTTTCCCTGTCGATCTCCTAGGCTCGGACCATGGCCGACAAGACTGTGCCCGACCACGACGGGGAACGGCTCGCCGCCGAGCTGGGGGCGAGCGTGTCCCTGCTGATGCGGCGGCTGCGCGCCGCCTCGCCGCAGGGCGAGCTGACCCCCACCCAGCGCGCCGTGGTGGCCCGGCTGGACGCCGAGGGGCCGTCCACCATCGCCGCGCTGGCCCGCGCCGAGCTGGTGCGCCCGCAGTCGATGCGGGTCACCGTCGGCGCGCTGGAGGAGCGCGGCATCCTCGCCCGCAGCCCGCACCCCACCGACGGCCGCCAGGTGGTCTTCTCGCTCACCGGCGAGGGCCGCCGGGTGCTGGCCGACGTCCGGCGGGCCAAGAACGACTGGCTCGCGGTGGCCATCGCCGAGCGGCTGACCGGCGCCGAGCGGCGGACGCTGGCCGAGGCGACCGCGCTGATACGACGGCTGACCGACGCATGAGCGGGCCCGAAGCGCCGGGGCGGACGGCCCCCGGCCGCACCGGCGGCCCGGCCGCGGCGGGCGCCGGACTCCCGCCCGGGGAGCGCGGTTTCGGCGCCCGGCTGATGACCCCGCTGCTGCTGGGATCGCTGCTCAACCCCATCAACTCCACGATGATCGCCACCGCGCTGGTCGCCATCGGCCAGGACTTCCGGGTCGGCGCGGCCGACACCGCCTGGCTGATCTCGGCGATGTATCTGGCCAGCGCGGTGGGCCAGCCGTCGCTGGGCCGGGTCGCGGACCGGATCGGGCCGCGCCGGGTGTTCACCGCCGGGTCGGTGCTGGTCTGCGCGGCGGGCCTGCTCGGGGCGCTGGCGCCGACGTTCGCGCTGCTGATCGTCTCCCGGGTCCTCCTCGGGATCGGCACCGCGGCCGCGTATCCGGCGGCGATGGCGGTGCTGCGGGCCGAATCGCGGCGGGTCGGCCGGCCCACACCGCGTACGGTGCTGGGCCGGATGTCGCTGGCCGCGCTGGCCAGTGCGGCGGTCGGCCCCACCCTCGGCGGGCTGCTCGCCGCGACGGCGGGCTGGCGGGCGGTCTTCGCGGTCAACGTCCCGCTCGCGCTGCTGGCGCTGGCCGGTGCGCTGGCCTGGCTCCCGCCCGACCGGGACGGCCGCGACCGGGACAGCCGCGCGGCGGCCCCCTCGGGCGGTCCCGGCGGCGCGGCCCGCGGCTCCCTCGACCCGTTCGGGATCGCGCTCTTCGCCTCCGCGCTGACCTGCGCGATGTTCTTCCTGCTGCGGCTGGACGCGCCGCGGTGGCCGCTGCTCGCGCCGGCCGCGGTGCTCACCGCCGTCCTGGTGTGGTGGCAGCTGCGCCATCCGCACCCCTTCATCGACCTGCGGATGCTGGCCAGAAACCGCGCGCTGACCCTGACGTATCTGCGGCACGGGCTGGCGTATCTGGTCATCTACTGCGTGCTGTACGGCTTCAGCCAGTGGCTGGAGCAGGCGCACGGCTTCTCGTCCTTCCACGCCGGGCTGGTGATGCTGCCGATGTCCGGCGCTGCCGCGGTGTGCTCCCTGGCCGGCGCCCGGACGAGGGGCATCCGCGCCCCGCTGGCGGTCGCCGCGGTCTGCCTGACCGCCGGCAGCGCGGTCTTCCTGCTGCTGCGCGGCACCAGCCCGCTGCCGCTCCTGCTGGTCGCCGGAGCGCTCTTCGGCGTCCCGCAGGGCCTGTCCTCGACCGGCAACCAGGCCGCCGTCTACGCCCAGGCCCCGGCCGACGGCGTGGGCGCGGCGGCCGGGCTCCAGCGCACCGCCCAGTACCTCGGCGCGATCACCGCCTCCAGCCTGATCGGGCTGGTCTACGGGACGCGCGCCACCGACGCGGGCCTGCACGCCATCGCGCTGACCGGCGCGGTGCTCGGCGTGCTGCTGCTCGTCCTCACCCTCGCCGACCGGTCGCTGCGCACCGCGGGCAACCGGGACCTCGGCTGACCCCCGAGACCGGCCATTCCGGCCACTCACCCCTCAATTCCCTTACGCAGAGCAGGAGTTACCGTGACCGTCAGCACCCTCGACCCGACCACCGCACTGGTCCTGATCGACCTCCAGAAGGGCATCACCGCGCTGCCCACCGTCCACCCCGCCGAGGAGATCGTGGCCCGCGCGGCCCGGCTGGCCGCGGCGTTCCGGGAGCGCGGGCTGCCGGTGGTGCTGGTGAACGTCACCGGCGGCGCGCCGGGCCGCACCGAGGCCGCGCGGGCGGGCGGCGGCACGCCACCGGCCGACTGGGCCGAGCTGGTGCCCGAGTTGGACCGGCAGCCGGGCGATCTGCTCGTCACCAAGGAGCGCTGGGGCGCCTTCCACGGCACCGCGCTCGACGCCGGACTGCGCCGCCGCGGGGTCACCCAGACCGTCTTCGCCGGGATCGCCACCAGCATCGGCGTGGAGTCCAGCGCCCGCGCCGCGCACGAGCACGGCTACCACGTCGCGGTGGCCACCGACGCGGTGACCGACCTCGACCCGGACGCGCACGAGAACAGCGTCCGCCGGATCTTCCCGCGCCTGGGCGAGACCGGCACCACGGAGGAGATCCTCGCCCTGCTGGGCTAACGGGCGCCGGGCGGGCCCCCCGGATACCCGGCGGGCCACCGCTCGTGCCAGCGCAGGGCGTCCTGGAGCTGGGCGGCCAGCGCGATCAGCCGGGGCTCGCCGTGCGCCGGGCCGAGCAGCTGGGCGCCCAGCGGCAGCCCGTCCGCGCTGAAACCGGCCGGTACGCTCAGGCCCGGCCAGCCCAGGACGTTCCACGGCCAGGCGTACGGGCAGGCGGCGATCATGGCCCGGTCCGTCTGGAAGCCGTTCAGCCGGGCGAGGGTGCCGATACGCGGCGGCGGGGTCGCGGTGGTCGGGGTCAGCAGCACGTCGTAGGGGCCGAAGAGCGCGCCGACGCGGCGCCGCTGGCGCTGTTCGACGGCGCGGGCCCGGCGCAGTAACGGTCCGCCGAGCAGCCGGCCGAGGCGGGCCGCCTGGCGGGTGCGGCGGTCCAGCAGCCGGGGGTCGGGGACCCGGGCGGCCCAGTCGCCGACGCCGGCCGTGGCGCGCGGGAGGAAGGCCAGGCCGATCAGCCCGTAGTCGGGGTCGGCCTCCTCGACGAGGTGGCCGAGGCCGGCCAGGGTGCGGGCGACGGCGGTGACCGCGGCCCGGACGTCGGGGTGCAGCGGTTTGCGGGTGAAGGTGAAGGCGGTCTGCCAGGACAGCGCGACGCGCAGCCGCCCGGGGTCCCGGCGGGCGGCCTCGCGGGCCGCGACCGGCGGCGGCCGGTGCAGGTCGCCGGGGTGGTTGCCGGCGGCCGCGTCCAGCAGCAGCGCGGCGTCCTCGACCGTACGGGCCAGCGGGCCGATGCCGGTGATGCCGTGGAACGACTCGAAGTCCGGCCAGGTGGAGATCCGGCCGCGCTGCGGTTTGATGCCGACCAGGTGGGACCAGGCGGCGGGGATCCGCACGGAGCCCGCGCCATCGGTGCCGAGGGCGGCGGGGACCAGGCCGGCGGCGACCGCGGCGGCCGAACCGCCGGAGGAGCCGCCGGGGGTGTGCGCGGGGTTCCAGGGGTTGCGGGTCTCGCCGAAGGCCGGGCCCTCGGTGAACGGCCACTGGCCCAGCTCGCAGGAGTTGGTCTTGCCGACGATGACCGCGCCGGCCGCGCGCAGCCGCCGTACCACCTCGGCGTCGCGCCGTTTGGGCGGGAACTCCCCGGCGCAGCCGAACGCGGTGGGTTCGCCCGCCACGTCGGTGTCGTCCTTGACGGCGACCGGGACGCCGAGCAGCGGCAGCCGCTCGCCCGCCGCGAGCCGGCGGTCGGCCTCCGCGGCCTCGGCGAGCGCCGCCTCGGCGCGTACCCGGCGGAAGGCGTTGACGGTGTCCTGGGTGGCGGCGATCCGCTCCAGGGATCGCCGGACCAGGGCGGTGGCGGTGACCTCGCCGCCGGCCAGCGCCCGGGCCTGCTCGGCGAGCCCCTCCCCCCGGCCGGCCGGGGGGCCGCCCGGGGCCGGGTGGCGGGGGCGGTCCGCGGCCGGCGCGGTCCGGCGCTGCTGGCTCTCGTCGACGCTCACGCTGGGTGCCCTCCCTGGGACCGCTCACTCGAACGAACGGTCCCAGGAGGCTAAAGGGCGCCGCAGGGGGCGGCAACGACGCCGCGCGGCGCGGCCCGGCGAGGACACACGGACGGCACACACCGCCCGCGGGCCGGCGTTACGGCGCGGGGTGGACCACCATCGCCGAACCGCCGCCGCGCCGGACCTTCTCGGCCGCGGCGAGCCAGCGGCCGTCCGGCAGCCGCTGCACACCGGTGGCCGCGCCGATCTCCGGGTTGAGCTTGAAGGTGTGGCCGAGCGCTTCCAGCTGGGCGCGGAGCGGGCTGTTCCACAGGGCCGGTTCCAGCTCGGTGGCGGCCGCGTTGCGCTGGCTGGCGCGCGGTGCGGCGATCGCGTCCACCAGCGGCATGCCCCGGTCGAGGTGGTTGAGCAGGGTCTGCAGCACGGTGGTGATGATGGTGGCGCCGCCGGGCGAGCCGAGGGCGAGGACCGGCTCGCCGTGGCGCAGGACGACGGTCGGGGAGATGGAGGAGCGCGGCCGCTTGCCGGGGCCGGGGAGGTTGGGGTCGGGCACCGCCGGGTTGGCGGGGGCGAAGGAGAAGTCGGTCAGCTCGTTGTTGAGCAGGAAGCCGCGGCCGGGGACGGCGATGCCGCTGCCGCCGGTCTGCTCGATGGTGAGGGTGTAGGCGACGATGTTGCCCCACTTGTCGGCGACGGTGAGGTGGGTGGTGTTCTCGCCCTCGTACGTCGTGGGGGCGGCCGGGCCGGCGGTGCGGCAGGGCGCCGGGTGGCGCGGGTCGCCGGGGGCGAGCGGGCTGGTGAGCGCCTTGCGGTCGTTGATCAGGCACTCCCGGGAGGCGGCGAACCGCTTCGAGGTGAGGCCCTTGACCGGGACGTTCTCGTAAGCCGGGTCGCCGACCCAGCGGCCGCGGTCGGCGAACGCGATGCGGCTGGCCTCGATGTAGCGGTGCAGGTACTGCTGCTCGGTCAGGTGCGAGAGGTCGGTCTTCTCCAGGATGTTGAGCGCCTCGGCGACGCTGGTGCCCCCGGAGGAGGACGGGGCCATGCCGTAGACGTCCAGACCGCGGTAGGTGGTGTGGGTCGGCTGGTGGCTGACCGGGCGGTACGCGGCGAGGTCGGCGGCGGACAGGTCGCCGCGGCGGACCGTGCGGGAGGCGCCGGGGCGGACCGGGGGCTTGTTGACGGTGCGGACGATGTCCCGGCCGATCGCGCCCCGGTAGAGCACGTCGGTGCCCTTGGCGCCCAACTCCCGGTACGTACGCGCCAGATCGGGGTTCTTCATGGTGGAGCCGACGACCGGGAGCTTGCCGCCGGGCAGGAAGAGGGCGGCGGTGGCCGGGAAGTCGCGGAAGCGGGCCTCGTTGTCGGCGGTCTGCTGCCGGAAGGTCTGGTCGACGGTGAAGCCGTGCTCGGCGAGTTTCTCGGCGGGCCGCAGCACCTGCGACAGGGAGCGGCTGCCCCACTTCTTCAGGGCGCTGTCCCAGGTGGCGGGGGTGCCGGGCGTACCGACACTCAGGCCGCTGGTGACCGCGTCGGCGAACGGTATCGGCTTGCCGTTCTCCAGGAAGAGGTCCTTGGTGGCGGTGCGCGGGGCGGTCTCCCGGCCGTCGAGGGTGCGGACGGTCTTCGTCCGGGCGTCGTAGTAGACGAAGTAGCCGCCGCCCCCGATGCCGGAGGAGTACGGCTCGGTGACGCCGAGGGCGGCGGCGGTGGCGACCGCCGCGTCGACCGCGTTGCCGCCCTTGCGGAGCACCTCGATACCGGCGGCCGAGGCGTCCGCGTCGACGCTGGCGACCACACCGCCGTAGCCGGTGGCGACGGGCGTCTTGGCGGGGGCGGCGGGGGCCGGTGCGGGGCCGGTCCGGGCGGCGGCCGGGGCCGCCATCAGGGAGCCGGCCAGCGCGGCCGTGACTCCCAGGACGGTGAGACGTCGGGCGTTGGACATACCTGGATTTCCTCCACGGGCGGTGCGAGGGGGCAGCAGGGGGCGGAGCCTACCGGGGCAAGTGCCGCCGGGACAGGGGGTGGTGAGGCGGTGCCGGGGGCCGGCGCCGGTGCCGGGCGGCGGCCCGGGCGGGGCGGGCCGGCGGGCGGCGGCCCGGAGTCTCTGCCAGGCTCGGGGGTATGACTGCCCGTCCGCGTTCCGCCCTGCTGCACTGGACCGGTGTGCTGCCGGTCGCGGCAGTGGTGCTGCTGGTGCTGGTGTGGGGGCGGGCGCTGTCGGCCGCGCTGGTGGCGGTGGTGTCGCTGTTCCTGGCCGGGGCGGTACTGGCCGCGGTGCACCACGCGGAGGTGATCGCGCACCGGGTGGGCGAGCCGTTCGGGTCGCTGGTGCTGGCGGTCGCGGTGACCACGATCGAGGTGGCGCTGATCGTCACGCTGATGGCGGACGGCGGCGACAAGAGCGCCGCGCTGGCCCGGGACACCGTCTTCGCGGCGGTGATGATCACCTGCAACGGCATCGTCGGCCTGTGCCTGCTGGTCGGCGCGCTCAAACGCAAGGTGGCGGTCTTCAACGCCGAGGGCACCGGCGCGGCGCTCGCCACCGTCGCCACGGTGGCCGGGCTGAGCCTGGCGCTGCCGACGTTCACCACCAGCGCGCCCGGGCCGCGGTTCTCCGGTCCGCAGCTGGTGTTCGCGGCGCTCGCCTCGCTCGTGCTGTACGGGCTGTTCGTGACCACCCAGACGGTCCGGCACCGGGACTACTTCCTGCCGGTGACCACCGCCGGCGAGGTGATCGCCGACGAGGACCACGCCGATCCGCCGTCCGCCCGGGTGGCGCTGGGGAGCCTGGGCCTGCTGGCGCTGGCGCTGGTCGCGGTGGTGGGCCTGGCCAAGGCGGTGTCGCCGACCATCGAGGCCGGGGTGGCGGCGGCCGGTCTGCCGTCGTCGGTGGTGGGCGTGGTGATCGCGCTGCTGGTGCTGCTGCCGGAGACCATCGCGGCGGTCCGGGCGGCCCGCCGGGACCGCGTGCAGACCAGCCTCAACCTCGGGCTGGGCTCGGCGATGGCCAGTATCGGCCTGACCATCCCGGCGGTGGCGCTGGCCTCGATCTGGCTCAAGGGTCCGCTCGTCCTGGGCCTGGGCCCCAGCCACCTGGTGCTGCTGGTGCTGACGGTCGTGGTCGGCACCCTGACGGTGGTCCCGGGCCGCGCCACCCCGCTCCAGGGGGGTGTCCATCTGGCGCTGCTGGCGGGGTATTTGGTGCTGGCGGTGAGTCCTTGACCGTAAGTCCTTCAACGGGTGGGGCGGACCGGACTGCCCCCGAATGAACGGGTTCACGTACGACCGCCACCCGGATGGCACACCGCGGGCCCCGGTGGCCGGAGCCGATCGGGTAGCCGGGCCGCGCCGCGCGGTGTCGCTGCGCCGCCCGGCCCCGGCCGCGTGAGAGCTCAAGGGGATGACCTCCGACAAGCTCACCGCGGCGCGGCGGACGGTACTGCGCGCCGGCGTCGTGATCGGCACCCTGGCCGCCGCCCGCCTCGTCCTCGGCCAGGACGGCGGCCCGCCGGCGCCGCCGGAGGCCGCCCGGCGGGCCCGGGGCCTGACGGGCCGTACGGGCCCTACGGACGGCACCGCGACCGGCACGCCCGAGGCCCCCCGGCTCCGCGCGATGGCCGGCGAGACCTCCCGCTCCGGACCGGGCGCCTCCCCGCCGCGCGCCGAGGTCGCCTTCACCCTCCCCGGCCGCGACCGGGAGATCGCGCTCACCTTCGACGACGGCCCGGACCCCCGCTACACCCCGGAGATCCTCCAGCTCCTGCGCCGGCACCGCGCCCGGGCCACCTTCTTCGTCGTCGGCGAATGCGCCCTGGCCTTCCCCGACCTGCTGCACTACATCGCCGAGGAGGGCCACACCATCGGCAACCACACCTGGACCCACCCCCAGCTCACCGCCCTCCCGCCCGGCGAGGTACGCGCCGAACTGGGCCGCACCAGCGCCCTGATCGAGGAGATCCTGGGCAGCGCCCCCACCCTGGCCCGGGCCCCGTACGGCGACTGGGACCCGCTGTCGCTGGCGGTCTGCAACGACCTGGGCATGTCGCCGGTCGGCTGGTCGGTGGACTCCGAGGACTGGACCCGCCCCGGCCCGGAGCGGATCGCCGACACGGTGCTGGACGAGCTGGGGCCGGGCGCGATCGTGCTCTGCCACGACGGCGGCGGCGACCGCCTCCAGACCGTCCAGGCCCTGGAGTGGTACCTCCCGGAGCTGCTGGACCAGGGGTACGAGCCGGTGCGGGTGCCGGGCTGAGGGGCCGAGCCGGCGGCGGTCAGGACCGGCCCCGCGCGTGACAGCGGTCACCCCGTGCGCCGGAACGCCGGAGGATGGTTTATCGTTCAATTGGCAGCGCCCAAAACGGGCTGCTTCCCCTCAGACCGCCCCGGTCGGGTTCCCCCGTCCGGCCGGGGCTTCCCCCCTCCTCCGGCCGCGCCGCCACCACCCGTCTCGCTCCCCCGGCATGCCGCCGCGCGCGAACGCGCCTTGAATGCGAGGCATGTCGTTGCCGCCCGCGCCGGACGCGCCCGTCCGGCCCCCGAACCGCCGGCCCGCCGGGAGACTGCGGCGCCTCGGCGAGTGGTGCGCCCGGCACGCCCTGACCGTCCTGGTGCTGTGGCTGGCCGGACTGGCCGCCGTCCAGGTGCTCCAGCACACCTCCGGCGGGACGTACGCCGACGACCTCACCCTGCCCGGCACCCCCTCCGCCCAGGGCCGGGCGGTGCTCGCCGCCCACGAACCCACCGCGGCGGGCCCCGCCGGAACGGTCGTGCTGCGCGCCGACCGGCCGCTGACCGCCTACCGCGACCAGCTCACCGCCGCCGCCCGCGCCCTGCGCCGCCTCCCGGACGTCCGCGCCGTACGCGACCCGCTCACGCCGCCCGGCCCGCCCTCGCAGCCCCAGCCCGGCGGCACCGCGCCCGTCACCGGACCGCTCTCCGCCGACGGCCGGACCGGCTACCTCGCGCTGCGCTTCCGTACCCCGCCGACCGCCCTCGGCCCGGACGTCCTGGCCGGGGCGGACCACGCGGTGGCTCCGCTGCGGGCGGCCGGTGTCCGCGTCGAGTACGGCGGGGCGCTGGGCGACGCGGCGCGGCCCGGCGGCGGCCGGCTCGGCCGGGCGCTGGCCCTGGCCGCCGCGGCGCTGGTGCTGCTGGCCTGGCCGCTGGGCATCCTGGCGGCCGGGCTGCCGCTGCTGGCCGCGCTGATCGGCGTGGTCTGCGGGCTGGGCTGCCTGGGCCTGCTGGCCGCCGCGTTCCCGCTGCCGGCCGTCTCCCCCGCCCTGGCCGCGATGACCGGCCTCGCCGTGGGCACCGACGCCGCGCTGCTGCTGCTCGTACGGCACCGGCGGCTGCTGCGGGACGGCGCGGAACCGGCCGTCGCGGCGGGCCGGGCGGCGGCGACCGCCGGCCGGGCCGTGCTGGTCTGCGGCGGCGCGGTGCTGCTCGCGGCGGCCGGGCTGGCGCTCGCCGGGCCCGGTTACGTCACCGGGCTGGGCGCCGCCCTCGCCCTGACCGCGCTCACCGCGGTCCTGGCGGCCCTCACCCTCGTCCCGGCGCTGCTCGGGCTGCTGGGGCGGCGGTACGGCGGGGGCGGGGCGGAGGTGCCGGCAGCTGCTGAGGCACCCACGGGCACGGGAACGCCCGGCCCCGGTCCGCAGGCGCGCCGGGCGTGGTGGGCCGCGGCCGCCGCCGGGGCGCTGGTGGCGGTGGTGCTGGCCGTCCCGGCGTGCGCGCTGCGGCCGGGCCACCTCGACGCCGGTACGGACCCGCCCTCGGCCACCGGCCGCCGGGCCCACGACCTGATGGCGGCGGCGTTCGGCCCCGGTGCGAACGGGCCGCTGACCCTGGTCATCGACCGCGCCGCGGTCCCCCAGGCGGACCGCCCGGCGCTCGCCGACCAGGCCCGCGAGGTCCTCGCCCGGATCCCCGGCGCCGCCGCGGTCACCCCGCTGCGGGTCTCACCGGACGGCGCGGTGCTCACCGCCACCGCCTATCCCGCGCGCGACCCACAGCACCCCGCCACCACCGCGCTCCTGCACCGCCTGACCGGCTCCGTCCTCCCCCGCGCGGTGAGCGGCTACGAGGCGCACACCTACGTCACCGGGGCCACCGCCACCGCCGCGGAGTTCCGGGACCTGGTCGCCGCCCGGCTGCCGCTGCTCCTCGCGGCGGGCGCCGGGCTCGCGTTCCTGGTGCTGCTGCCGGTGCTCCGGGGCGTCCCGGCCGCGGCGGTGACCGCGGTGGCCGGCCTGCTGCCGGTCGCCGCGTCGTACGGGGTGGTGGTCGCGCTCTTCCAGTGGGGCTGGGGCGGACCGGCGCTGGGGCTCCCGGGGCCGGTGCCGGTGGAGACCTGGGTCCCGGTGGTGCTGTGCGCGGTCCTCCTGGGCACGGGCACCGCCCGCGCCGCCGTCCGCGCGGCGCGCCCCCGTACGGGCCGCCCCGCCGCCACCGAACCCTGGCGCCCCGCCCGCGCGCTCACCTGGGCCGCGCTGGCCATGGCCGCGGTGTTCGCCGCCTTCGCGGCCAGCGACCGGACGGCCGTCCGCACGGCCGCGGTGGGCCTGGCGGCCGGCGTCCTGACCGACGCGCTCCTCGTCCGGCCGCTGCTCCTCCCCGCGGCCCTGGCCCTGCTGGGCCCGCGCGCCCACTGGCGGCCTTGGTGGCTCGACCACCTCCTGCCGACGCGCGCCCCACGGGACGAACCGGCCCGCGCCGACCGCCCGGAAGGCCCGCCTCCGGAGCCCCCGGAACGGCCGAATCCGCCGGGCTCCCCGGATTCCCCGCGTCCCCCGGGCCCCCCGCAACCGGCACAGCCGCTGGCCGGCACGGGCCCACCGGGCGCCTGACCCCCGGGGCCGCACGGCGACGGGCCCGTACGGCGGTAGGCCCGTACGGCGCCAGGCCCGTCCGCGCCGAGGCCGTACCGCGAAGGGCCCATACGGCCGCGCCCCCGCCGCTCCCGTCCTGCGCGGCCCCCGCCCTCCGCCGATCATCGTGGTATGGCCCCGACGTCCGGGCGCGGCGGTCCCGCCGCCCGTCCGTATCCCGTGATCCGGCCGATGCTGGCCGTGATCGGGGCGCTGCCGCCCGAGTCCGAGGAGGCGGCCTGGGGCTTCGAGGCCAAATGGGACGGGGCCCGGTGCGTCGTGAACAGCGCGGGCGACGGCACCGTCCAGCTCGTCACCCGGGCCGGCAACGACGCCACCGCCGCCTACCCCGAACTCGGCCCGCTCGGCGCGCAGCTGCGCGGCCGGCCGACGGTCCTGGACGGTGAGGTGGTGGTGCTGGACGCCGCGGGCCGCCCCGACTTCGGGCTGCTCCAGCGCCGGATGGGCGTGGTCAACCCGCGCCGCAGCGCCCGGCTGGCGATGGAGATCCCGGTGCAGCTGGTGCTGTTCGACGTGATGTATCTGGGCGGGCCGCTGCTGGAGGCGCCGTACCACGAGCGGCGGGCGGTGCTGTCCGGACTGGGGCTGGCCGGGCCGAACTGGTCGGTGCCGGGCTATGTGGCGGGCCACGGCCGGCAGGCGTGGGAGGCCGCGGGGCGCGGCGGCCTGGAGGGCGTGATGGCCAAGCGGCTGACCTCCCCGTACCTGCCGGGGGTGCGGTCGGACGACTGGGTGAAGACCAAGTACCTGGAGACCCTGGACATCGTCATCGGCGGCTGGACGGAGGGCCGCGGGGCGCTGCGCGGCCTGCCGGGGTCGGTGCTGGCGGGGGTGGTGGAGCCGGCCGGGCTGCGGTTCGTGGGCGCGGTCGGTTCGGGGCTCTCCGACCAGGAACGGCGGGAGCTGGCCGGGTACTTCGGGGTGATCGGGACGGACCGTTCGCCGTTCAGCAACCCCGTGGACCTGGCCGGGGTGCACTGGGCCGAGCCGCGGCTGGTCGCCGAGATCGCCTTCACCGGCTGGACGGCGACGGGCCGGATCCGGCATCCGGTCTGGCACCGGCTGCGGCCCGATCTGACCCGGCTGGACTGAACGGACGGGCAGGGGCGGGGACCCGGGGCGGCTTCGGCAACGCGCTCCGGCGACGGGTACCGGGGCCGCCTACGGCCGTGGGACGGCACGGCCGTGCAGCGGCTGCGCGGGGACCGGTCAGGCTGGCCCGGTGCGGTCAGGGGCGGCAGAAGTCCGCGAACGCCACCGAGCCGCCGTCGTTCTCGTCGTCCGTACCGAGGATCCCGGTACGCGACCCGGGCAGACAGGTCAGCGCCTCGACCTTGTGCCCCGTGACCGCGGCGAGCCGGTGCGGCGTGCGGGACACCGCGAGCCGGATCCGGCCGGCACCGTCCACGGTGATCCGCCCGGCGTCGTAGAGCGCGGAGGCGAACGGGCCGTCGTCGCCCGGGTCGGCGGCCGAGGAGACCGTCAGCCGGCCGTCCGCGGCGAGCTTCACATCCGAGGCGTGGCGGACGTTCTCGGTCGGGTACGGTGCCCGGAATTCCGCCGAGACCGGCTTCCCGAAGGAGTTGTCCGCGGGATTCCACTCCGCCGCCGAAAGGGTCGCCGGACGCTCGTCCTGACCGCGGTCGGCCCACACCGCGACGGTTTTGCCGTGCACGACGGAGAGCGCGAAACCCTCGTAATTGGCGTCCGGGGAAATACCCGGCAGCCGGAATACCCCGACCACCTTCGCGGTGTCCTTCTCGTGGACGACGCGGTAGGCGGTGCCGCTGCTGGCCAGCGCCACGAACTCATGGGCGCGGCCGGGCACCGCGTCGATCGCCTCCAGGTCCACCGGCAGTTCGCCGTCCCAGGCCAGCGGCCGCACCCGCGGGGCGCCGTCCGGGCGCAGGCCCAGCGCGACGAGGCGGTTCTGACCAGGCTTCTTGTTGTCGCGGACGCCGACGGCGTCGACCGCGGCGCCGTGCCGGGCCTCGACCGCGATACCGCTGATACCGGCGGTGATGCCGTCGCCGACCCGCTGCCAGGCGTCCGCTGCGGGGCGGGACGCGGGGGCGGGGGCGTTCTCCTGTGCGGTGGCCGTCGTCGGCGCCAGCAGCGCGGCACCGGCGACGACCACACCTATCGCTCGTTTGATCATCGGGCGATGATAGGCGCATCCCGTCTCTTACCGGTGAGTTGGGCATTCCTTTTCCGGGGTCCGCCGCGCACCGTTCAGGTCCTGTTCCCCTCGCCTTACGCTTACCGACCCGGATACGCTCCGGGTTTCGGTTCCGCTTGCGTTCCGGTTGCCGTTCCGCCGGCGTTCCGCTTCAGCGTCACCGCTTACGCCGGACATTCCGTCAGGATTCACCGTGCGCCGGGCGGCTGACGCGCCGGGAATACCGCTGCATACCGCCGTGGACGCGGGAAGGCTCTCCGGGACGGCGCCCGCCCCGAGGGAAGGATCCGGCGATGCCCGACGACAGCGGCACCAGCAACCGCGCCTACGGCCGCACCCCCTTCAAGCGCTCCCGCAGCCACTTCACCGACCGGATCACCGCCGACGGGCGCGACGGCTGGCCGGTGGCGGCGGGGCGCTACCGGCTGGTGGTCAGCCGGGCCTGCCCGTGGGCGAGCCGCGCGGTGATCTCCCGGCGGCTGCTCGGGCTGGAGGACGCGCTGCCGATGGCGATCGCCGACCCGATCCAGGACGACCGCAGCTGGCGCTTCACCCTCGACCCGGACGGCCGGGACCCGGTCCTGGGCATCCGCTACCTCGCCGAGGCGTACGAGGCCCGGGAGCCGGACCACCCGGGCGGCGTCAGCGTCCCGGCGATCGTGGACGTCCCCAGCGGCAAGCTGGTCACCAACGACTACCAGCAGCTCACCCTGGACCTCGCCACCGAGTGGACCGCGCTGCACCGCCCCGGGGCGCCCGACCTCTACCCGGAGGCCCACCGGGCGGAGATCGACGCGGTGATGGACGGCGTCTACCGCGACGTCAACAACGGTGTCTACCGCGCCGGCTTCGCCACCGGGCAGGACGAGTACGAGGAGGCGTTCGGCGCCCTCTTCCGGCGGCTGGACGCGCTCTCCGAGCACCTGTCGCACCGGCGCTACCTGGTCGGCGACACGCTCACCGAGGCCGATATCCGGCTGTTCACCACCCTGGTGCGGTTCGACGCCGTCTACCACGGCCACTTCAAGTGCAACCGCTTCAAACTGGCCGAGGACCCGGTGCTGTGGGCGTACGCCAGGGACCTCTTCCAGACGCCCGGCTTCGGCGACACGGTGGACTTCGACCACATCAAGCGGCACTACTACCAGGTGCACACCGGCATCAACCCCACCGGCATCGTCCCGCTGGGCCCGGACCTGTCCGGCTGGCTGACCCCGCACCACCGGGAGGAGCTGGGCGGGCGGCCGTTCGGCGACGGCACGCCCCCGGGCCCGGTCCGCCCGGCCGAGGAGGTCCCGCCGCGGGGCCGCCCCTGACCCGCGCGCTGTGCGAGCCGGCCGGTCCGGGACCCGACCGCTACGGGCACGGAAAGTCGGGTCCGGCATGCTGGGCCTTCCTTAGCGTGAACGGCGCAAGGGAAGGAGGCCGGGGTGCTGGAGCGGCTGAACGAGGCCATGGAGCACATCGAACGCCACCTCGGCGGCACGGTCGGGGCGGCGGAGCTGGCGCGGATCGCGATGACGTCGGAGTACCACTTCCGGCGGATGTTCTCCGCGCTGGCCGGGATGCCGCTGTCGGAGTACCTGCGGCGCCGGCGGCTGACCGTCGCCGGTGCCGAGGTGCTGGCCGGCGAGCGGACGCTGCTGGACATCGCGGTGCGGTACGGCTACGGGTCGGGCGAGGCGTTCGCCCGCGCGTTCCGTGCGGTGCACGGCGTGGGGCCGGGCGAGGCCCGGCGGACCGGCGCGGTACTGCGCTCGCAGCCCCGGATGGCCTTCCGGCTCGTGATCGAAGGGAGCAGCAGTATGGAATACCGGATCGTCGCGAAGCCCGAGTTCCGGGTGGCCGGGCGGAAGGCGCGGGTGTCGCTGGTGTACGAGGGGGTCAATCCGGCCATCGCGGAGTTCGTCCAGGGGCTGGGCGAGGAGACCGTGCGGCGGATCGCGGCGCTGTCCGACCAGGACCCGGAGGGGATCGTCGCGGTCTGCGACGACCTCGACCCCATTCGCGCCGAGGGCAGCGAACTCGACTACTGGCACGGGGCGGTGACGAGTCGTCAGGTACCGGACGACCTGGAGGCGCTGGCCGTCCCGGCCGGGTCGTGGGCGGTGTTCGCGAACACCGGGCCGTACCCGCAGGCGCTCCAGCAGCTGTGGGCGGACGTGTACGCGCAGTGGTTCCCGTCGAACCCGTACCGCAGCCGGCCCGGGCCGGAGATCCTGCGCGTCCGGCCCGCGCCGGGCGGTGCGACGGCGACCGCCGAGCTGTGGATACCGGTCGAGCGGACCGTGGAGTGAGGCCCGGGCCCCGGCGCGCGACGTCCGCGCCGGGGCCCGGCCGTACCGTGGCAGTTTTCGGCTCGCGGACCTACTCCGCGCCCGCGTCCTCCGGGGAGCGGCGGGCCAGCGCGGCCAGGACGTCGAGGGCGTCGGCCAGGACGTCGGCGGGCGGGGCGGACAGTGCGAGCCGGACCGCGTTGGGGGCGTGGCCGGGGCCGGCCGTGAACGCGCCGGACGGGGAGACCGCGATACCGCGGCGGGCGGCGGCGGCCACGAAGGTGTCGGCCCGCCAGGGCTCGGGGAGTTCCCACCAGCAGTGGTACGACCGCGGGTCGGCGCGGAGCCGGTGGCCGGCCAGGCGGTCTTCGGCGATCCGGCGGCGGGCCGCGGCGTCGGCGCGTTTGGCCTCCTCGATGGCGGTGGCGGTGCCGTCGGACAGCCAGCGGAGCGCGGCGGCCAGGGCGAAGCCGGAGGCGGTCCAGCCGCCGGAGCGGAGGGCGGCGGCGAGGTCGGGCCCGGCGTCGCGTTCGGGGGTCACCAGAAAGCCGAGGGTCAGGCCGGGCGCGAGCCGCTTGGAGAGGCTGTCGACGAGTACGGTGCGCTCCGGCGCGAGCGCGGCGAGCGGGGCGAGGTCGGGGCGGAGGAAGCCGTAGACCGCGTCCTCGACGGCGTAGAGGTCCAACTCCCGCAGTACAGCGGCGAGTTCGGCGCGGCGGGTGGCGGGCATGGTGGTGCCGAGCGGGTTGTGCAGGGCGGGCTGGAGGTAGACGGCGCGCAGCGGGCCGGCGGCGCGCAGGGCGGCGGGGGTGACACCGTCCGCGTCCATCGCCAGCGGGACGAGGACGATGCCGAGGCGGGCCGCGATGCCCTTGACGACGGGGAAGGTCAGCGCTTCGACGCCGAGCCGGGTGCCGGGTGGAACGAGGGCGGCGAAGGCGGCGGCCAGGGCCTGCCGGCCGCTGCCGGCGAACAGCAGCCGCTCGGGGTCGGGGGCCCAGCCGGTACGGGCGAGGTGGGCGGCGGCGGTGCGCCGGGCGGCCGGGGTGCCGGCGGCGCCGGGCGGACGCAGCGCCGCGGCCAGCGCGTCGCCGTGCTGCAGCAGGTCGGCGATGCTGCCGGCGAGCCGGGCGGGCTGGTCGGGCAGGATCGGGAGGTTGAGTTCCAGGTCGACGCGGTGGCCGCCGGGCTCGGCCAGCGCGGGCTCGGCGGGCGGCGGCCCGGTGCGGACGAAGGTGCCGCGGCCGACCTCGCCGACCGTCAGGCCGCGGCGGGCCAGTTCGCGGTAGACGCGGTGCGCGGTGGAGGCGGCGATCCGCCGCTGCCGGGCGAACCGCCGCAGCGGCGGCAGCCGGTCCCCCGGGCGCAGCCGGCCGTCCTCGATGGCCGCGGCCAGCTCCTCGGCGATCGCACGGAAGTCGTCCCCCGTCATGTGCGCACCCCTCCCCCGATTGCACCCCGGATTGCACCGAGGACATTGTTTTTATTGTGCCGAGACAATGCCGCTCATAGCATCGAGCCGTCAACTCCTGTGCACAACAAGGCCGCAGGTGGTGCGGCGACAAGGGGTGTTCCATGGCATCAGTGCAATCCGGCGGGATCTCGATCGCGTACGAGGACGAGGGCAGCGGTGAACCGCTGGTACTCATCCACGGCCATCCCTTCGACCGCTCGATGTGGCGGCCGCAGACCGCGCACTTCAGCCGCGCCGGGATGCGGGTGATCGTGCCCGACCTCCGCGGCTACGGCGGGAGTTCGGTGGTGCCGGGCAAGACCCCGCTCACGGTCTTCGCCCAGGACATCGCCGCTCTCCTCGACCACCTCGGCATCGGCCGGTGCGTACTCGGCGGGCTGTCGATGGGCGGGCAGATCGCGATGGAGTTCCACCGGCTGTTCCCCGAGCGGATCCGGGCGCTGCTGCTCGCCGACACCTTCGCGGCGGCGGACACCGCCGAGGGCCGCGCGGTGCGCCTGCGGACCGCGGAACGGCTGCTGGCGGAGGGCATGGCCGGGTACGCGGCCGAAGCGCTGCCGAAGATGATCGCCCCGTACAACGTCACCGCGCTGCCGGAGGTCGCCGACCACGTCCTGGGCATGATGCGCGGCGCCCCGCCCGAGGGCGCCGCGGCCGCCCTGCGCGGCCGGGCCGAACGGCCCGACTACACCCCCACTTTGCCGGGGATCGCGGTACCCACGCTGGTCGTGGTGGGCGAGGACGACGCGTTCACGCCGGTGGCCGACGCCCGGCACATCCACGAGGCGGTACCGGACTCGCGCCTGGTGGTGATCCCGCGGTCCGGCCATCTGCCCAACCTGGAGCAGCCGGCGGAGTTCAACGCGGCCCTGGCGGACTTCCTGCAATCCCTGCCGGCCACCACCGCTCCGTAACGCCGGGGGGCGGCGCCCGGCACGCCACCGGGCGGCGCGCCCGCCTGGCCGGCGCGTGCCCGCCCCGCCGACGCGCCCCAGAGGACCCTGCCCCCTACCCCACCACCCTCGCCCATCCCACCAACGCCCGGTGCGGCAGCACCAGTCGCCCATCCGCCGCCGTGAACTCCGCGGCCAAGGCGAGGAACGCACACCGGACCCGCTCGGTGGCCGCCGGCCCCTGGGACGTCACGGTCTGCCCGATGGCCGCCACCCCGGCCGCCGGGCCGCGCCACCACTCCCCCGGCGTCGTGCGGTGATCCCAGGCCACCTCGGCGCACTCCACCCCGGCCAACCCGCTGACTCCGCGCAGCAGTTCCGCCAGCCCGGCCGGGGTGCGGGGGAAGTCGTCCTCGGGGGCGAGGGCGGGCAGGTCCGCCGGGCGCTCCACCCCGGCGGCCCGCACCGCGCGGCCGAGCAGCGCCTGGCCCGGCGCGGGCGGCGCGGCCCAGATGGTCACCGCGATCCGGCCGCCGGGCCGGGTCACCCGGCGCAGTTCGGCCAGCGCCGCCCGGGGCCGGCCGACGTGGTTGAGCACGAAGTTGCCGATCGCGGCGTCGAACGCCCCGGCCGAAAAGGGCAGATGGGGCAGGGCGGCGAGCCGCACCTCGGCGCCGGGAAGCGCGGCCGCGGCGGCGCGCACCATGTCCGGTTCGGCGTCCACGGCGGTCACCTCGGCCCCGCGGGCGCGAGCCGCCGCGGCGGCGGTGCCGGGACCGGTGCCGGCGTCCAGTACCCGGCTGCCGGCGGTGACACCCGCGGCGTCCAGCAGCGCCGGTACCGTATACGCGCACAGCCGGCCGAACCCCGCCGCGTACGCCGCCGATCGCCCGGCCCAGGCCCGTCTTTCACCGGCGTCGAACAGCGTCGGCGCCCCAGGTACCCCAGGCGCCTCACGCTCCCCGTCCGCCACCGGCACCGCCTCCGCCACCGCGCCCCACCGTCCCCTCGCGCCCCGCCGGTCACACGGGTAACGTCCGCTCGTAGCGTCCGTTCCGGCAACGCTCCGGCCGCGCCGAACTCTCCCGCACCGCCCCGGCGTTACCCAGCCGTAACCTACCGACGGGTTACCACGGGTAAGCAACAGACCTTACTCTCCAGTCACTTCGGGCCCCGGGCGCCCCCTCCTGTCCTGCGACAGCGTCCGCGCGGCCCGCGTCGAGATCTGGAGCAGAAGATGACGCCCTCCCGCACCACGCTGCGCGCCGCCATCGGCACCGTCTGCGCGACGGTGCTCGCCACGTCGGTCCTGACCGCCGCTCCGGCGGGCGCGGCGCCGCAGGCCCCCGCCCGCACCGCGTCCGCCGCCCGCCCGTCCGCCGCCGGCACCCCCACCCTGCGGTTCACCGACATCACCGGCGACGGCGGCATCACCCTCAAGGCGAACGTCTTCACCCCGGCCGGCGCCGACGCCGCGCACCGGTACCCGCTCGTCGTCCTGCCCACCAGCTGGGCGATGCCGCAGATCGAATACCTCGCGCAGGCCCGGAAGCTGGCCGCCGACGGCTATGTCGTGGTCGGCTACAACTCGCGCGGCTTCTGGCAGTCCGGCGGGCAGATCGAGACCGCCGGACCGCAGGACGTACGGGACGCCTCCAAGGTGATCGACTGGGCGCTGGCCCACACCCCCGCCGATCCGCACAAGGTCGGGATGGCCGGGGTGTCGTACGGCGCCGGGATCAGCCTGCTGGCGGCCGGCGCGGACAAGCGGATCAAGGCGGTCGCAGCGCTCAGCGGCTGGGCCGACCTCATCGGCTCGATCTACAGCGGCCGCACCCCGCACCTCCAGGCCGCCGCGATGCTCGGCGGCGCGGGCGCGCTGACCGGGCGGCCCAGCCCCGAACTCCAGCAGGTCCTCAAGGACTTCCTCAGCGCCAACATGGCCAAGGAGCAGGACATGATCGCCTGGGGCCGCAAGCGGTCCCCGGCCACCTACGTGGACCGGATCAACGCCAACGGCGCGGCGATCCTGCTCGGCAACGCCTGGGGCGACTCGCTCTTCCCGCCCGACCAGTACGCGGCGTTCTTCGAGAAGCTCAAGGGCCCCAAGCGGCTGGAGTTCCGCCCCGGCGACCACGCCACCGCCGAGGGCCTGGGCCTGCTCGGCCTGCCCAACGACACCTGGAACGACAGCAAGCGGTGGCTCGACCACTACCTCAAGGGCACCGACAACGGCATCGACAAGGAGCCGCCGGTCCTGCTGAAGTCCCGTTCCACCGGCGCCTACGAGGGCTACAAGAGCTGGCAGGACGTGCCGTCCGGGCACCACAGGATCGCGCTCGGCACCACCCAGCGGATCCGGACCGGCACCGACTCCGGCGCCGATGGCGGGCTGATCTTCCTGTCCAGCATGCTGGACCAGTTCCTGCGGATGCCGCCGATGGCGTCGATACCGCTGCTGCCGCGCTCGGCCGCCGCCGTCTGGCAGTCCGACCCGTATGCGGGCGGCCAGCGGGTGCGCGGCACGACCCGGCTGCACACCACGGTGACGCCGACCGCCGCCGATGGCACCCTCATCGCCTACCTCTACGACGAGGGCCCGCTGGGCCTGGGCAAGCTCGTCACGCACGCCCCGCTCACCTTCCACGGCAAGACCCCGGGCCAACCGTTCGGCCTGGACCTCGACCTCGCCGCCACCGCCTACGACGTGCCGGCCGGGCACCGCCTCACGCTGGTCGTGGACACCGCCGACCCGCTCTACATCGCGCAGAACCCGTCCGGCGCCCGGCTGACCTTCTCCTCCCCGGCGAACGACCCGTCGTATGTGTCGGTGCCGGTGCGCGACTGAACCGCCCGAGGTCTTGGGTGGCGTACGGCCGGGCCTACGCCCCCGGGCGTACGCCCCGCGCCCGACGCGGCGGCCCGGGGGCGGCCGTTACGCTCCGGATCATGAGCCCTTTCCCCCCGGCCCGCGATGCCGGACTCCGCAAACGGGACGCGCTGCGGCGGCTGGAGGCGGACGAGGACGCCTGGGTCTCGTCCGTCTCCGACGACGGGACGCCCGCCCTGGTGCCGCTCTCCTTCGTCTGGTACGGCGAGCGCCTGCTCATGGCCACCAAGCGCCGGAACCCGACCGCCCGCAATCTCGCGGCGCGCCCGGAGAGCCGGGTGGCGCTGGGCACCACCCGGGACGTGGTCCTCGCCCACTGCACCACCGAGGTGCTGGCCTGCGACACCCTGCCGCGGGACGCCGCGGACGCCTTCGCCGCCAAGCTCGGCTGGGATCCGTACGGCCGGGCCACCTGGGTCTACCTCCGCTTCACCCCGCGGCGGCTGCTGGTCTGGCGCGAGGCGAACGAGCTGCCCGGCCGCGAGCTGATGCGGGACGGCAGCTGGATCGTCTGACGCCGACGCGTCCGGAGCCGGCCGGTCAGCCGTGCGCCCGGTGGTCGTCGGCGCGCAGGGTGGCCGGCTGCGGCGCGGCCACCTCGCCGGTCTCCACCTTCGGGCTGCGCCGCTGCCGCCGGGCGGCCCAGGTCGCCAGCCACGACAGCAGCATGCACATCCCGATGTAGACCGGCGAGATGACCAGGACGACGGGGATGAACGGCAGGTCGTAGTCGAGGTTGGAGGCGATCAGCTTGCCGGCGTGCAGGAACTCCTCGTAGGTGATCAGGAAGCCCAGCGAGGTGTCCTTCAGGGCCACCACCAGCTGGGAGATGATCGCCGGGAGCATCGCCCGGACCGCCTGCGGCACCAGTACGTGCACCATCACCTGCGTCTTGCGCATGCCCAGCGCGTACGCGGCCTCGCCCTGGCCGCGCTCGATGGAGTTCACACCGGAGCGGAAGACCTCCGCCAGCACCGAGCCGTTGTACAGCGTCAGCCCGCTGACCAGCGCGGTCAGCGGCTCGGCGCGCAGCGCCACGTAGATGAAGAAGATCATCACCAGTACGGGCATGGCCCGGAAGAACTCCACCAGCAGCGTGCACGACCAGCGCAGCACCCGGTGCGCGGAGAGCCGCCCGGCGGCCAGCACCGCGCCCAGCGCCAGCGCCAGCACCGCCGCCAGCCCGAACGCCCGCAGGGTGTTGGCCAGTCCGGTGAGCAGCAGGTCCTGGATGCCCTGGTAGAGGAACGGCGTCCACTTGGCCGCGGTGAACTGGCCGGTGCGGAAGAGCAGCACCAGCGCCCAGCCGACCAGGGCCAGCAGCACCAGCGTCCCGGCGAGCCCGAACCAGCGGTGCCGGCGCCGGGCCCGCGGCCCCGGCACGTCGTAGAGGACGGCGCTCACCGGGCGACTCCGTAGTGCTTCTCCAGCGCGTTGAAGAGCGCGCTGAGGCTGAGGGTGACGAGGAGGTAGCCGGCCGCGATCCACACGAACGACCAGATGATGCTGTAGCCCAGCTCGTTGAGGGGTTTGTAGACGCCGAGGAGTTCGGTGACGCTGAACGAGCCGGCGATCGCGGAGTTCTTGGCGAGCGCGATCAGGGTCGAGCCGAGCGGCGGGATGACCGCGCGGAACGCCTGCGGCAGCACCACCAGGCCGAGCGTCTGCCGGAAGGTCATGCCCAGGCTGCGGGCCGCCTCGCCCTGCCCGGCGGGTACCGTGCCGATACCGGCCCGTACCGCCTCGCAGATGAACGCGGAGGTGTAGCAGCCCAGCGCCAGCACGGCGAAGAGGGTGAACGGCAGCACCACGCCGAAGCGCGGCAGGCCCAGCAGCACCGCGAAGAACAGCAGGGTCAGCGGGGTGTTGCGCAGCACCGTGACCCACGCCGTGCCGAAGGCCCGCAGCGGGCGGACCGGCGCGACCCGGAAGGCCGCCATCAGGAAGCCGAGGGCGAGCGCCAGCAGGCCGGCGTAGACGGTCAGTTCGACGGTGCCCAGCAGGCCGTCGCCGTAGCGGGCGAGGTTGTCGAGGAGGACGTTCATCGGGCGGTTCCTTGGCTCATCGGGGCGCCGGATAGCGGTCGATCGGGGGCGGCGCGGGCGCCGGGACCCCGGACAGGCCGAGCGTGGCCCGGTACGCCTGCCGCCAGGTGCCGTTCCGCTCGGCGGCGGCGAGCGCGTCGTCCAGCGCGAACCGCAGCGCGCTGTCGCCGCGCCGCACCCCGATGCCGTACGGCTCCTTCGAGAACGGGCGGCCGGTGAGCTTGAGGTCGCGCGGCGCCTTGGCCGCGTAGCCGAGCAGGATCGCGTCGTCGGTGGTGACCGCGTCGACCTGGTAGGTGAGGAGGTTGTCCACGCACACCGAGTAGGTGTCGTAGGCGACCAGGACGGCCCGGGGGTAGTCGGCGCGGATGCGCTGGTAGGGGGTGGAGCCGGCGGCCGAGCAGACGCGTTTGCCGGCCAGGTCCGCGGGGCCGTGGATGCCGTTCTCGTCCCGGCGGACCAGTAGCGACTGGCCGGCCAGGTAGTACGGGCCGGCGAAGCCGACCTGCTGCTTGCGCTTGGCGTTGATGGTGTACGTGCCGACGTAGAGGTCGATCTGGCCGTTCTGGAGGGCGGTCTCGCGGTTGGCGGAGGCGATGGTGCGGAAGTCGACGGCGCGGACCGGGAAGCCGAGCGCGGCGGCCATCATCTTGGCGATCTCGATGTCGAAGCCGCTGTAGGTGCCGCTGGCCGGGTCCCGTTCGCCGAGGTAGGGCTGGTCCTCCTTGACGCCGATGACGAGCCGGCCGCGGCGTTCGGCGGCCGTCCAGGTCGGGGAGGCGGGCAGCCGGAAGCCGCGGGCCACCCGGTAGTGGGGCAGGTCGCCGGCGCGCGGGCCCTTGGCGGGCGGGCTGCCGGGCCGGCCGCAGCCCGCCGCGGCCGGGACGAGGAGGGCGAGCAGCAGGGCGGCCAGGAGGAGCGGGCGGCAGGGCTGCGGGGCGGGAGGGTGCGGCATCGCGGCGGCCCGTTCAGTGCTTGAGGATCTTGGCGAGGAAGTCCCGGGCGCGGTCGCTGCGCGGGGCGGCGAAGAACTCCTCGGGCGGCCGGTCCTCGATGATCTTGCCGTCGGCCATGAAGACCACGCGGTGCGCGGCGGAGCGGGCGAACCCCATCTCGTGGGTGACCACGACCATCGTCATGCCCTCCCGGGCGAGCTGCCGCATCACCTCCAGCACCTCGTTGATCATCTCGGGGTCGAGGGCCGAGGTGGGCTCGTCGAAGAGCAGCGCCTTGGGGTCCATGGCCAGCGCCCGGGCGATGGCGACGCGCTGCTGCTGGCCGCCGGAGAGCTGCGCCGGGTACTTCTCCGCCTGGGCGGCGAGGCCGACCCGGTCGAGGAGTTCGCGGGCCCGCCGCTCGGCGTCCTCCTTGCGCTTCCGGCGGACCTTGACCGGCGCCAGGGTGAGGTTGTCGAGCACGGTCCGGTGCGCGAAGAGGTTGAACGACTGGAAGACCATGCCGACGTCGGCGCGGACCCGGGCCAGCGCCCGGCCCTCCTCGGGCAGCGGGACGCCGTCCAGCGTAATGGTGCCGGACTCGATGGTCTCCAGGCGGTTGATGGTGCGGCACAGGGTCGACTTGCCGGACCCGGAGGGCCCGATGACCACCACCACCTCGCCGCGGCCGACGCCGAGGTCGATGTCCTTCAGGACGTGCAGCGTCCCGTAGTGCTTGTTGACCCCGCGCAGCTCGATCAGCGCGTCACCGGCCATGGGCGGCCCGTCCCCTCTCATCCGTACGGCGGAGAGATTCGCAACTTACCCGTACGAATGGGGCACTTCGCCGGTGACACGCGCGGGGCGGGCGGAACGCCGCGGGCGGTTCAGCCCTCGGCGACCTCGGCGTAGACCTGGCACAGCTCGGGGGCGCCCTCGTCGGCCCACTCGTGGCCGGCCGCGACCACGTCGATCTCCCGGCCGGAGTCCAGCCGCACCACCGGGCGGCCGTCCGGGCGGACCTGCCAGACCGCGCCGCGCACCGTGCGGACCACGACCGTGCCGAGGTAGAGACCGGCGTCGTTGCCGAGCCAGGGCAGCACCTCGGGGTCGTCCCGCCACACCGGCTGGAGCTGGTCCAGCGCCTCCAACGACCGCTGGGAGTCGTCGAGTTCGACCCCGGCGGCGGCCGCCTGGTCGCGCAGCAGCCCGCACTCCGAGAACAGCTCGACGACGCTGCCGGGATCGGCCCGCACCGACTCGGCGAGCGGTACCGGACCGGCCGCGTCCGTACGCCTGCGCCACTTGTCCAGGAAAGACAGGTTCATGGTGCGAGGGTCCCACTCGCCCCCGCGCCGGGGCCACAGGCGCGCGGCACCTGTCCGGTCCGGCGGCGCGCGCCGGGGCTCAGACGTCGAGGTCCACGACCACGGGGGCGTGGTCGGAGGCGCCCTTGCCCTTGCGCTCCTCGCGGTCGACGTAGGCGTCGGCGACGGACTTGGCGAACGGGGCGTTGCCGTAGACGAGGTCGATGCGCATCCCGCGGTTCTTGGGGAAGCAGAGCTGGCGGTAGTCCCAGTAGGTGTAGGGCCGGTCGTACTTCAGCGGGCGGGGCACGACGTCGGAGAGGCCGGCCTCGCGCAGGGCGCCCAGGGCGGCGCGCTCGGCCGGGGTGACGTGGGTCAGGCCCTCGAAGACGGCCGGGTCCCAGACGTCCTCGTCGGTGGGCGCGACGTTGAAGTCGCCGAGGACGGCGAACGGGCGGCCGGCCGCCGCGTCCTCGGCGACCGCCGTCCGCAGCGCCCGGAACCAGTCGAGCTTGTAGGCGTAGTGCGCGTGGTCGACCTCGCGGCCGTTGGGGACGTAGACCGACCAGACGCGGGCCGGGCCGCAGGTCGCCGAGACCGCGCGGGGCTCCTGGACGCCGTCGTAGGCCGGGCCGCCGGGCAGACCCCTGACCACGTCCGCGAGGCCGACGCGGGAGACCACGGCGACGCCGTTCCACCTGCCGTCGGCGTTGACGGCGGCTTCGTAGCCCAGCTCGCGGAGCTGGTCGTAGGGGAACTGCTCGTCGGAGCACTTGGTCTCCTGGACGCACAGCACGTCCGTACCGGACTTCTCCAGCCAGGCCAGCAGCCGGGGGAGGCGGGCGGTGATCGAATTGACGTTCCAGGTGGCGATGCGCATGTCCGTAAACCTACAGCGGACCGCTGACAGTCAGCCCACCTCCGTCCGGGCGCCCGGGGAGAGCCGGCCGTGGTCGGTGCCGCCGAGCTTGTCGATCATGGAGTCGTAGACCGGGCGGGCGTGGTCGGCCAGCAGGCTGTCGTGGATGTCCACGGCCCGGCGCGGGGCGACCGCGCGGACGTAGTCGATGATCTCGGCGATCTTGTTCCACGGCGCGTGGACGGGCAGGAGGAGGGTGTCGACCGTACGGCCCTCCGGGACGGTCAGGGCGTCCCCGGGGTGGAAGACCGCGCCGCCGTCCAGCAGGAAGCCGACGTTGGTGATCCGCGGGATGTCCGGGTGGATCACCGCGTGCAGCTGGCCGTGCACCTCCACCTCGAAGCCGGCCGCGGTGAAGGTGTCGCCCTCGCCGACGGTGTGCACCCGGCCGGGGAAGGCCGCCGAGAGCTGGTCCGCGACGGCGGCCAGGGTCCAGATCTCGGCCCCGGGGCTCGCCTCCATACCGCGGCGCAGGCGGCCCTCGTCGAAGTGGTCCAGATGCTCGTGCGTCACCAGGATCGCGTCGGCGCCGACGGCGGCGTCCTCCTCGCTGAACGCCCCGGGATCGATGACCAGCGTCCGCCCGTCCTTCTCGATCCGGACGCAGGCGTGGGTCTTCTTGGTGAGTTCCATGGGGCCATCTTGCCGCGCGGGGCGGCGGGGCGGGCGGGCCTGTGGACAACCTCCGCGCGCCGTCACACCTCCGGGCTGGTCTCCTCCTGGATGACCTTCTGGGCCACCGCGAACGCGGTGTTGGCGGCCGGGACGCCGCAGTACACGGCGGTGTGCAGCAGGACTTCCTTGATCTCCGCGGGGGTGAGGCCGTTGCGGAGCGCGGCGCGGGTGTGCAGCACCAGCTCCTCGCGGTGGCCGCGGGCGACCAGCGCGGTCAGCGTGATGATGCTGCGGGTGCGGCGGTCCAGGCCGGGCCGGGTCCAGGTCTCGCCCCAGGCGTAGCGGGTGATGAAGTCGTGGAAGTCGGCCGTGAAGTCGTCGGTGGCGGCCTCGACGCGGTCCACGTGGGCGTCGCCCAGGACCTCGCGGCGCAGCTTGACGCCCTGCTCGTACGTGGCGCCGCGGACCTGCGCGGGCTGCGCCAGGCCGGACTCGATGGCGGCCGGGGCGTGGGTCGGCATCGGGGGCGCGATCTGCGGTTTGGGGGCGGCCGCGCCGATCGCCGGGGTGCCGGGGCCCGGCTTGTCGTCCCAGGCGGTGGAGAAGTGCCGGATCAGCAGCTCGGTGACGGCCGCCGGCTGCTCCACCGGGGCCAGGTGCGAGGTGCCCGGTATGAGCGCCAGACCGGCGTCGGGTATGCCGGCGACCAGGGCGCGGGCGTCGGTGGTGGGGGTGACCTGGTCCTCGGACCCGGCGACGACCAGGGTGGGCGTGCCCACCCGGCCGAGCGAGGACCGCACGTCGTAGGCGGCCAGCGCCTCGCAGGCGGCGATGTAGCAGCCGGGGTCGGTGGTCCGCACCATCTGGACGGCCCATTCGACGATGGCGGTCTGGGCACCGGCGAAACCGGGGGTGAACCAGTGCTCGGGCGCGGTGCGCGCGATCGGGTCGAGTCCGTTGGTGCGGATCACCACCCCGCGCTGGCGCCAGGCGTCGGCGGTGCCGTAGCGCGGGGAGGACGAGACCAGGGCGAGGGAGGTGACGCGGTACGGGCGGGTCAGCGCCAGCTGGGTGCCGATGGCGCCGCCGAGGTCACAGCCGGCGTAGCCGAAGCGCTCCACGCCCAGCGCGTCGAGGGTGGCGACCAGCCGGTCGGCGAGTTCGGCGACGGAGCTGGCGGCGTGCGCGGGCGATCCGCCGTGGCCGGGCAGGTCGAAGCGGATGACGCGCCACTGGCGGGTCAGCTCGGGGATCTGCCGGTCCCACATGTGCCAGGTTGTACCAAGTGCGGCACCCAAAACGAGGGCTGGGGCGTCGTCCGGCCCGTCAACGCGGTACTGCAGGGTGTGCATCGGTGTCTCACTCACGCCCTGCACGCTCTCACATCGCACAAATTCTCACGCGCTTGGGTGGGAACCCCGCGCAAACCGTCCCACGTTGTGACGGCTTGGCGAAGATCCTCCGTATACGGCTTGACGTGCGGCCTCTTGGGGGTGTCCTCGGCGGCTCGGAGGAGCGCCCCGGAGAGCCGCCGGACACGCCCGACCGCTGGAGTGAAGTTGCCGGACGCCCGCGTGAGAAAAGGGCGGCTCCGCGAGATCTCTGCATGTAGCGCACGCCGCGCGCGCTCACCCCGCCGCGCACCCGGTGCGGCGAAATGCAGGATCAAGGAGGACCTCACCATGGCCGACATTCAGGTGGCCACGCGTACGGAAACGGCCCCGGCCGCGCCGTCGATCACGGAACCGCCCTACGCCTCCCACTGGCACTTCGAAACACTGCTGGCCTGGGACCCGGCCACGGACCCCAACGCGCCGTTCAACCGCTCCCGGGTCCCGCTGATGCCCCGCGAGCAGAACGCCGCGCTGAAGGCGAACACCAACGCCCGGGCCGGTGAGGCGCGGATCGCCATCTGCTCATCGTTCGCCAAAACCTCCAAGAACCCCTCGCAGGGCTTCTACGACCACACCTTCTACGCCTTCGGCCACTGGCAGTACCTGGACACCCTGGTCTTCTGGGGCGGTTCCGCCGACGAGGGACTCGTCGTCGCGCCGGCCGCACCCGTGATCGACGCCGCGCACCGCAACGGCGTGAAGGTCTACGGGACGGTTTTCTTTCCCCAGAAGCGCTCCGGCGGCAAGAAGAAATGGCTGAAGGAGTTCGTCCAGAATTCCGGTGCGGCGTATCCGGTGGCGGACAAGCTGATCCAGGTCGCCCAGCACTACGGATTCGAGGGCTGGTTCATCAATCAGGAGACGGACGGCACCGAATGCGCCGACCAGACGATCGCCCGGGGCTTCCGGGATGTGCTCGCCTACGCGCGGGCCACCGGCACCGTCGAGTTCATGTGGTACGACAGCATGCTCCCCTCCGGCGAGATCGACTGGCAGGGAGAGCTGAACGACCAGAACAAAATGTTCCTCCAGGACGGCGGTGTCCGCGTATCGGATTCGATCTTCCTCGACTACCGGTGGAACGCGGGCAAGCTCACCAAGTCGGCGGAGAAGGCCACCGGCGAACTGAAACGCAGCCGCTATGACGTCTACGCGGGCGTGGAGATGTCGTGGACCAGCCCGCTCGACCCGGAGACGGCCTGCCCGCAGGGGAAGCAGCATCTGACGTCCGTGGCGCTTTTCGTGCCCGAGGACAAATCCATGCCGGAGAAGGAGAACGGAACGTACAAGACGATGGACCTGGCCGACTTCTACAAGAAAGAGGCGAACACCTGGGTCGGCGCGAAGGGGAATCCGTCGTCCACGCCGACCGAGGGCTGGCGGGGGATCGCCCGCTATGTGGCCGAATCCACCCCGGTGCGCCGTCTGCCGTTCGTGACCCATTTCAACACCGGGCACGGCACCGGCTATTTCCGGCGCGGGAAGAAGGTCCGCACCGGCGGGTGGAACAACCTGTCCCTCCAGGACGTCCTCCCGACGTACCGGTGGGTCGTCGAGCCCTCGGACGCCGGCGTCCAGCCGTCGCTGTCCTTCACCGACGCCTACGAGGGCGGCACCAGTCTGCGCCTGAGCGGCAAGCTGACCGCCAACAAGCCGGCCACGGTGCGGCTGTACCAGACCCGGCTGCCGCTCACCTCGGCCAGCAAGGTCACCGTGGCCCTGAAGACCCCGGCCGCCGGCGCCACGCACCTCCGGCTCGCCCTGGCCTTCACCGACACGCCCACCACGTTCACCACCATCGACCTCGGCAGCACCGCGTCGGCGGACTGGGAGACCAAGACGGTGAGCCTGGCCGGCTACGCCAACCGGACCGTCGTCCAGCTCGCGCTGCAGGTGTCCGCCACCGCGGCGGTCGACAGCTATGCGATCAACGTCGGTCAACTCGCCGTCCACGACGGGTCGTTCGGGACGCCCGGCGCCCCGGCGAACGTCCGCAACCTCGGCACCGTGCCGCTGGCCGACGGCCGCAAGGGCCTCCGCCTGGCGTGGACGCCCTCGGCCCCCGAACCGGAGGTGCACCACTACGAGGTGTACCGCCGCGGGCAGAACGCGACACCGGTCTACCTGGGCGGCACGCCCAACACCGTCTACTACGTCGACCGGCTCGACCAGCAGGGCGAGACGTCCACCGCCCTCGACGTCGTGGCGGTCGGCCCGGACGGTACGCGCTCGGCCGGCGCCCCGTTCGTCTTCAGCTGGTCCTGAGCGGCGCCGGAGGGCCGGGCGGCGGGTCCTGACCGCCGCCCCGCGCCGGGCGGCGGTGCCGGACGAGGAAGCCGGCGCTCAGGAGGACGGTCACGGTGCCCGCCGCCAGGAGGGCGCCGCGGGGGCCCAGGTGGTCGCCGCACAGGCCGACCAGGAAGGCACCGAGGGGGCCGCCGCCGTAGAAGGCGACGGTCTGGACGGCCAGGACCCTGCCGCGTACCTGCTCGGCGGCCTCGCGCTGGAGGCAGACCGCGGTCGTGGTGGTGAAGAACATCGACACGCAGCCGGTGGGCACCATCAGGGCGGCGAAGACCGGGTAGCTGGGGGCGAGGCCGGTGGCCAGGCTCGCCACGCCCGTACCGGCGGCGGCCAGGAGGGCGGTGGTGCCGCCGGGCCGGGGGTGGCGGCCGGCCAGCAGCGCCCCGAGCAGGCAGCCGGCGGTGATCAGGGTGGGGAGCAGTGCGAAGCCGGTGGGGCCGAGGTGGAACTCCCGGTACGCCATGAGGGTGTTGGTGACGGTGAACTGGACGCCGACCGCGCCGACGATCACGGAGGCCGCGATGGCGGCGGTCAGGTGGCGGTTGCCGCGCACCTCGCGCAGGCCGGTGCGCAGCCCGCCGGAGCGCGGCGGGGCCGCGGCGGCGCGGGCGGGGCGCGGCGGCCGGGGGGTGCGCAGCACGACGGCGGCGACGAAGAGGAACGTCACGGCGTCAGCGGCGAAGACCCAGCCGAGGTGGGCCCGGCCGGCGATCAGGCCGGCCAGGACCGGTCCGCCGATCTGCCCGAGGTTGAGCAGCGCGGAGTACAGGCCCAGGGCCCCGGCCAGTCCCCGTTCCCCCACCAGGTCGGTCAGGAAGCGCTGCCGGGCCGGGTTGTCGACGACCGTGACCAGGCCGGAGGCGAAGGTCAGGGCGTAGATATGCCAGGTGCGGGCGGTGCCCGCGAAGGCCAGGGCGGCCATGGCCAGGCTGAGGGCGGCCTGGGCGCTCTGGGTGGTCAGCAGCAGGGGGCGGCGCGGGAGGCGGTCGACGAGGGCGCCGCCGGTGCCGCTGAACAGCAGCAGCGGGGCGAACTGGAAGACGGCCAGCAGGCCGATGAGGGCGCCGTCCGCACCGGTGGTGGCCGCCAGCAGCCAGGAGAGCGCCATCTTGTACATGGCGTTGCCCGCGCTGGAGACCAGTTGGCCGATCGCCAGGTAGCGGAAGCCGCGGGCCCGCAGCGGCGCGAGCAGCGCGGGCGGGGGCTCGGTGGTGCGGTCGGTGGCGCTCATGGGCCGTGCGTTCTCCCTGTCTGCCGGTCGGCTCCGGGCGCGGTCCGGGCGCGGTCCGGGCGCGGTCCGGGCGCGGTCCGGGCGCGGTCCGGGCGCGGTCCGGGCGCGGTCCGGGCGCGGTCCGGGCGCGGGGCCGTGCCGCTGCCGCGGGCACGGCCCTATGACGCGCTCAGGGGCCGGTGGTCAGCCCGTTTCGTCGAGCCAGAGGCGGCGGATGACCCGGCGCCCGGTGAAGGTGCGCCGCCGGTGGAGCACGGTCCAGTTGTCCACCAGGAGGCATTCCCCCGGCGCGAGCGCGCCCACGGTGAGGGCGTGCGCGGCGGCGTCGGACACGGCCTGCTGCGCGCGGTCGACGGCCGCGGCGTCGCCGCCGGCCAGCATCCGGTCCTCGCGGTAGCGCAGCCGTCCGGTGCCGGGCGGGCCGGGCAGGGGCTCCCACACGGGGGTGTGGACCGCGCCGTCGGGGGTGAGGTAGGTGGCCTCGGCCGACAGCGCCTCGGTGTCGAGGAATTCGCTGGGCAGGAGTTCCAGCTCACCGCCGGCGTGCGCCTCCTGGACCGCGATGATCATCCAGTGCGGCGGCTCGGGCAGGAAGGTGGCGTCGGTGTGGAACCAGAAGTCGCCCTGCTGCGCGACGAGTTCGCCGTCGTCGCCGGGCATGCCCACGGTCACGTCCCGTACCACCGCCAGCCGGCGCCCGGTCAGCTCCTCGGCGGTGCGGAGCAGGTCAGCCCCGCGGCTCCGGAACCGCCAGGCGCGGGCCGGGGAGCCGTCCCCGGCGCCGGCCGGCCACAGGCGCACCGCGCCGGCCGGTGCCGCGCCGCTCACCGCGGGTACCCCAGCTTCAGGTAGTACATCGCGTCGGCGTCCGCGGGCACCTGGTCCAGGCCCAGCATCCGGGCGGCCCGGCTCTCCGCGACGGCCGGGGTCAGCCAGCCGACCAGGCCGAGCTGGTAGGCCGCCTGGAGCACCTCCTGGGCGAACTCCCCCACCTGGATGAGGAGGTTGAGGTAGGCGCGGGAGTGGCGGTAGAGCCACTGGTAGCGCTCCCACTGCACGGTGACGTAGAGGCTCACTCCGCCGCCGCCGATCCAGTTCTGCCCCTGGATGGTGGCGGCGATCTCCGCGTCGTCCGGGGCCAGTCCGGTCTCCAGCAGGGCGTGTTCGGCGAAGTCGTACTGGTACACCCCGCGCGGTACGCCCTCCACGCCCTGCACCACGACGTAGAGCTGGAGCCAGGTGTAGAAGGAGTTCAGCAGGTAGTACGGGTCGCCGCCGGCCTTGGAGTCCTCCGCCATGCGGACGTTGGCGGCGCTGTGGTACAGCAGCGCGCCCAGGTCGTCCAGGGTGACGGGCGTGGCGGCGAACTTGCGGGCGCTGCGCCGGGCGAGCATCGAGTCCAGGCTCTGGACGAACGGCTCCGCCGGTGCGGGCAGCGGGTGGACGGCCTTCGGCTCGACGCGGAAGCGCGGCGGGTAGGGCCGGTCGCTCTGGAAGCGGCTGATCTCCTCGCGGCGCAGGTCGGAGAGGGCGGGCAGCCGGTGGCCCTCCTCGACGGGCTCGGTGTAGGGCAGGTCCAGCTGCGAGTAGAGCGCGTAGGCGGCGCGCGACCAGCGGTGGTCCTCCCAGCGGAACATATCGCGGGTGCGCGGCGCCCCGGCGTCCTCCAGGAGTCCGGCGGCGAGCGCCTGGGCCAGTTCGTCCGGGTGGTATCCGGCGTCGGTGGCCTCGGTGGCGGGGCGCGGGTCGAGGAAGAAGTACAGCAGGTCCCAGGCGCGCGGGTGGAGGGCGCGCAGCCGCTCGCGGCGGGACAGGCCCAGGGCGCTGACCTGGCCGCCCTGCCGTTCGTGGGCGAAGAACAGCGGCGAGGTGACGAGCGTCCGCGGCAGCTCGGGAACGGCGCCCGGCTCGTCCACTGCCTGAGTGTCGGTGTCGTGCGTGGCCGGTGCGGTAGCGGTCATACGAGGGTCCCGAGGAAGAGAGGGATCATCCGTTCCCCATCGATTCCGAGGAGGTCGGCGATCTCGCGGTCGTGGAACTTCTGGTAGGTGTAGCCGCCGACTCCCAGTCGGTGGATGACGGTGCGGTAGGCCATGAGGGTGTGGCCGACGTCGATGAACAGGGCGCGGGCCGAACGGGCGTCGCGGTAGCGCCACATGGCGCGCTCGGCGAGGGAGCAGAAGACCAGCAGGCCGTAGGGCTCCTGGTGGAACTTGTCGAACAGGTCGAAGCTGGCGTGCCGGAAGGCGTCCCGGTGCTGCCCGGGGCGGACGAGGTCCAGGCGGTGGTGCTCGACGTTGTAGTGGTACACCCCGGGGGGCGCCACCGCGTCGTCGAACAGGACGAGGAACGCCTCGGTGGGGTGCCGGGCGCCGCCGGAGGGCACCGCCTTGCGCAGGAAGTCGCCCTGGACGGCGAAGGGGCGCCGGGTGCGTTCGCCGAAGCAGACGTCCATCAGCAGGCTCAGGCCCTCCCGGCCGCGGCGCTGCCCGGGTGTCATCGCCGCCAGCATCGCGTCGGCGGACTCGTCCGCGCCGACCTTCCGCAGCTCCACGCCGGTGTCGCAGGGGAGGGTCAGGGTGATCTCGGGGGGCTTGCTGACCGCGATGTACTCCGCCATCCGCGCGTCGTCCAGATCGAACGCGCCCTCCTGGTCCATCTGCAGGAAGGGGTAGTCGCGGGTGGACGCGTGGAAGCGGTACGCCTCCGCCCAGCCGTAGTCGCGCCACGCGGCGGCGGTGGGCGGCAACTGGTCGGCGGGCAGCAGGAGTTCCTCGGCGAGGACGATCTCCCAGAGGTCCTCGGCGAGCGGCGCCAGGGCTTCCTCGCCGCGCCAGAGCGCCAGGATCTCCTCGCGGGTACCGCCGGTGTCGGGCAGCACCGACAGCGCGAGGGCGACACGCGGGTCGCGCAGCATCAGCGGCGGGGTGGCCGAACTGGTCTCGGCCGCCATCACCCGCTCCCCGTCCAGGGTGACGGGGTGGATCAGCAGCTGCGGATGGGGGGCGTAGACGGGCGGGGTGTCTGGGGGTGCGGTGGCGGACATGGCGCGGTGGACCCTTTGCTTCCTCGGTGGGGACGGTGGGGACGTGCCGTGGCCCGCAACGGGGCCACGGCACGCCGGTGGGCCAGGATCAGATGGAGGCGCCGGAGTGGCTGTAGTGCTTCGGGTCGTTGCCGTTCTGGATCAGCGCCGGACGCACCGCGCTCTCCGGGGCGCGCTCGACCAGCGAGACACCGGAGTGGCTGTAGTGCTTGGGGTCGTTGCCGTTCTGGATCAGCGCCGGACGGACCGCGCTCTCCGGGGCACGCTCAACGAGGGTGTGGGTCATGGGAGTTCCTTTCGTCGACGGCGCACCACGGCGGTGCGCGCGGGGGATCGTCCCTTCGGGGACCACGGCGGACGGCGGGTCCGGCCGCCGTGCTGGAACGTCCCTCCGCTCGGGCGGAGGGAGTCTGGGGACGCGTGGGGGCGGCCGGTGCCGCTGACGGCAGGCGCCGCTGCGGGGCGGCAGGCCCGGCGGAAGGGTCGGGGGCGGCCCGGTGCCACGCGTGTGGGGGGCGGTACGCGCATCGCGTACCGTGCGGTCGGGGCGGAGCGCCAGGCATCGGGCCGGCGCCGTCACGCCCCCGCGGACGAGGTCAGGCGCGGTACCACACGCCGTAGACGATCCGGTGGTCGTGCTGCGGCAGTCCGCCGTGGCGGTGGCTGACGTCGCGGTCCCACATCTCGGCGGGCCGCCAACCCAGCACGGCCAGCGCGTCGTTGACCTCCTGCCGACCCGGCAGGTACCCCTCCTCGTAGACCAGGGGGACCTCGTCGCAGATCCAGCTCAGGGCCAGCGGGGCGGCCGGGCCGGCCAGCGCGGTGGCGTGCCGGAGCATCGCGGTGACACCGGCGGCGCTGCCGGCGAAGTGCAGGACGCCCAGCAGCAGTACCGCGTCGTACGGGGTGCCGGCCGGCAGGGTGAGGAGGTCCTGGCGGCGCAGGGCCAGCGCTCCCCCGCCGTGCGGGCGGCGGTCGGTGAGCAGCTCCGGGGCCAGGTCGGTGTCCACGCCCAGGACGTCGTGGCCCTGCTCGGCCAGCCACCGCGCGACATCGCCGCGGCCGCAACCGGCGTCCAGGATGCGGGAGTTGGCCGGGAGGTCGCGGGCCGGGGCGAGCACACGGTCCATATGCGCGTTGAAGGGGGCGGTCGTCGCAGGCATGGTGGCCAATCCTCGGCACGCCGATGGGTTCCGGCGGCCGACAGGTGAGGGGGGTCCAACCTCTACGGAGTCCGGCACCGCGGGCGGTGCCGATGCCTCAACTATGCAGAAGCGGAGGTCAGCCGTCCAAGACACATTGATCATCATGCACATGCCTGTTGGTTATGCCCCTGGCATGAGGCGCTCGCGGCGTCGCGCGGGCAGGGGAACGCAGGGCACGGCAGGCAGGGCGGCGGCCCGGCGGGGCGGGCTCAGTGCCGTACGGGCGAGGCGGTGCGGCGGCCCGGCAGGGGACGGCCCGCCGGGGACGGCTCAGAACCGTACGGTCGACACCGTGTAGACGACGGGGTGCCCCGGCTCGTCGTAGTTGACGACGATGCGCTGGGACGGCTGCGGGGCCGGGCGGTTGACCGTCGTGCCGCGCCAGGGCCAGTCGGGGTTGAAGTCCCAGCCGACCTTGGCGGCCTGCGCGGGCGGGATGGTGATCGCGCCGTTCTTCAGGGCGGCGGTGCTGGTGCCGACGGCCGCCAGATACTTGTCCAGGCCCCAGTCGTTGGTGCGGAACTGCACGAACAGCGAGCTGGTCTCCCAGGAGTTGGTCTCGTAGTAGTAGACCGGCGTGGAGCCGAGCGGCACCGGGACGTTGTAGATCCGCTGCTGGAGCCGGGAGGGGAAGGCGTTGGTCAGGCCGGTGGCGGCGGCCTCGGCCTCCTTGTCCTCGCCGCTGTCGCGGCTCTGCTCGGCGGAGATGACGATGTAGCCGGCCGGGATGGTGATCAGCAGGAAGATCACCAGCGCCATCAGGAACGGCCGGCGGGTGCGCGGGCGGGGCGGCGGGCCCGGGTGCTCGTCGCTCACGGTCTGCGGTTCGGGTTCGGTCATCGGCGGCCGGCCCGTTCGTAGCGTTCGTAGCGCTCGACCCGGCGGCGGTTGGCGCGCCGGAAGCGGCGGGCCACCAGGCGGGCGAGGTCGGCGGCGCCGACCATCCCGGCCTCGGGGCCGAGCTGCGCCTTGGCGATGGTGGCCTCGGGGCGGTAGCCGCGGCCGGTGAGGTGGCGCCGGAAGGCGTCCCGGGCCGGGCCGATCAGCAGGTCGTCGGCGGCGCTGACCCCGCCGCCGATGACGAAGCAGGACGGGTCCAGGGCGGCGGCGAGGTTGGCGATGCCGACGCCCAGCCACTGGCCGATGTCCTGGAGGAGCTCGACGCACATCGCGTCGCCCTCCCGGGCCAGTTCGGTGATCAGCGGGCCGGTGATGTCGCCGATCCGCCCGCCGACCCGCTCGATGATGTTGTACGCGACCGGGGAGTCGGCGGCGGCCAGTTCGCGGGCCTCGCGGACCAGGGCGTTGCCGGAGCTGTACTGCTCCCAGCAGCCGCGGTTGCCGCACGGGCAGCGGTGGCCGCCGGGGACGACCTGCATATGGCCGAATTCGCCGGCCACCCCGTACTTGCCGCGCTTGACGGCGCCGTCCTCCAGGATCGCGCCGCCGATGCCGGTCCCCAGGGTGATCATCACCAGGTGGTCCTGGCCGCGGCCGGCGCCGAACCGCCACTCCGCCCAGGCGGCGGTGTTGGCGTCGTTGTCGACCATGACCGGGACCGCGAGGCGTTCGGCGAGGCGGTCCCGCAGCGGCTCGTTGCGCCAGTTCAGATGCGGCGCGAAGAGCACCCGGGAGCGGTCGGCGTCGACCCAGCCGGCCGCGCCGATGCCCACCGCGTGGACGTCGTGCCGGTCGGAGAGGTCCAGGACCAGCTCGGTGATGGTGTCCTCGACGACCTTGGGGCTCTTGGACTTGTCCGGGGTCTCGGTGCGGACCTTCTCCAGGATGGTGCCGTCCGCGTCCACCACACCGGCCATGACCTTGGTGCCGCCGATGTCGATACCGACCGTGGGCACCCGGGGGGCGGTGAGGTGGGAGCGGCGCTCGCGGGCGCCGACGGTGCGCAGGACGGTGGCGCGGGCGGTCCCGCGGTGCGTCCGGTCGCGGTACATGCTCATCGGCTCACCCCTCGGACCTGGTCGCGGGTACGGCTGCCGGGGCGGCGGCCGGGACAGCCGTACCGGCTGCCGTCACGGTCTTCGCGGCTGCGTGCGCGCAAGAGTCGTCTCGTCCCTGCGGGTCTCGGGGAGGCCGGGGGCCTCGGCGGATGGTCCGGTGCGATTGTGCATCACCCGCGCCGTCCGGCGCACCGCGGTGCCGGGCGGCACGCCCCCCACCGGCGCGGAGCCGGCGGAGGGCGCGGCGGGGTTCACCCGGGCCGGTGACCTCCGGGGAACTCCCCGGGGGCCGTCCGGGCCAGTTCGTGGCTGAGCTGTTCCAGCTCGCTGCCGCCCGCCATTTGACGGGTCAGCTCCTCCAGCTCGATCTCGGCCTTGAGGTGGCTGCCGGCCATCGTGCCCCGCTTGAGCAGGACGAAGCGGTCGCCGACGAGGTAGGCGTGGTGCGGGTTGTGGGTGATCAACACCACGCCGAGGCCGGCGTCCCGGGCGGCCGCGACGTACTTCAGGACGACGCCGGACTGCTTGACGCCGAGCGCCGCGGTCGGCTCGTCCAGGACGAGGACCTTGGCGCCGAAGTACACCGCGCGGGCGATCGCGACGCACTGCCGCTCGCCGCCGGAGAGGGTGCCGATCGGCTGGTCTACGTCGCGCAGGTCGATGCCCATCCGCAGCAGCTCGGCGCGGGTGGTCTCGCGCATGGTGCGCACATCGAGCCGTTTGAACGGGCCGGCACCGGTGGTGGGCTCGGAACCGAGGAAGAAGTTCCGCCACACCGGCATCAGCGGCACCACGGCGAGGTCCTGGTAGACGGTGGCGATCCCGCGGTCCAGGGCCTCGCGCGGGGAGCCGAGCCGGGTCTCCTCGCCCTCGATCCGGAAGCTGCCGGCGTCGTGCTGGTGCAGCCCCGCGATGATCTTGATGAGGGTGGACTTGCCGGCGCCGTTGTCGCCGAGGACGCAGGTGATCTCCCCGGCGTGCACCTCCAGGGACACCCCGGTGAGCGCCTTGACGTTGCCGTAGAACTTGCTGACGCCGTCGAGGGCGACGAGCGCGGTCATGACGTCTCCTCCGCCCGCTTGCGGACCCAGGCGTTCAGCAGGGTGGCGAGCAGCAGCATCGCGCCGAGGAAGAACTTGTACCAGTCCGGGTTCCACTGCGCGTAGACGATGCCCTTGCTGGCCATGCCGAACAGCAGCGCGCCGACCGCGGCGCCGATCGCCGAGCCGAAGCCGCCGGTCATCAGGCAGCCGCCGACCGCCGCCGCGATGATGTACAGGAACTCGTTGCCCACCCCGTCGCCGGACTGGATCGCGTCGTACGAGAACAGCAGGTGCTGGCCGGAGATCCAGGCGGCGAACGCGACGCCGAGGTACAGGCCGATCTTGGTGCGGACGACCGGGACGCCGACCGCGCGGGCCGCGTCGGCGTTGCCGCCCACCGCGAAGATCCAGTTGCCGGCCCGGGTCCGCAGCAGGATCCAGGTGGCCACCGCGACCAGCGCCAGCCACCACAGGATGGTGATCTGGATGTCCACACCGCCCACGGTCAGGTGGGAGGCGAAGACCGCGCGGGCCGAGCCGAAGCCCTCCATGTCGGCGATGGACTTGGTCGAGACGGTGCCGCTGATCAGCTTGGTGAAGCCGAGGTTCAGGCCGGTCAGCATGAAGAAGGTGCCCAGCGTGATGATGAAGCTGGGCAGCTTCGTCCGGGTCAGCAGCAGCCCGTTCAGCGCGCCGAAACCCAGCGTGACCAGCAGGGACACCCCGACGCCGACCCAGGTGTTGGCGGTCATCTGGTAGCTGACCATCGACGAGACCAGCGCCGAGCTGACCACCATCACGCCGGCCGAGAGGTCGAACTCCCCGCCGATCATCAGCAGCGCCACCGGGACGGCCATGATGCCGATCGTCGAGGACGCGTACAGGACCGTGGAGAGGCTGGCCGGCCGCAGGAACGGTTCGGCGACCACGGAGAAGAAGACGAACACCGCCAGCGCGCCGACCACCGAGCCCAGCTCGGGGCGGCCCATCAGGCGGCGGGCCAGGGAGCGCCGTACCAGCCGCTCGTCGCCCGCGCTCCCGGTGGGCGCGGGGCGCGCGGGGGCGCCGGCCGCGCTCATCGGGTCCCCCGCTGCGTGTACTGCTGGAGCGCCGCGGCGTCGTCCTTGGTGATGATCTGCGGTCCGGTGAGGACCGGGCGGCCGCCGCCGAGCACATCGGCGTTGTACTTGTACAGCCACAGCAGATCGACGGCCTGGTAGCCCTGGAGGTAGGGCTGCTGGTCGACCGCGAAGCCCAGCGAACCGTCCTTGAGGCCGCCGGCGACCTGCGCGTTCAGGTCGAAGGTGTCCACCTCGGCCTTGCTGCCGGCCTGCTCCCGGGCCTTGACGGCGGTCGGGGCGAACGGCGCGCCGAGGGTGACCACCGCGTCGATGTCCGGTTCGGCCTGGAGCTTGGACTCGATGGACGCCTGCACGTCCGGCATGTTGGTGCCGTCCACGTACAGCTTCTCCATCGTGCCCTTGAAGGTCTTGGCGGCCCCGTCGCAGCGCTGCTCGTGGCCGACGTTGCCCTGCTCGTGCAGCACGCACAGGGCCTTCTTCTTCCCGCGCTTGGTCAGCTCCTCGCCGACCGCCTCGCCGGCCACGCTCTCGTCCTGGCCGACGTGCGTGAGCGCGCCGAACGCCTTGGACTCCTCGGCGCCGGAGTTCACCGTGATCACCGGTATCCCGGCCCGCTCGGCCTTCCGCACCACGTCCTTCATCGCGTCCGGCTTGGCCAGCGAGACGATCAGCCCGTCGACCTTCTGGTCGATATAGGACTGCACCAGCTGGCTCTGCCGCTGGGCCTCCTTGTCATGCGCGTAGACGAAGTTGATGTTGTCCTTGACGGCGGCCTGCTGGGCGCCCTTCTGGACGATGTCCCAGAACGTGTCGCCGTCCCCGGAGTGCGTGACCATCGCGACGGTCCACCGGGGGGTGTGCACGGCGGCCCGGCCGCCGGCGGTCTGCGCGGCGCGCTCCTCCTCGGCGCGCTTGCCCCCGGTGCTGCTGCACCCCGCCAGGGAGGCGCCGAGCACCGCCGCCGCCAGCGCGGCGCCCACGACGCGTCCTCTTCTTCGAACCCTTGCCACGAGGACTTGCCTTTCCCGCTCTTGTCGCTGTCCCGGGTCTGTCTGCTGTCGCCGCGGTGCCGGCGGGCCGGACCGGGCAACCGACCAAGTATCGGTTACCGGCGTTCTGTACCGATTCATGGGGTCCCGGCCCCGGTGGAGAGGTGCCGGGTGGTAAGGGTGCGCGCGCCCGGGGTCCGGATCGCTCCGGGCCGGGCCGTGCCGACGCAGCTCATGGTGGACCGCCTTCGCTCCCCCGCCGCCGGATTGCGGCTGGAGGAGATCCAACGGCGCGCGCGGGGCGGCGTCAAGGGTTTGTCCGAACATTCTGTCCGGGGGCCGTCCGTCCCGGGCCCGTCCGCGGCGGACCGGTCAGGGCCGGACCAGGAGCTGGAACTCGAAGGCGTAGCGGGACGCGCGGTAGACGTGCGAGCCGAACTCCACCGCGCGGCCGGTGTCGTCGAAGGTGGTGCGCCGCATGGTGAGCAGCGGGGCACCCTCGGCCTCGTCGAGCCGGGCGGCCTCCTCGGCGGTGGCGGCGCGGGCGCCGATCGCCTGGCGGGCGCTGTGCAGGGTGATCCCGGCGGCCCGCATCAGGCGGTACAGGCCGGTCTCCTCCAGGGCGGCGGTCTCCAGCGGCAGCAGGCCGGCCGGGAGGTGGTTGCGGAGGTGGGCGACCGGTTCGCCGTGGGCGAGCCGGAGCCGTTCGACCAGGACGACCTCATCGCCCTCGGCGACCCCGAGCGCGGCGGCGACCTCGGCGTCCGCCTCGGTGGTGGTGTGCAGCAGGACCCGGGTGGCGGGCTTCTGGCCGGCCGCCTCCAGGTCGTCGTAGAGGCTGCTGAGCTCCAGCGGGCGCTTGACCTGGCTGTGCACGACCTGGGTGCCGATGCCCCGGCGGCGGACCAGCAGCCCCTTGTCGACCAGCGACTGGATCGCCTGGCGGACCGTGGGCCGGGACAGGCCGAGCCGGCCGGCCAGTTCGATCTCGTTGCCGAGCAGGCTGCCGGGGGCCAGCCGGCCGTTCTCGATGGCGGCCTCCAGCTGCTGGGACAGCTGGAAGTACAGCGGAACCGGACTGCTCCGGTCCACGCTGAACTGGACGGGGCCCTGGGCGCCCGCGGTCGGTGTCTCGCGTTTCCCCACGGGCGCGAGCGTATCCGCCCGCACAGATGACGGGAAGTCCGGAGGTCACATTGTCCGGACAAGGGGGGTTACGGCCGGGGGCCGGGCGCTTACGGGGCTGCCGCCTCTCGCTACCAGGGCAGCGGGCGGCCGTCGCGGAAGAAGCCGCCGGTGGGGCCGTCGTCCGGGAGCGTCGCCGCCCAGCGGACGCTCGCCGCGCCCTCGGCGACCGGCCGGCCGCCCGGGCCGCCCAGGTCGGTGGCCACCCAGCCCGGGCAGACCGCGTTGACCAGTACGCCGTCGGCCCGCAGCTCGGCGGCGAGCATCCGGGTCAGCGCGTTGAGGGCGGCCTTGGAGGCGGAGTACGCGGGGGTGCCGCCGCCCATGTTCGTCAGCGAACCGCCCTCGCTGGAGACGTTGACGAGCCGGGGGTGGGCGGAGGCGCGCAGCAGCGGCGCGAAGGCGAGGGCCGTCCGCCACGGCCCGTAGAGGTTGGTCTCGGCCGCCTCCCGCACCACGGCCAGGTCGGCGGTGACGGCCCGCTGCCAGGTGTCGTACGTCCCGCCCGCGTTGTTGACCAGCACGTCCAGCCGGCCGAAGGCGTCGGCGACCCGGGCCGCGGCGCGGGCGACGCTGCCGTCGTCGGTGACGTCCAGCACGAGCGGCCGGATATCCGCGGTGCCGGGCCCGGCCGCGTCCCGCAACTCCGCGGCCACCCGCCGGGCGGCCTCCTCGGACCGCCCGGTGAGCAGCACCGTGTGGCCGAGCGCGGCGAGCTGGCGGCACAGCTCCCGGCCGATGCCCCGGGTGGCACCGGTGACGAGGGAGAGGGGGGCGGAGAGGTCGTCGGTGGAGGGGGCTGTCTCTTATACA